>NZ_BPQM01000044.1 GCF_022179245.1 Methylobacterium gregans
AGCAAGAAGGGGCCGCTCAGCTCGTGATCGGTGAGCGGCCCCTTCTTGCTCGCCAACCCGGCCCAGCTCGATGGACTCTCGATCGCGCCGGGGGCGTCAGTGAACGTCACCGTCAACTTCAACCGCGCGGCCTACACGCCGCCGACCACCAACGTCGACGCGACCTCGACAGTCTTCCAGGGCGCACTCAAGCTCATCACCAACGATGCCGATGACCCGGTCACCACGATCGATCTTGCCGGCTTCTGGCAGGCCCGCGACGAGGGCGGGCAGGAGCCCAACGTCAATGAGGTCTGGCGCATCTTCGGCTTCGGCAACGTCATCGAGGGGCTGACCACGCGCGGCGGCGGCGAGAACTCGACGCTCTCAACCAACGACGTCTTCGCCAAGACTGATCCGACCGAGGTACTCTCGCCCTACTGGAAGCTCGCCGACGGCGTCGGCGAGGCCAAGATCACCCATATCGCGGCCTTCCACGGCACGGGCGGGGCGACCATCCATCTCCACAATCCCGGCAACAAGGGCCAGAACGTCCAGCTCTGGGATCACCAGGGAACCGATAACCAGCGGATCCTGCCGAACGCGGCCAACGGCACGGACTTCGCCAGCGTCACGTTCAACAACGGCCGCATCCCGGACAGCTGGGCCGGCAACGAGGTGTTCGGCATCTCGGTGGCGGGCCTCTCGACCGATCCGCGTCTCAACCCGCGCGGCGACGTCTTGGTGCCGGAGGCCCAGCAGGGCCACACGGTGAAGATGTTCCAGGCGGTCGACGCCCGGGGCGACGTGATCCCGAACGTCTATCTCGGGATCATGGACTACACCGGCATCAACTACGACTATAACGACAACATGTTCGTCGTGGAGGGCGTGCAGCCCGTCGGGTTCGGACAGGATCTCAGGATCGCCGGCCTCGACGACGCTGCGGCGGACGAGCGGCTGGTCTTCACCAACATCGACACCCCGGCCAACGCCCAGCAGGCCTTCCGCAACGAGGCCACCTTCACGATCGCCAACGACGGCTTCGCGCCGCTCGCCATCAGCTCGATCGTGCTCGGCGATCCGGCAGCCTTCCAGATCGTCGGCACGGCGCCGAGCACGATCGCGGCGGGCGCGAGCGCGCAGGTCACCGTGCGCTTCACGGGTACCCATTCGGGGACGACGGCCGGCGCCGACCTCTTCAAGTCGACGCTGACCATCACCTCGAACGACTTCACCGACGGCGTGAAGGTGATCCAGCTGGCGGGCCTCGCCCAGGAGTTCTCGGAGAACAATTCCGAGCCCACCGTCGCCCAGGTCGTCGAGGCCTTCGGCTACACGACCGATATGGCCCAGGGCGAGCTCGCCGACGGCGGCAAGGTCGAGGCGGTCGGGGACGAGGTGCTGATGCCCTACCTCGAGCGCCTCGACGCGGGTCGCCCGGTGGAGGTGATCCAGATGGCGGCCTTCCTGCAGCAGGGCAACGTGGCGCGCCTCGGCGTCCACGGGCTCAGCTCGAGCCAGGTGACCAACCTCTTCGCCAACGACGATCAGCAGGGCCAGACGGTGCTGCCGGATCAGCTGGTGGCGGGAGCCGGGGCCGGCGCCAGCGTGGCGCGCGGCACGATCAACGCCACCACGCCCTTCGGCCTCTACATCTCGGTCGACGGACGCCCGACCTACTCCTCCTGGACCGATCCGGAAGCCAACAAGATCGACCCGAATTTCGGGCAGCTCGTGGGCGACAACCAGGGCCACCTGATCCGCTTCTTCCAGGCGCTCGACGCCGCCGGTCAGGCGATCTCCGGCACGTTCATCGGCATCCAGGATTACCCTGGCGCCGGCAACTACGACTACAACGACCACATGTTCGTGATCAAAAACGTCAAGGCGCACGCGCTGACGGCGGTCGAGGACGCGAACGGCGACCGCATCAACGACGCCCTCCAGCTCGACGCGGACAGGGACGGGACCATCAACTTCTTCGACACGACGACCGCTCCGCCGACCGGGCCTCAGCAGCCCTTCGGCGGCACGGCCCCGGTGGTCGGGGCCGCGCCGATCACGATCGACGCGACCCGCTTCGACACCGGCGGCCAGGGCATTGCCTACAACGACACCACGCCGACCCAAGACCAGGGCGGCACGGCGGGCCGCAATGAGGGCGTCGACGTCATCGGCAACAACGCGGCGGTCGGCTGGATCCAGAATGGCGAGTGGATCGAGTACACGATCAACGTCGAGCGGGCGGGGCTACATAGCCTGAGCTTCGCGGCGGCCTCTCCCGACCCGGGCCGCACGATCTCGGCGTCCTTCGAGCAGAACGGGGTCACCTATCTGCGCGCGCCAGCGGTCGGCGTGGTCGACACCAACAACTACACGTCGTTCACACCGACCGCGCCGATCCAGGTGAACCTCGCGGCCGGCGTCCAGACCGTGCGCCTCGCCTTCGGCGGCGGGACGTCCGATCTCTTCGACTTCGACAGCTTCACCCTCGATCGGGTGAACGTCGCACCGACGGTCGCCCAGACGCTTCCCGCGCAGACGGCGACCCAGGGCCAGGCCTTCAGCTACACCCTGCCGGCCGGCCTGTTCACAGATGTCGACGGGGATGCGCTGAGCCTCAGCGTGTCGGGTCTGCCCGCCGGCCTCGCCTTCAACGCGTCGACCCGCGTGATCAGCGGGACGCCCACGGTGTCCGGGCAGGTGTCCCTCACGGTCACGGCGTCCGACGGGACGGCGAGCGCCTCGACACCGCTCGCGCTCGCGGTCGCGCCCGGCTCCACTGGTCCGCAGACGCCCTTCGGGGGGACGGCACCCGCCTTCACCAACGGGGTGCTCACGGTCGACGCCTCGAACTTCGACTTGGGCGGTCAGGGGGTCGCCTACAGCGACAATGCCGGCAAGGATGGAGGCACGACCTTCCGCCCAGGCGAGGCGGTCGAGTTCGTGGGGACGCAGAACGACATCGGCTACGTGCGGCCGGGCGAGTGGGTCGAGTACACGGTCAACGTGCCGCAGAGCGGCACCTACGATCTGAACCTCCTGGCCAAGACGCCCCTGGGGAACGCGACGGTCGCGGTCTCGCTCGCCGGCGGCACCACCCTGGCCACGGTGGCGCTGCAGGATGGGGGCACGAGCTTCGATGCGGCCCCGTTCCAGACCTCGCCATCAGTCGTCCTCGCCCTGCCGGCCGGCCAGCAGACGATCCGGCTGACCTTCAACGGCACGCCGCAGGCGGGCTCGCCCTACCTGCTCGACCTGCGCTCCTTCACTCTCGACTACCGGGAGCCGACCGGCCCGGCGCAGGCGCCCTTCTCAGGGATGCCGGTGCCGGTGGGATCGGTCCCCGTGACGGTGAGCGCCGCGCTGTTCGATCTGGGCGGGCAGGGCGTCGCCTACAACGACACCACGCCGACCCAGGACCAGGGCGGCACGGCGGGCCGCAACGAGGGCGTCGACATCCTCGGCAACAACACGGGCATCGGCTGGATCGCCAACGGCGAGTGGGTCGAATACACGCTCAACCTCGCTCAGGCCGGGCGCTACAGCTTGTCGTTCAGCGCCGCGACGCCGGATGCCAACCGGACCATCACGGCCTCGTTCGAGCAGAACGGCACGTTCTACAGGACGGCCAGCGCCGCCAACGTGGTCGATACCGACAGCTACACCGCCTTCGCATCGACGCAGCCGGTTCAACTCGACCTCAACGCGGGCGTCCAGACCGTGCGTCTCACCTTCAACGGCGGCGCGATGGACCTCCGATCCTTCACAATCGACCGTCTCGACACCGCCTTGTCGGCGCAACAGGCCGGCGCTTCCGCGAGCGGCGGCGAGGTCCCCGGGGCGAGCAACCCGGCGCCCGGCGCATCCCTGACCGCCTCCGGCAACCTCTCGGAGGCGCTTGACCCCGGTGCCGAGGTCCTGGCCCTCTACGATGCCGTCCTCGGGCGCATCGCCGATCCCATCGGCTTCCAGGACTACATGGAGGCGCGTCTTAGAGGCGTGTCCGTGCAGGATCTTGCGGACAACATGTTGAGATCCGAGGAGGGGCAGTCCAAGTTGGGCCCGAGCGACGACAGGGACTTCGTGGAGGCGCTCTACCGCGTCGCCCTAGATCGCGAGGGCGAGGCGAAGGGCGTGGAGGACGCGCTCGACGGCCTCGAGAGCGGCATGTCGCGCAGCGACGTACTGGCCGCCTTCGCCCTGTCTCAGGAGAACCTTGCCGAGCTCCGGCAGTGTGCGGCCCCGTGCTTCGCGCCGAACATGCAGGAGAGTGCGGTGATGCGCCTCTACCATGGTCTGCTCGATCGGGCGCCGGACCTGCCGGGCCTGAACGACTACACCCGCGCCCTCGCCGACGGAACGCCGATGAAGGAGCTCGCGCGGTCCATGCTTGGCTCGGAGGAGTACACCCTCAAGTTCTCCGGGCTGAGCGACGGACAGTTCGTCGACACCGTCATCGCGGGCGTTCTCGGCCGCCCGGCAGATCTCGGCGAGCGCCAGCATCACGTCGATGCCCTGGGCCTGGGAGCCACGCGGCAGGATATCGCCGTCAAGATCACGCAGAGCTTGGAAGCCTACGCGCACCAGTACGCGCAGCAGAAACCGCTGTTCGAGCCTCAAGTCGTCACGATCGCGTGCTTCGAGCAGCCCCTCTTGGAGAATGATCCCGTCCTCAGAAGCATAGAGATCGCCTGATTGTCCGCACGAGGGTGGCCCGGAGCTTCAAATCCGGGCCGCCCTCCGGATGCGCGAGGGCGAGACCGAACGCGCGCACGGTCGCTGAGATACCCGACGTGCCGTCCGGAGAGTCGTTCTCACACGATGTCCGATCGATCAGAGCGCGTGCCCCGGCTTCCCTGATCCGACCTGCTGGCTTTGGACCGGGCTGATTGAGAGGATCAGCCATGACCGAAGGAGTTGGACATGCGGCGAGGTCAGAAGACAAACGCGGAGCAGGTGGTGCTGAAGCTGCGCCAGATCGAGGTGCAGACAGCCCAGGGTGGGAACTGGGGGATCGTGGCCGGCGCAACCTGGCAGCGCCGCGAAGTCGCCAAGATCGAGCAACTCCGATCACCATACGCAGAAGGGGCTCGCACATGAGCATTCAAGTGACGCGCCACACTCAGGAGCGCCTGCAACAGTGCGGGATTCATCCGCCGCGAGCTAGAGGCACTTCCGGCGGCGAAATGTCGGATCGCAACCCCTCTCGGCGTTTAGGAAAGCCCGCTCGGAGGCTTCTCGTTCTCTTGCGAGCTTGAATTGCGCAGTTGCACAAATGTGTTACACACGCTGTCGTCGCTAGCGCGCTACGTAACTGTCTCAGATCAGTTTTTTAGCCGAGGGTTATGGTCCCTCACCGCCCACCAATAAATTCAGCGACTTATCTTGTGGCCTGCACCCCAAAATTTCCCTGTCGGGTGCACCTGGGGTGCAGTGGCGCTTTCGACTGTTGTATCAACCCAGGCGTGAGGTTCAGTCCGTAGTCGCTCGAGCGGGCGAGAGGCGACCGGCATTTCGCATCTTACCCTTTTAACTCCCCTTTTTAGCCCTGTTATGGGGTGCACCGCCGCCCGCCTTGAAGATGCAGCCCCGGTGACTGACAAGGTCGTGTCCGGATCGCAGCGGAACAGGCCGGAGGGCACCGGCAGCAAGCGGCTTCGACCTCTTCTACTGCTGGAAGGCGCGAGGGGCCGCAGGAGTGTGATAAGGGACGCCCCTACCCCACAGACCACCGAGTGGCAGATCGATGTGCTGCTCGGGTGCTCCGCGTTGGCCCCGAGAGGGGGAAGTGGCGAGTGAAGGCCGACAGCCAAACCCTGGCCTCCCCGTCAGAGGGTTTCGTCCATCGATACGTACCGACCGACTGGCGGCTCCATACGCGGCAGGTCGAGGCTTCGTCAGTGACCGGCGAAGCCATGCCCTCCCACCAGCTTCCACCACAGCAGGGATCTTGGAGCAGCCCTTTCTGAACCGGCGCGTCCTTCACCACGCTCCCCGCACCCGCTGGGCCTTGGTTCGGCCTACCGCTTCCCGAACCCGATGTCGGTGGCCACGGCCTTCAAGCGCTCCGGCTCCCGCTCCTTGCGCTCGCTGTAGCGGTCGACGAGGTAGTCGGCCCGCTCGCGCGTCAGGAGCGTGAACTTCATCAGCTCCTCGCAGACATCGACCACGCGGTCGTAGAGCGGCCCGGGCTTCATGCGCCCGGCGTCGTCGAACTCCTTGTAGGCCATCGGCACCGAGGACTGGTTCGGGATGGTGATCATCCGCATCCAGCGCCCGAGGATGCGAAGGCTGTTGACCGCGTTGAAGCTCTGCGAGCCACCCGAGACCTGCATCACCGCGAGCGTGCGTCCCTGCGTCGGCCGCACCGACCCTTCGCTGAGCGGCAGCCAGTCGACCTGGCTCTTCATCACCCCGGTCAGGTTTCCGTGACGCTCCGGACTGACCCAGACCTGCCCCTCCGACCAGATCGAGAGCTGCCGCAGTTCCTGCACCTTAGGATGATCGGCGGTGGCGTCGTCCGGCAGTGGCAAGCCGTGGGCGTGGAAGATGCGAACCTCGCCGCCCATAGCCTCCAGTAACCGTGCCGCCTCGTAGGCCAGGAAGCGGCTGAAGGATCGCTCCCGGAGCGACCCGTAGAGGATCAGGAAGCGCGGCGCGTGGGTGAACGCCGCCGGCACCTGCAGCTGCTCGACGATCGGCGCCTCGAAGTGCGCCTCGGAGAGGTTCGGGATCCCATCGGCGAACGGCTGCTGGGGCTTGTCCAAGACATCCTTGTCCTATACGCTTCAACGACGGTTGATTTGTTGGAATCATATTGGACAATTGATGGACGAACGGCAAGCCCTCGCGGCCTTCGCGGCCCTCGGCCAGGAGCACCGGCTCCGGGTCGTGCGCGCCCTCGTCACCGCCGGTCCGGACGGTCTCGCCGCCGGCGCACTGGCGAGCGAGGTCGGGGTCTCGAGCACCAACCTGTCCTTCCACCTGAAGGAGCTCTCCCACGCCGGCCTGATCACGTCCCGACGGGAGGGCAAGTCGATCATCTACAGCGCCGCCTACGCCGGCTTGTCCGCCCTGATCGCCTTCCTGATGCGCGACTGCTGTCAGGGCCGACCCGAGGTCTGCGCCCCCATCGCCGCCGCCCTGTACGCCTGCGAGTGCCCCAACGGAGACACCGCCCATGCCTGAGGCGTTCGACGTCGTCATCTACCACAACCCCACCTGCGGCACGTCGCGGAACACCCTGGCGATGATCCGCAACGCCGGGGTCGAGCCGCACGTGGTCGAGTACCTGAAAACCCCGCCCGCGAGGTTGCTGCTGGTGCAGCTCCTCGCCCGCGCCAGCCTCACGGTGCGCGAGGTGCTGCGCGAGAAGGGCACGCCCTACGCCGAGCTGGGCCTCGAGGATCCGTCGCTGAACGACGAGCAGCTGCTCGATGCGATCGAGGCCCACCCGGTCCTGCTCAACCGGCCGCTGGTGGTGAGCCCGAAGGGCGTGCGCCTGTGCCGGCCATCCGAGGCGGTGCTCGATCTCCTACCGACGCAGCAGGGCGAGTTCGTGAAGGAGGACGGCGAGCGCGTGGTCGACGAGCACGGCCGCCGCGTCGCCACCGCCTGAGGAAGCCCATGAGCACCTTCGAGCGCTACCTGACCGTCTGGGTCGCCCTCTGCATCGTGGCCGGCATCGCGCTCGGCCACGTCATGCCTGGCTTCTTCCACGCCATCGGCGCGGCCGAGGTCGCCAAGGTGAACCTGCCGGTCGCCGTCCTGATCTGGCTCATGGTCATCCCCATGCTGCTCAAGATCGACTTCGCCTCGCTGCGGCAGGTCGGCCGGCACTGGCGCGGCATCGGCGTGACGCTGTTCATCAACTGGGCCGTGAAGCCCTTCTCGATGGCCGCGCTCGCTTGGCTGTTCATCGGCTACCTGTTCCGGCCCTACCTGCCGGCCGACCAGATCGACAGCTACATCGCTGGGCTCATCATCCTGGCGGCCGCGCCCTGCACCGCGATGGTCTTCGTGTGGTCGAACCTGACGAAGGGCGAGCCGCACTTCACCTTGAGCCAGGTGGCGCTCAACGACGCCATCATGGTGGTGGCCTTCGCGCCGATCGTCGGCCTGCTGCTCGGGCTCTCGGCGATCACGGTACCCTGGGGGACGCTGGTGCTGTCGGTGGTGCTCTACATCGTCATTCCGGTCCTCATCGCGCAGGCGGTGCGCCATAGCCTCCTCGCCTCGGGCGGTCAGCCGGCGCTCGATCGGCTGCTCGCCAAGCTCGGGCCGGTATCGCTCGTTGCCCTGCTCGCGACGCTGGTGCTGCTGTTCGGCTTCCAGGGCGAGCAGATCCTGGCGCAGCCGGCGGTCATCGCGCTCCTGGCGGTGCCGATCCTCATCCAGGTCTACCTGAACTCGGGACTCGCCTACGTCCTGAACCGTGTCGCGGGCGAGCAGCACTGCGTCGCCGGCCCCTCGGCGCTGATCGGGGCCTCGAACTTCTTCGAGCTGGCGGTCGCGGCGGCCATCAGCCTGTTCGGGTTCAACTCGGGCGCGGCGCTCGCTACCGTGGTCGGCGTCCTCATCGAGGTGCCGGTCATGTTGTCGGTGGTCTGGATCGTGAACCGCAGCCAGGGGTGGTACGAGCGCGGTGCGACCCGGAGAGGAGCGGCGCTCAAGCCCGTCTCTCGTGAGATCTGACGCGGCCGGCCACGGCCGCCTGCTCGTCATCAGCGCCCTGGGCGTCGTCGAGATCTTTGCCTGGGGCACCTCCTTCTACCTGCCGGCCGTGCTCGCTGGGCCCATCGCGCAGGACACCGGCTGGCCCCTCGCGTGGGTGGTCAGCGGCCTCTCCGTAGGCCTGGTGGTCGCCGCGTTCGCCTCCCCCTGGGTCGGCGCCACCATTCATCGTCACGGCGGCCGCCCGGTCCTCGCTCTGGCTGCCCTGCTCCTGGCGGCGGGCCTGGTCGTTCTGGGCACCGCGCCCGCGCTACCGATCTTCCTGGCCGGCTGGCTGGTGATCGGATTCGGGATGGGGTGCGGGCTCTACGACCCGGCCTTCGCGACCCTGGGCCGCCTCTACGGCGCCGAGGCGCGGCCGGCCATCTCCACGTTGACGCTCTGGGGCGGGTTCGCCAGCACCGTCTGCTGGCCCCTGTCGGCGTTCCTCGTCGACCACCTCGGCTGGCGCGGGGCGTGCCTCGCCTACGCTGGCCTGCATCTCTTGATCACGTTGCCGCTCGTTCTGGGGCTGGTTCCGAGGGCGCCCACGCTGCCGATCGTCCAGGACGGCCAGAGATCTGACTCGGTCTCCTTGTCGATGCAGGAGCGGCGGGCGTTCTGGCTGATGGCCGGGGTGCTCGTGCTCGGCGGCGCGATCATGGCGTTGATGTCCGTCCACTTGATCACGCTGCTGCAGGCGCGGGACGTCGCCCTTGCCGCGGCGGTATCCTATGGCGCGCTGATCGGTCCTGCGCAGGTCGGCGCTCGCATCGTCGAGATGTCGCTCAAGGGGCGGCATCACCCGCTTTGGACCCTGACCGCCGCGTTCGGCCTGGTCGCCCTCGGTCTGGGTCTCCTGGCATTCGGAGCGCCAGGTGTTGCCCTGGCCCTGGTGCTCTACGGCGCCGGGAACGGCATCTACTCGATCGCACGGGGCACGGTGCCGCTCGTCCTGTTCGGGCCTGAGCGCTACGCGCCGCTGGTCGGCCGTCTGGCCCGGCCCGGCCTGGTCGCACAAGCTCTCGCTCCCCTGCTCGGCGCGTTCGTGCTGACGAACTCGGGGCCCAACACGCTGTGGATCATGTTGGCCATCCTCGCGCTGGCGAACGTCGGCTTGATTGCGTCCCTGTGGTCGAATGTGTGTTCTGAAGTAGATGATCAGTAGATAAATAGGGACTTTTGCATTCTGCGCAAGTATAGATCCCTGCCAGTACCGGGGGGTATGTGATAAATAAAAATACAGGCACATCATGATGTAACACTACAGATTTGTTTTGATGTAATATTGCGATCTCTTTTGGGTTCGGCTGGCCGGAGCCAGGCGCGTGTGTTACGACTCAGTCATCGAACGTCGACTGACTCGTGATAGGCGTGGTGCAGATGGCCGAGGGCAAGTTCGTCACCTACCTGCGGGTCAGTTCCGCACTGCATCGCGCGCAGACGGCAGTCACCCGAAGGGCGCGGTAGCGAGGGCGTAGCCCTTGACGGCGGTGAGCACGGGGCGACACCGGAGCTCGGGAGAGGACCGTGCCCCCTGGCACAAACGGTCACAGATCGTGCCGCCCTCTCCGGCCCGCTGCACGGCGTGGGATCGGCCCGCTGCGCGGACCGCAACCATGTTCCATTTTTGAGGATCAGGCGGCGCTCTTCACGGTCGGCTGCGGCGCCTCCTCCTGATCGTCGTTGTCAGGGAGGGGCGGTGTCGCAAATCTGTCCCCCGTAAATGTCTTTAGGAGAGTGGACACTTTTGCGACGTTGCGGCCGGCGACGAACTCGGCGAGGGTGCCGGCTTCCTTGTGGCGCTGGATCGTCCGCGGGTGGCATCCGAGACGTTCTGCCAGGGCCTTGCGCTCGGCCGTCTTCGTGCGCTCGCTCTGTAATTTCATGCCGGCTTCACGCCGCTGGCGTTCCTTCCGCTTTCGGTCCCGCTGTTTGCGGCTTTCCGGATCGACGGAGGTGAGGCCGCTGCGGTTCGCGCCAGCGGCACGCAACTGTGCCGTGGTGGTCTGCAAGGCGGTGGCGGTCTCCCCTGGTCTCGGTCCCCAGTGGAACGGCGACCGCGTCGAGGTGATCGTTCCCGCCATGAAGATGCCGGCCTCGGAACGGTGCCTCTCGAACTCGGCCGCCAGGGCTTTCGGTGTGATCTGGGCGACCAGAGCCGGGAGTCGCCTCTCGAACCAGCGCAGCGCCGATGTCCAGCCGGCGTCCGACAGCGCGCCTACATGCGCTGAGATGCAGAGCATCAGATCCAGGTAGAGCCGGCTGCGGTCGGTGAGTTCGGGCGGATCATCCTGGCCGATTTCGTGTCGCATCAGCCGGAGGATGCCGGCACGGTGACTTAGACGCTGGCGGATCGTCGCTCGCCGCAGCTCGTCCAGGGCGTAGGACATCCTGAACCGCTCGGCCTCGCCAATATCCTTTCGGAGGGTAGGCCCGGCCTCCGACTGAATCCGGTTGAAGGTCCAGAGGGCAGCGTCGAGTTCATCCTTGAGGGTAGCTCGCTCTTCGGCGCTCTGGGGCGCTCGTCGAGTGGCACCCATCAGGCATTGCGATTGTTACTGTTGGCACGCGACGCCAGCACGGCGTCCCAGTCGAGGCCTTCAGCGCGGCCGTCGAGCCAGTCCCACAGATCGCCGACGCGCCAGCCGAGCCGACGCTCCGAGAGCTGGATCGCAGCCGGGATAACCCTGCGGTCCTTCATCCGCCTGAAAGTCGGCACGGACAAGCCGATGAATGCCGCGGCGTCCTTGGTGGTCAGCACGCGACGGCGGGCGAGTTCTAGAGGGAGTCATGCGATAGCGTTCATGGATGCTCGCAAGTTGTCATGCGAGCGAGGATGCCAATCCGAATGAGCAGAGTCTGTAGCACGAAAGCGTCGGCGAGATGGGCAACACTGGCCGCCTCAATCCCCCTGCCAGTCATGTGCTCAAGCCGGAACGGCCGTGCAGTTGCGCTCGATTTCAGTAGCCCAGCGGTTCAGGGCATCGCGAGTCTCGGCTTCGTAGAGCGCACGGTTGTAGATTCCGGCGACACCCGCCCGGTGTCCTGAGACGTGGTTCAGGGCAGCCTCAATGACGTGTGGCAGCACCCCGATCTCGGCCATACCGGTCGCAGCCGACCGCCGCAGATCATGGAGCCGCCACGGCTCTGCCAGCGGCACCCGCTTGTCCAGGGCGACTTTGGACTTGGAGAAGCCTGAGAAGCCGCCCTTCCCGGCGCCGAACACGAGCTCGCGCCCAACACGAACTGGCACTGACCGCAGGATGAGGATCGCGGCAGCTGAGAGCGAGACCGTGTGGGCCCGCTTGTTCTTCGTCCGATGGAGAGGCAGCCGCCAGAGCCCGGCGTCGAGATCGAGCTCGTCCCAGCGCATCTGCGCAACTTCGTCCCTCCGCTGGCCGGTCAGGATCAGGAGTTTGACGATCGCACCGAAGTCTCCCGACGGCAGAGCCTGCCAGATCGACGCCAACTCCGGCATGCTGAGCACGCGGTCGCGGCGAACCTCATCCGTTGGCGCGTTCGTGCCAAGCACAGGGTTGGACTCGGTCATGCCTTCGCCGATCGCCCAGACGTAGACGGCTGAAAGCATCCGGCGGGCGCGGACGGCGGCGTGAGGCCCAGACTCCTCGATGATCTCGCGGAGACGGGCGGCAACGGTCGAGCGCGTCACCGATGCCAGCGGCTGTCCGTGGAGCGGCTGCCAGTGCGTGTTGATGTGGGTCCGCAGGTTCGCCAGGGACGATGGCCGCATGCGCTTCTGCGCATCCTTCACATAGCGCTCGAACGTGCCCCGCAGCGTGACTGCAACCTGTGCTCTCTGCTCGCGCCGGGCGAGGGCAGGGTTCTCACCGAGCGCGGCCTTCGCCAGCTTCTCCCCGGCTGCCCGGCGGGCGCCGGCGAGATCGATGGTGTCGGCCGCGCCGATGGTGAACAGGGAGGACTTGCCGCCCGCACGCGGAGGCCGGATCACCCAGAAGCCACGGCTGCCACGCAGGCGGTAGCCGAACCCGCGGAGCTCCGAATCCCAGATCACACGCTCGCTCTGCCCGGGCGCGAGGCTGATGCCCGCGATGGCGGCCTTTGTCAGCTTGAGCACGTTGTCTTGAGCGGCGCGGCGGGTCATGGGGGCTCACCTGGGGTGCACCTGGGGTGCAGCAGAGTGGCAGCCCCTGATCATTCCCGGCAGACCTGTGAGAAGGTCTCAAGGTAAAAATTGCTCTGGGGTGCAGCGATGATCGTCACCGATCACTCGCACCATCCCCTTTACACGGAGAGGGTCGGGAGTTTGGGTCCCTCACCGCCCACCAATGAAATCAATGGTCTGAGAGTAACGCGGCTGTTTTCGGAGGCCCGGCTCTCCAAATACTCTCTAAGAACCCTGTTTTTGAGTTGCCTGATTGAGCTCTCCCGCTGCGCTGACTCATCAAACATGACGACCGAGACAGGGCGACGATCGCACCTTCAGCGGCTCGATGGGGAGCCGATCAGCCCGCTCTGGTAGCTGCATCCAAACCGAAAAGCCTGGCATAGAAGACCTTTACGGCCGGTCGGTAGCGGCCATGCCCAGGCGTATGGCGTGGGAAGCCGCAGGCCTCCAACTCAGGCAGGCTCGCAAGCCAGATCCGCTTCCGTTCAGGCTCGGGTCCAACGACGGCCTCCGCAAGGTCCCTGTTCTTCGCGACGAAGAGCGGAAGGTCATCGAAGCGGATCGGCTGGCGTGTCATCCAAGCCATTGTGCCATTCTCCGAAGCGCATCCTTTTCAGGCGGAGGATGATCCCTTGGGCCGACGCAGGTTGCGCAGCCGGAGCCGGGAGAGCGCGGGGTTCGGATCTTCCTTTGCGGGCGGCTTGGGGCCCGGTGCCGGCTCCGCAGGACGCGTCTTGAGCTCATCAACGGCCTCGGACCGGATCCGCCAAAGCTTCCCGATCCGGAAAGCTCCAAGCTCGCCGCTCTCCACCAGCTTCCGGATGTGGTTCTCCTAGCAATCCCACCGCTCGGCTACGTCCGACGGTTTCATCTGCCAAGCCCAGGCTAATCGGCTTTGTCCCTAGCTCTTACATGCTCGGATGCGCAAGAATTGGTATCCAAACGCGCGCCGGTCCAGCCTGTTCAGCGATGTGCTGCCCTCGGTTAATGCTGAGACGGCCCACGTATAGTGACGCCGTAAACCCTAGCAACAGCGCCAGTCCGATCGTCACAACGTCTGCGTGGCGACGCGCGATGTGTATGCCGACACAGCCAAGGGAAAAGCCGGCAACGAGTAATATCGCCGTGAAAAGGCTGATCGGCATAGAAGTCGCCTATCCACTCAAGCTCAAGAAACTCGCCCTTCCTCGGGAGGGGTTTCCCGCTTCGATCTCTGAAGGCGAACGTTAGCAGGGGCCAGGCTAATCCCAACCCATCGGATTTCTGTCCCCGGCGGCCTCCTAACTGGTCCTCGCAACTGCCTTGGCTGTGCCAGCTCACGCGAGGAAGCCGCGTCCAGGCGCTTACATTCTAACAGCCGCAAGAGAGAGCGCGCTGAGCCAGAGGCTTGGCCTTTCAGTGTTGAACCCAAACTTAAAGATGATTTCCAGATTGCGAAGAGAAGATGCGATCCGGTCGCGGAAGGATAGGTAAGACAATCAGTGAAAAAAGGGTTTGGAGACATGCCTCCAAACCCTTCCCTCCGTGGTTGGTCTACCGCTAACTCAAGCCGCTAGGCTACCGCGATCTTTGCATCGGTCGTGACGCTCACCTCAGCCTGGGCATTGGCAACAACCCGCTTGCGCCAAGGCTTCAGTAATCCGATTGCCAGGATCGAAGCCAAGATGTTGGCCCCAGCCGCTGCCAAGAACACGCCGTCCCAGCTGCCTGTGCTCTGCTGCAGGTAGTTGGCGATCGGCACCAGCAGCGCTGCGGTTCCCTTGGCCGTGTAGAGCAGACCAGCGTTCGTAGCTGCGAACTTGGACCCGAAGGTGTCGGTGCAGGTCGACGGGAAGAGCGAGTAGATCTCACCCCAGGCGAAGAACACAAAGCCTGACAGGAGGACAAACCACAGCGGATCATGGCCCCAGAGGTACAGCATGTAGATGCCGAAACCTTCCATGGCGAACGCGATGAACATCGTGTTCTCACGCCCGATCTTGTCCGAGACCCAGCCGAAGAAGGGACGAGTCAGCCCGTTCAGGACGCGGTCGATCGTAGCCGCGAAGGTGATGGCCACCATGGTCACCCCGAGGATCGTCACTGGCACCTTATCCACGTGGATATCCGCTGCGATCGGCTTCAGGTTGGCTGTGATCATCAGCCCACCGGCGCCAACGATGACGAACATGAAATACATCAGCCAGAAAATCGGCTGCCGCACCACCTCGGGGGGCGTGTAGTTGCGCCGCGACTGGACGTTGGCCGAGTTGGCGGCAACCTCTGGAACCTGTCCTTTGCGCGGAGCGGCAAGGAAGAAGGCCAGCGCGGCCACGATCACGCCCTGGCCGATGCCAAAGTTGAGGAAGGCCGCCTGGAAGCCCTTGTCGGCGATCATCCACTGGATGGGCGCGACAGTAAGGGCAGAGCCGGCCCCGAAGCCCGCCGCGGTGATGCCAGCGGCAAGACCACGCTTGTCGGGGAACCACTTCAGCGCATTGCCCACGCAAGTGCCGTATACGGCGCCTGCGCCGAGGCCGGCGATGACTTGGCCGAGATAGAACATGTTCAGGGTTGAGGCGTAGGCATTGATCACCCAGCCCAAGCCGCAAAGCACGCCGCCGAAGAGGACGACGATCTTTGGACCGTACTTGTCGACGAACCAGCCCTCGACCGGCACGAGCCAAGTCTCGAACAGCACAAAGAGGGTGAATGCCCACTGGATGGCAGCACGATCGAAGCCGAACGTCTTCTGGATTTCTGGAACGAAGAAGGTCCAGCCGTACTGCAGGTTAGCGATCATCACCATGCAGATGACGCCGAGGACAAGCTGCATCCAGCGATAGCTGTCTGACACCCTCTCCGGCTGCAACAATTCTCGCGTTGCCATAGATATCTCCTCACCTATGTTATTCATGTGCTTTCCTCACGCCCGCGAACGCATCTTCGAGGCGCTGCGGACAAAGAGCGCGCGTTCGCATTCGAGCTTTCGCCCGGTGCGAAATATATCAAAGTATAGTTGACCGCCTGCCGGCCGGGAGGACTGGCCGGGCACTGGCGATCGAGAGCAGCGCGGCACGCAATGCTCAAGCCGAGTTGCTGCCGAAGCACGTCTCGGCCCTTAGCTCATATATTGTATACCAGGATCGCCTGTGCCGATGCCTTCGTCAAGGGCATCGTGCATTTTTTTGCATCAACCGAGGATTAAATCTGAGGGGCAGGGGCTGAGGTAGCATGGACACTCAGGGGGCTCCACGCTCTCAGCACTATGATGCCGCTTTGGTCACGCTTTTGGAGGCCACCGGATCGCCGGCTCTCCATGCGGCCTGAATGGAGAGACCGAAGAGCTGCGTTTCAAGGGTGGGAGCGAGGCATTGCTGTATCCCTGTTGCAGGGTTATATTTGCAACGCAGCTTTAAGCTGTCAGCAGGGCTGCAAAAAAATTGCAGCGTGGAGTGCCAATGTCCCCTCGCTTGAGCCCGCGTATGTGCAAGGCGGCCCGGTCTCTCCTGGGATGGGGGCAAGGCGAGTTTGCCGAAGCGTCTGGCTTATCCAAGTCCACCATCGGCGCATTCGAGGCGAAGGATGAGACCGCCAGAATGACCGGCATGAACAACAAGGCTGCTGTCGAGGCGTTCGAGAAGGCTGGCCTTGAGTTCATCCCCGAGAACGGGGGAGGGGCCGGGATCCGCTTCCGCAAGCGTGCAGACGGCACCCGCGAGGAGCATTAAAGGACGCAGCGCGTATCGAGACTTGCTCACGGCGGAGCAGAAGCCTAGGCGCAACGGTCCCTCTGCGGCATCACAGTGACACAAGTGCGCTGGCAGCTAGATAGATGCCGAGCATGAGCATCGCAATCAGGAACCAGCGTCGGAACCCCTCCGGGTCCATGCGCTTGCGGACCACTTGACCCGCGAACATGCCGGCGAAGGCGGTTCCCAGGGCGACAAGCCCAGGCAGGGCGGTCGAGGTGTTAAGAAGGCCCACGCTCGTGAGATTGAACGCTTGCGCGAGGGTCGCCACCGTGAAGAAGACGCCGAGCGCCTGCACCAACTCGTCTTTTTCTAGGCCGATCGACTGCAGGTACGGCATCGACGGGATTACCTGAACGCCCGTGGCGGCTGAAATCACTCCTGTCAGGAGGCCGACGATGCCGCCAACCCACTTCTCGTTCCGGGGCGGTGTCCGGAACTGCAGTCGCGTCAGCCCGAGCCCCGCGTAGATCAGCAGCAGGAACCCTAGCACGATCGTGGCGTAGCGCGCGTAGGGGCCTGCCATCAGCGCGCCGGCTTCCCAAATCGCGAAGCCCGTGCCGAGGAGCAGCGGCCACAGCCTGCACAGAATGCTGGGCAGGTACGGCCCGGCGAATGTTTGCCAGATGTTAGTGACGATGGCTGGCACGATGACGATGGTCAGGGCCTGCAGCGGCGTCATCGCTACGGCGAGCAGGCCCATCGAGACCGTCGGCAGCCCAAGGCCGATCACGCCCTTCACGAAGCCGGCAATGCCAAAGACAGCGGCGATTAGGAAGAGCATACTGGAAGCCTAGCTAGATTATTGACCTGCAACCCAAACTCCCCGTGGCACTATGAGCGGCTCTAGGTTGATGCGTTGAGCAATCGCCGTCCTGGTTGGTTCATTGACACCTGCACGGCCTCGACACTGCAGGCCGGCTGACGCGGTTTCTGGTCCGAGCCGCGGCGACGAGATCGGATCGGGTCATTGCATCAGAAGGTCAATCGTAGTTTGTGCCACCAGACAGCCGCGCCGGTCAGCAGGAAGGCCATGCCAGGGAAGGCTTCTACCGGAGACTGCTGCCAGCCTGTGACGGCTAAGTGGATCAGCCCCGCGCCGATCGAGACAAAGCCAACAGCTAGCACCCAGAGCGCCGCCCGTCCAAGCCACTGACGCATCCTTGCTCCTGCAACGTAGCTTGAACCGTGCCGGCCTGCTGCGTTGCTGACTACCGCCGAGGTCGGCAAACGAGGATCTCATGAGAGCCTCTCTCCCGCTTCCTTCTGCCCGGCTCCTCAAGAAGGCTCAGGCTGCAGCCTACTGCGGGATATCGGCCTCGGCGTTCACTCGCACATGTCCTGTAACTCCCATCTCAATGGCGCCCCCGGGTCGGCAGGACGAGCGCCTTCTCCGGTACGACGTGCGGGACTTGGACCGGTGGATCGATGGCTTGGCGGAGGGGTCGGAAACGGACGACGAGCTCTTAGCGCGGTTGGGTTGAATCAGGTGGGGCGCTTGGCCCGGCCGAAGCAATGGGACGAGGGAGTGCCCAGGCGCGCCGTAATCATCACCTTGGACGAACTGCCCCTGTTCGCCGAGGACCACGAAATTGCTCGGGCTGTCGTTGGGACGAGCGCCGAGAAGGTAAGCCACTGGCTCGCGTCTCTGCCGGTCCTGGAGCGCGACGGGCTCCCCAAGAGGCACCCAAGTCTATGGCCGGTACGTCCCGGCCGTCAGGGAGTTCTACGATCGCCGCTACGGGCTCCCTGCCTTCATGCTCCAGCAGGGAGGGCAGGAGGAGGAGAAGCCCTGGCCGACGCGGAAGCGCGGGCGCCCGCCGAGTGCACCCTGAGGCCGGACTAGGCATGCGCGAGGCATGTACGA
The DNA here is from genome assembly GCF_022179245.1 of Methylobacterium gregans. Classification (GTDB taxonomy): domain Bacteria; phylum Pseudomonadota; class Alphaproteobacteria; order Rhizobiales; family Beijerinckiaceae; genus Methylobacterium; species Methylobacterium gregans. Next base: position 18,446 of record NZ_BPQM01000044.1, read on the forward strand.
TCACCCTGCCTAGGTGATGGGGAGGCGCCGCATGATGCCCCTCGAAAAGCTGCTCTCCATGCAGGAGGCGGCCGACATCCTCGACGTGACCAAGTAGACCCTGTTGGAGCTTGTCCGGCAGGGCAAGATCGCCTTCGTCAACGTCGGCACGGGGGCCGAACGCGTCAGCCGAAAATTCCGTCCGTCTGACCTAAACAGGTTCATCCAAGCGCAGCTCACGGTGTGCCAGCCGCCAAGCCACAACATTGAGCGCGCCAAAGGGCGACGCCGAACTACGTCGAGCGCCGGGGCCGAGAGCGGCGGCGTGCGAGCCATTCTCGCACGGCAGCAGGGGGGCTGGACCAAAAGTGGGCGACCTCCGAGCGCTGCTCCCACGGCAGGCGGCCGAGAAGCCGTTCAAATAGGCGCTCAGAAAGGATGTCATGGCGAAACGCCCCCTGAAGGTCCCGGAACGCTCGGAGATACAGGAGGACACGCCCCTTAGGCTTGAGGTTGCCGCCGCGCTCGCATTTCCTGATGAAGGCGTAACCGTCAGCGGGCTCCGGCGTGAGCGCGATGCCGGACGCCTCGCGACCTTCTTCGTCGCTGGGAAGGAGTTCACGACCCTCAAGGGCATGGCCTACATGGTCGCGACATGCCGCGGGCGGCCGCCAAGCAGTGTTGCCAGGGGCTCGGGTCAGGCAGCACCCGCGAGGATGGGCCGGAATTTTTGCGGCGCTTCAATGCACGCCTCGCGGCTAGAGACTTCCTAATAGGCGACCCGCGGCGGCAGGCTGCTTACGCGGCCGCCTCTGCCGAGGCGCTCCGAAGAATAGGGCCTAGCAAGCGCGAGCCGGGGAAGCCACAGGCCAGTCGCGCGCCTACTCGGCAGCCAGCATGTTGCTTGTGCAGCCGCCGTTAAGCCTCGCATGCATGCCCTTCTCCGGCTTGAAGCGCACCTCGGCCTTGGCGGCGACAT
>NZ_BPQM01000045.1 GCF_022179245.1 Methylobacterium gregans
CGGTCCGTCCCGGCGAGGCCCGCGTAGTGGCGGCGTGCGGCGTCGAGCAGGACCTGGGTGCCGACCACGTTGGTGCGGATGAAGGCGCCGGGTCCGGTGATCGAGCGGTCGACGTGGCTCTCGGCGGCCAGGTGCATCACGGCCTGGGGGCGGACGTCGGCGAAGGCGGCCTGGACGGCGTCCGCGTCGCAGATGTCGGCCTCGACGAGGCGGTGGCGCGGGTCGTCGGCGAGAGGCTGCAGCGAGATCGGGTTGGCCGCGTAGGTGAGCGCGTCGAGCGTGGCGACCTCGTGCCCGAGATCCCGCACCAGATGCAGGACGAGCGCCGAGCCGATGAAGCCGCAGCCGCCGGTCACCAGTATCCGCATCCATCGTCTCCGTCGTCGGCGGGTTCACGTCTTCGGGGCGTCAGGCCGCGTCGAGCCCGCCTGTCACGTCCCAGACAGGAAGATTGTGGCGAGCCAGGGACCTCGCCGCCTAGAAGGCCGGCCCGAGATCCGCGAGGCGCGGCGCGCGCCGGTCCTTATCGGAGAGGATCGCCTCGGCCTCGGTCACCGGCCAGTCGATGCCGATCTCCGGATCGTTCCAGACGAGCGCCCGGTCATGGGCGGGGCTGTAGTAGGAATCGACCTTATAGGCGACCATCACGTCCGGGGTCAGCGTGCAAAAGCCGTGCGCGAAGCCGTGAGGGATGAAGAGCTGCTCGCCGCCCTCGGCGTCGAGGATCACGGCGACGTAACGGCCGAAGGTCGGCGAGTCGCGCCGGATATCGACCGCCACGTCGAGGATCGCGCCCGCCAGCACCCGGATCAGCTTGGCCTGCGGCTGCGGCGGGACCTGGAAGTGCAGACCGCGGATCGTCCCCTTCGGCGCCGAGAACGACTGGTTGTCCTGCACGAAGGTGCAGGCGATGCCGGCTGCGGCCAGCGCGTCGGCCCGGAAAGTCTCCGAGAACCAGCCGCGCGCGTCGCCGTGGCGCTTCGGGCGCACCCGCTTCACCGCCGGGATCTCGGTCTCGATGACGTCCATAACCCCTCCCCGCGCCGTCCGCTCTGCGCGGGGGCTTCCGGGCATTCGGTGCGGATGTCAAGCGAGCGGCCCGCGGGGGAAAGGTCGGGATCCCGAAGGGTGGACCACCCTTCGGCGGAGTTCGGGGTGGAGCCCCGAATGGCGAGGCCAGGGCGGCTCAGCGCGCGGCGCCCGGGTCGATCGCCGGCAATTCGTTCGGCGGCAGGCCCGGGACTGAAGCCTGCTGGGCCGGGGCGACGCCACGGGCACGGTTGGCGAGCGCCACAGTCAGGCGCTCGGCCGCCTCCGGCTGCATCACGGCCAGAACCTCGGCCATCTTGCGCGGATTCATGGCGACCACGAGCGGCACCAGTACCTCGTGTCCGAGCCGGTCGAAGACCCGGGCCGCGTCCTTCGGCTTCATCGTCTCGTACATGGTGACGATGTTCTTCATGCCCGCCCGCTCGGCCTCGGCGCGTTCCCGGCCGGCGCCCTCGACCTTGTCCTCGGCCTGCCGCAGCTCGCCGACGCCGGCCTCGAGCTTGCGCTCCGCCTCGCCGATCATGCGCTCGCGCAGCTCCAGCTCCTCGCTCTTCTGCCGCAGGGCCTCGCGGCGGGCTCCGAGCTTCTCCAGAAGCGCGCGCTCAGTGGCCGAGCCCGCTTCGGGCGGCGGCTGCGGCGCGCGCGGGGGCTCCGCAGGCTTCTCGCCGGCTTTCTCGGCGGTCTTCTCCTGGTCCTTCTGGCCGACCGAGCCGGTCGTCGCCGGGTCTTTCGGCTCGTAGCCGGTGCGGGCCAGCGCGAGCGCGCGGGCGAAGGACGGCAGCTCGCCCCCGACGGTCTCCTCGGTATGGGAGAGCGAGAGGAGCTTGAGGATGAGCAGCCCGGCAGCCGCCAGCGTCACCGCATCGACGAGTCGCAGGCGCAGCGGCCGCGGCTCGCGCAGGCGGGACAGGCGCAGCGCCGAGGCGGCCTTGACCACCGCCTTGCCGGCAACTTTGCCGCCGATCTGGCCAGCGACCTTGCCGGCCTCCTGCTTCGCGGTGGGACGGGCGCTCACGCGGCGCGGCTCCGCACGCGCTGCAGCGCCCGCTCTGTCATCGCCAGCGCGGCAGCCGCCGCCGCCCCGAGACGCTCGCTGTGCTGGCCCTCGGCCGGCTCGGAGGGCGCCAGGGGCGCGGGCGCTTGCGGCAGGCTTTGCGGCAGGCTTTGCTGCAGGCCGGGCTGAGTGGCGGCCGCCGGCCGGCCCGAGCCGCGGGCCTCACCCACGATGGCGCCGATGCGCGCGATGACGCCCTCTCCGGCAGCGACCTGGGCGGCGATCTCGGCGGCGCTGCGGGCTGCCGCCTCCAGGCGCTCGGCCAAGCTCCGGTCGCACTCGTCGATGGCCGCGCGCAGGCCCGCGATCGCGCGCTCGGCGGTCATGCTCGCGGCCATCAGGTCGCCGATCGTCTGACGAAAGGCCGCCTCGTCGGCCTTCATCTGCTGGATGCGGCGGGACAGGCGGACCGAGGTCGCGATGGTGGCGACGAGCAGGACGGCGACGAGGCCGTCGGCGAGCAGCGTGACCAGGGTACTCATCGGACGCGCTACCCCTCGTTGCGGTTGTTCATCGAGGCCTCGTAGGCCTGGAGCGTGGTGCGCGAGCGCCGCAGCGGCCGGGTCACCTGGACCGCGATGCTGTCGTCGATCCGGCCGATCCGTCCCTGCGTCAGGTGCCAGTCGCCGCAGCGGACCGTGATCAGGTCGGTGGGCTTGGCGTCGAACATCAGCGTGTCGCCGACCTTCAGCCCCATCACGCGCTTCAGGGGCAGCATCATCTCGTGCAGCACCGCCTGCATGGTCAGGTCCGCCTGCCAGATCTCGGTGGCGAGATGGCCCTCCCAGATCTGATCGCGGCCGAGCTTCTCGCCCATGAAGCTCTGCATGAGCAGTTCACGGATCGGCTCGATCGTCGCGTAGGGGAAGAGGATCTGCAGCAGGCCGCCGCGTCCGTCCATGTCGAGGCGCAGGCCGATCAGGATCGCGGCGTTGCCGGGCCGGGTGATGGTGGCGAAGCGCGGGTTGGTCTCGATCCGGTCGATGGCGAAGTGCACCGGCGAGAGCGGCTGGAACGACTGCTCCAGATCGCCCAGGATGATCTCCACGAGACGGCGCACGAGCTGCATCTCGATGCCCGTGAAGGGCCGGCCGTCGAGGCGCGTCGAGGAGCCGCCGCGCTTGCCCCCGAGCAGGAGGTCGAGCGTCGAGTAGGCGAGGTTCTGCTCGACCGTGACGAGGCCCGAATTCTCCCAGGTATCGGCCTTGAAGACGCCGAGGAGCGTGGGCAGCGGGATCGCGTTGACGTAGTCGCCGAAGCGCACCGAGGTGATGTTGTCGAGCGTGACCTCGACGTTGTCCTGGAAGAAGTTGCGCAAGGATGTCGACAGCAACCGGATCATCCGGTCGAAGACGATCTCCAGCATCGGCAGGCGTTCGTACTGGACGACGCCCGAATCGACGATGGCGCGCACGCCCCCGGCCCCGGAGGCCGAGAGCTCGCGCATGGAGAAGCCCAGGACGCCGTCAATCTCGTCCTGGTTGAGGATGCGGTCGTTGCCGGCGAGTTCGGGGAGGTCGTCGGCCTCCCCGTCCTCGATCATCGTCGCCCACTCGGCCGCGACGTCGCTGGCGTTGCGGGTGGTGCCCTGCTCGGCGAGCGCCGCGCCCCACTCCTCGGCGAGCGAGGCGTCGCCCCCTTCGCCGCTGTTGTTCTGCTCGATCAGGGCCGCGGCCCAGTCGTCCTCGAGGTTCGGATCGTCCGGTTCCATCGCGCGGGCCTACTGGAGGATCACGTCCTTGAAGAGCACGGCCTCGACTTTGGCCGGGTAGACGGCGACGTTGACCCGGCGCAGCAATTCCTCGCGGAGCCGGTAGAGGCCGATCGAGCCCGAGAGGTCGCTCGGGCGCAGCTCCCGCATGTAGACCTGCAGCGTGTCCTCGACGCGCGGCATCAGGGGCTTCACCTCGCCCTCGACCTTGGCGTCCTTCAGCTCCAGGGTGATGCGCAGCTTGGCGTACTTCGCCCGATCCTGTCCCGAGCCGCCCTCCGGCGAGAGGTTGAGCATCATCTCGCGCATGTCGAGGAAGACGACGGGCTTCTGCTCCTCGACATGGGCCGCCTGCGCCTCGGCGCCGCGCTTCTTCATCACGAAGGCACCGCCGCCACCAAGCACGAGGAGCGCCACGGCGCCCCCGGCGATGAAGAGCTTCTTGCGACTCTTCGGGGCCTCGGCCTCGCCGGCCTCGCCCTCCGCGGCGGGCGCCTTCTTGGGCTTCTTGGCCATGAGCGTCGGATCCGGCGCAGAATCGGGATTGGTCCGACCCATCCTAGAAGCGGACGGCCGGCGCCCTCCGATATCCGGCGAACGCGGTTAACGCGCCGTTAAGCCGGCAAGAACTGCCGGGTCGGCTTTGCCGCCGGGCGCTTCGCGCCGCGGACGCCGTCGCGTTCATCGGACGGCAAGCATTTGATAAACAATGACTTGTCGTCCTGGCTCGGTCTGGCACGTCCGATGCGCTGTGGATGGAGCCGCCGCTCGCGGAACGTCCCGGGTCCCCAGATGCAGAACGCTCTCTTCGTCGGTGTGTCGAGTCAGGCCGCGCTCCAGCGCCAGCTCGACGTCATCGCCAACAACATGGCGAACGTCTCGACCACCGGCTTCAAGTCCCGGGACACTCGCTTCCAGGAATACCTGATGCCGGTGGCGAGCGCGGACACCTTCACGGGGCCCGACCGCCGCGTCTCCTACGTCATCGACCAGGGCACGGTGCTCAACCTCGCCCAGGGGCCCATCGAGCAGACCGGCAACCCGCTCCACGTGGCGATCCGCGGCGAGGCCTTCCTGGCGGTGCAGACGCCCCAGGGCGAGCGCTACACCCGCAACGGCGCGCTGGAGATGAACGCGCAGGGCCAGATCGTGACGAGCGACGGCAACCCGGTGCTCGGCGAGGGTGGCCCGATCGCGATCAACGCGCAGGAGACAGGCCTCTCCATCGGCGCGGACGGCACCGTATCCACGAATTTCGGCGTGCGCGGCCGAATCCGGCTCGTCACCTTCGCCAACCCGCAGCGGCTCACGAACGAGGGCGGCAACCTCTACGCTTCCCCCGCGCCGGCCCAACCCGCCGGTCTCCAGGGCCGGCTCGAGGCCGGCGCGCTGGAGCGCTCCAACGTCCGGCCGGTCGTCGAGATGACGCGGCTGATGGATCTGAACCGCAGCTACGCGACGGTCTCCAGCATGATCTCGCGCCTCGACGACCTGCGGGGCACGGCGATCCGCCGCCTCGCCGACGTCGCCTAAGGGAGCTTCGACCGATGCGCGCCCTCTACGCCGCCGCCACCGGCATGGCGGCCCAGGAACTCAACGTCCAGGTCATCTCGAACAACATCGCGAACCTGCGCACCACCGGCTACAAGCGCCAGCAGCCGCATTTCCAGGATCTGCTCTATCAGAACCTGCGCCGGGCCGGCTCCTCGACCTCGGAGCAGAACACGCAGCTCCCGGCCGGCCTCGCGGTGGGCTCGGGCGTGAAGACCAGCTCGACGGCCCGGGTCATGGCCCAGGGTACGCTCACCTCGACCGAGAAGGAGTACGACGTCGCGGTGCGCGGCGAGGGCTTCTTCCGGATCACCCTGCCGGACGGGCGCACCGCCTACACCCGCGACGGATCCTTCGACCTCTCCGCGCAGGGCCAGCTCGTCACCCGCGACGGCTACCTCGTCGATCCGGGCGTCACGGTACCGAACACCGCGACCTCCGTGCAGATCAGCGCCACCGGCGCCGTGCAGGCGACCCTGCCGGGCCAGACCGCGCCCCAGCAGCTCGGCCAGTTCCAGCTCGCGCGCTTCGTCAACAAGGTCGGCCTCGAATCGATCGGCGACAACCTGTTCATCGAGACCGCCGCCTCCGGTCCGGCCATCAACGGCGTGCCGGGCACGGAAGGGTTCGGCAACCTCCAGCAATCCTATCTCGAGGAGGCGAACGTGAACGCCGTCACCGAGATCTCGTCGCTGATCGCCGCGCAGCGCGCCTACGAGATGAACTCGAAGGTCGTCACCGCCGCCGACCAGATGCTCTCCACCACCTCGCAGATGTTCCGCAGCTGATCCCGGGACGCGCCATGATCGATCGTTCCAGAACCGCCCGAGCCGCGATGTACGCCCAGACCCCCGCCATCCACGATGTCGACGATCGACCCGACCTCGCCGACCTGAAGCCGATCGTGCGCCGGCCGACCGCGCGCGTCGCGCCGATGCCCTTCGCGGTGGCGCTGCGCGCCGGGCTCGCCTTCGCGGCTTTCGCGATGATCGGGGCCTGGACGCTGCCGGCGCTGGCGGAGGCACCGATGCGCTTGCGCGGCGACGTGACGGCCCGTGGCGACGTGCTCACCCTCGGCGACCTCGTGGAGAACGCCCCCGCGGCTGCGGCGGCGCGCCCGCTCTTCCGGGCGCCCGCGCTGGGCGCCACCGGCACGATCCAGGCGCGGCGCATCGTGGACGCCGCCGCCTCCGCCGGCCTCGGCCCGGTCGAGACCGGCGGCCGCGCGCAGGTCAGCGTGCAGCGCGCCGCGCGCCGGGTCGCGGCGGCCGAGATCGAGGCGGCGCTGAAGCGCGGCCTGCAGGCCGGCTACGGCCTCGACCCGACGATGCTGAGCGTGCGCCTCGACGGCGAGGGACCGGTGCTGTTGGCGCCGACGGACCTCGGCGGGCAGGTCGCCGCGCTCGACCTCACCTACGATCCGCGCACGCGCCGCCTCGCCGGACTGATCAGCCTCGGCGAGCGTCAGGCAAGCCTGCGGGTGACGGGCGTCGCGGTCGAGCTGCGCGAGGTCGCGGTGCTGGTCCGCGCCGTGGGGCGCGGCGAGCGCCTCACCGAGGCGGACGTCACGCTCGAGCGTCGCCCGCGGGAGGGGGCGCCGCAGGACGCGCTCGCGCAGGCCGTCCCCGGCGAGGTCGCGCAGCGCGCCCTCGCTGTCGGCACGGTGCTGCGCAGCGGCGACACCGCGCCGCCCGAACTTGTCGCCCGCGGCGAGATGGTGACGATCCTCTACGAGGCACCCGGCATCACCCTCTCGATGCGCGGCATCGCCAGCGAGCCGGGCCGGCTCGGCGCCGCCGTCAACGTCGTCAACGCGGCCTCCAAGAAGGTGCTGCAGGCCGTCGTCGTGGGCCAGGGCCGGGTCTCGGTCAGCCCCGCCGGTCCGCAGCGGCAGGCCAGCGCCGCCCTGCCCGGCTCCACCGCCCTCCGTTGATCCAGACACGCCGGTTCAAGCCCATGACCCGATCTGCGACCCGCGCCGTCCTGCATCTCCCGCTCCTCGCGCTCGTCTGCGCGGGGCTCGGCGCCTGCAACACCGCCGACCGGCTCTCGCAGATCGGCGCGCAGCCGGCCCTCTCGGCGATCGAGGATCCGACGAGTCAGCCCGGCTACCGGCCGGTGCGGATGCCGATGCCGGATGTGCAGCCGGTCTCCTACGCACCGAACTCGCTCTGGCGCACGGGGTCTCGGGCCTTCTTCAAGGACCAGCGCGCCGCCCGCATCGGCGACCTCGTCACCGTGAAGGTGAACGTCACCGACCGGGCGAACCTCAACAACGAGACCAAGCGCTCGCGCTCGAACAGCGAGGGCTTCGGCCTGCCGAACGCCTTCGGCCTCGAGAAGAATGCCGGCGTCGCCGCGGCCGGCATCGCCGCCGACAAGCTGCTCAACGCCACCTCCAACACCTCGAGCGACGGCGCCGGCTCGGTGCAGCGGGCCGAGACCGTGACGACGAGCGTCGCCGCGGTCGTCACGCAGGTGCTGCCGAACGGCAACCTCGTGGTCGAGGGCAAGCAGGAGATCCGGGTCAATTTCGAGGTGCGCGAGCTGATCGTGGCGGGCGTGGTGCGGCCGGAGGACATCGAGTCCGACAACACCATCGATTCGGCCAAGATTGCGCAGGCCCGCATCGCCTACGGTGGCCGCGGCCAGATCACCGACGTGCAGCAGCCGCGCTACGGCCAGCAGGTGATCGACGTCCTCCTGCCGTTCTAAGGCAGGGCCGGCGGGCTGGCGCCAGAGCCGCGGAAGATGCATCCCTCGTCCATCTTTCGAGTCGGAGAGGGACGGATGAGCGATCTGCGGCGCGCGTTCTGCGAGCAGTTCGGGCTGGAGCACCCGGTAATCCAGGCTCCGATGATCGGGCCGAAGCCCGCGCTCGCGGCCGCGGTGAGTGCGGCGGGCGGCCTCGGCTCGATCGCCTGCGCGGCGATGAGCCCGGACCAGGTCCGGGCCGAGGTCGCGGCGCTGCGGTCGCGGACCGACCGCCCCTTCAACCTCAACTTCTTCGCCCATCGCCGCGCCGCGCCGGATCCCGGGCGGGAGGCGGCCTGGGCTGCCCGCCTCGCCCCGTTCTACGCAGAGTATGGCCTCGACCCGGCGGTGGTCGCGCCGGGTCCTGAGCGTGCGCCGTTCGACGCGGGGATGGCCGAGATCGTGGCCGAGCTTCGGCCACCCGTCGTCAGCTTCCATTTCGGCCTGCCCGATCCCGACTTGCTGGCCTCGGTGCGGGAGACGGGCTGCCGCATCCTCGGCTGTGCCACCACGGTCGCCGAGGCGCGCTGGCTCGCCGCGCGGGGTGTGGACGCGATCATCGCGCAGGGCGTCGAGGCCGGCGGCCACCGCGGCCTCTTCCTCTCGGAGGATCTCGCGGGGCAGATCGGCACCCTGGCGCTCGTGCCGCAGGTGGTGGACGCGGTCGACATGCCGGTGATCGCGGCGGGCGGCATCGCGGACGCGCGAGGCTCCGCGGCTTCCTTCGCGCTCGGCGCCGCGGCGGTGCAGGTCGGCACCGCCTATCTCGCCTGCGACGCGGCCGGCCTGTCGGCGGTCCACGCGCGTGCCCTGGCGGAGGCTGACGATGCCGCCACGGCGCTGACCACGGTGTTCACCGGCCGGCCCGCCCGCGGCATCCGCAACCGCGCGATGCGGGCGCTGGGGCCGATCGCCCCCGACGCCCCGGCCTTTCCGCGCGCGGCGGTGGCGCTGCAACCCGTGCGCGCCGCGGCCGAGGCGCGGGGATCGGGCGACTTCACCCCGCTCTGGGCCGGACAGGGCGCGCCCCTGGCGAAGATCCGCGACGCCGCCGAGCTGACCCGCGCCCTCGCCGAGGGCGCGGCGCGTCTGCGCTGACTTGGTTTTTCATCCCCGTCAGCGCGCGATAAATCCCTTTGGACGGGGCGGTTCTGTTACGCCCGGCCGATCCACGCACGATTGCATCCGCCGGCGGCCTCGGGGAGAAAGCAAGGACGGCCGCCAGGACCAGCGCCCGAGCGGCCGCGGGAGGAACGCGGATGGACGGCAGCCGGCAAGGCTCGGCCGAGAAGATCGACGCGCGGGTGCCGCAGGACGCGGCGGTGGCGCTGCGCGACGTCACCATCGCCTTCACGCTCAAGGGGGCCAAGCGCTACGTCGCCGTGGAGGGCATCGATCTCGCGGTGCGGCCGGGCGAGTTCGTCGCCGTCGTCGGCCCGACGGGCTCGGGCAAGTCCACGATCCTCAACGCCGCCGCGGGCCTGCTGAAGCCCGCCTCGGGCCGGGTCGACATCTTCGGGCAACCGCTCGGCGGCCTCAACGGCCGGGCCGGCTACCTCTTCCAGGCCGACGCGCTGATGCCGTGGAAGAGCGCGCTCGACAACGTCGCGGTGGCCCTCGAACCCCGGGGCGTGCGCCGGGCCGAGGCGCTGGAGCGGGCGCGCGCCTGGCTCGGCCGGGTCGGGCTCGCGACCTTCACCGACCGCTACCCGCACATGCTCTCGGGCGGCCAGCGCAAGCGCGTGGCGCTCGCCCAGATGCTGATCCGCGATCCCGAGATCCTGCTGATGGACGAGCCCTTCGGGCCGCTCGACGCCCAGACCCGGCAGATCATGGGCAACCTGCTGCTCGACCTCTGGGCCCAGAACCGCAAGGCGGTGATCTTCGTGACCCACGACCTGGAGGAGGCGATCGCGCTCTCCGACCGGGTCATCGTGCTCTCGGCCGGCCCCGCCGCGCGCGTCGTGGGCGATTTCCCCGTGCCGCTCGCCCGGCCCCGCGACATCAGCGAGATCCGCCTGGAGCCCCGCTTCCACGACCTCTACCGCGAGATCTGGTCCTGCCTGCGCGTCGAGGTCACGCGCGCCTATGCGGACGGCCCGGCCTGACCCGCCCCGGAGAGTCCAGACCGTGAACCGCCTCGTGCTCCTCGCGCTCCAGATCGGCGTCGGCCTCGTCGGCCTCGGGATCTGGCACGTGCTGACCGTCTACCCCGTCCTCGGCGAGACGCGGCAGATTCAGTTCTTTTTCTCGACCCCGGGCGCGGTGCTCGCGCGCGCCTGGGCCGAGCTGCTGACGCCCGAGATCTGGGGCCATCTCTGGATCACCCTGCAGGAGACCGTGCTGGCCTTCGTGTTCGGGGCGGCGGGCGGCATCGCATTCGGCTTCCTGTTCGCCAGGAACGCGCTGCTTGCCGCCGTGTTCGACCCCTACATCAAGGCGGCCAACGCCCTGCCCCGCGTGGTGCTGGCGCCGATCTTCGCGCTGTGGTTCGGGCTCGGCATCTGGTCGAAGGTGGCGCTCGGCTTCACGCTCGTCTTCTTCATCGTGTTCTTCAACGTCTACCAGGGCGTGCGCGAGGTGAGCCCGGTGGTGCTGAACAACGCCCGCATGCTCGGGATGAGCGAGCGCGGCCTGCTGCGCCACGTCTACTGGCCCTCGGCGCTGACCTGGATGTTCTCCTCGCTCCACACCGCTGTCGGCTTCGCGCTCGTCGGCGCGGTGGTGGGCGAGTATCTCGGCTCGTCGGCGGGCCTTGGCTACAAGATCCACGAGGCCGAGAGCGTGTTCGACGTGACCGGCGTCTTCGCCGGCATGCTGATCCTCACCGTCTTCGTCATCGTGATCGACACGCTCGTCACGCTGATCGAGAACCGTCTCCTCGTCTGGCGCCCGCAGGCGGGCAACCAAGGCTGATAAGGATCCCGCAGATGCAACGTCGCAGTTTCCTCATCGGTGCCGCAGCGATGTTGGGCCTCGGGCAGACGGCCCGCGCCGACATCGTGAAGGTCCGCATCGGCGTCGGCGGAAAGCCCCTGCTCTACTACCTGCCGCTGACGATCGCCGAGCGGAAGGGCTTCTTCAAGGAGGAAGGCATCGAGGCCGAGATCAATGATTTCGGCGGCGGTGCCCGCTCGCTCCAAGCGCTGATCGGCGGTTCGGTCGACATCGTCACCGGCGCCTACGAGCACACGCTGCGCATGCAGGCCAAGGGGCAGGATGTGCGGGCGGTCTGCGAGCTCGGCCGATTGCCCGCCATCGTCATCGGCGTGCGCAAGGACCTCGCCGACACGGTGAAGACCGTGGCCGACCTGAAGGGGCGCAAGATCGGCGTGACGGCGCCGGGCTCTTCGACCGCGCTGACCGCGCAATTCGCGATGATCAAAGCCGGCCTGAAGGCGTCCGACGCGCCGCTGATCGGCATCGGCGGCGGCGCGGGCGCCATCGCGGCGATGAAGAAGGGCGAGATCGATGCGGTCTCGCACCTCGATCCGGTGGTCGCGAAGCTGGAGGCGGACGGCGACATCAAGGTGCTGGTCGATACCCGCACCGACGAAGGCACGCGCCTGCTGTTCGGCGGCCCGAATCCGGCGGCGGTCGTCTACACCAAGCAGGACTGGATCGAGCGCCATGCGGCCGGCACACAGAAAGTGGTCAACGCCTTCGCCAAGGCGCTGAAATGGCTCGCCGCCGCGAGCCCCGAGGAGATCGCCGACCTCGTGCCGCCGGCCTACCATTTCGGCGACCGAGCGCTCTACGTGCAGGCGGTGAAGAACTCTGCGCCGACCTACTCGCGCACCGGCATCCCGAGCCGCGACGGCATGAACAGCGTGCTGGACCTAGTCCGCACCCTCGACCCCGAGCTGCAGGGCGCGCAGATCGACCTCGCCAAGACCTTCGAGGACCGCTTCGTGAAGCGCGCGATGGAGTAGCGGACACGCGCCGCCGTCAGGGACGGCGGCGCACAGTCGATGCCTCAGCCCTTGGCGGCGAGCGCGTCCTTCACGAGGCCGCTGGCCCGTCCGAAATCCATCCGGCCGGCGAACTTGCCCTTCAGGGCGCCGATCACCTTGCCCATGTCCTTCGGGCCGGCGGCACCGGTCTCGGTGATCGCGGCCTCGATCGCGGCCTTGGTCTCGGCCTCGTCCATCTGCTGGGGCAGGAAGCCCTGGATGATCGCGATCTCGGCGCGCTCGTTGGCGGCGAGTTCCGGACGTCCGCCCTGCTCGTAGACGCCGGCCGATTCGGTGCGCTGCTTGATCATCTTCTGCAGGAGGGCCAGGATCTCCTCGTCGGAGACCGCCTCCTTGCCGAGGCCCCGGGCCTCGATATCCTTGTCCTTGAGCGCCGCCTGAATCATCCGAATCGTGGCGAGCTTGTCCTTCTCGCCGGCCTTCATGGCCTCCTTCATCTCTGCGGTGAAGCGCGCGCGCAGCATCGAACTGTCTCCTGTGATACGAAAAACGGGCGTCGGCCCTGCGCGGCGCGGGTGTTGAGCGGAGATGGCGGGCGCGCCACATTGACCCTAACGCGGGCCGCTCGCTAAGAGCGCTGCACGAGGGTTTGGCCGTCCGCCGCGCCTCATCGCAGGCGCCGGATCCGGCACCGGACATAAGCGAGATCACGTCGATGCTGCAAGACGAAGGCGCCACCGCGCACTCGAAAGCCACGCCCGAGCCCTGGGCCGAGCCCGTCGCCACCGCGCTGCTCGTGCTGGCGGACGGCACGGTGCTGGAGGGCTTCGGCATAGGCCAGACGGGCGTCGCCGACGGCGAGGTCTGCTTCAACACCGCGATGACGGGTTATCAGGAGATCCTGACGGACCCCTCCTACGCGGGCCAGATCGTCACCTTCACCTTCCCGCATATCGGCAATGTCGGCACCAACGACGAGGACCTCGAGAGCCTCGACGCCGCCCCGGCCTCGGGCGTGCGCGGCGCGGTGATCGCCTCCGCCGTGACGCGGCCGTCGAGCTGGCGCTCGTCGAGCCACCTCGACGCCTGGCTGAAGGCCCGCGGCATCGTCGGCATCACCGGTATCGACACCCGCGCGCTGACCGCCCGCATCCGCGACCAGGGCATGCCGAACGCGGTGATCGCCAACGACCCACAGGGCAATTTCGACCGCGAGGCCCTGAAGGCTCGGGCCGCGGCGCTTGCCCCGATGGAGGGCCTCGACCTCGTGCCGCCGGTCACCAGCCGCGCTCACGCGGCCTGGACCGAGACCACCTGGGCGGTGAAGGGCGGCTACGGCAGCCGCCTGCAAGGCGAGGGCCTGAAGGTCGTTGCGATCGATTACGGCGTGAAGCGTAACATCCTGCGCCTGCTGGCCGAGGCCGGCTGCGACGTCACCGTGGTGCCCGCCACCACGACCGCCGAGGAGATCATGGCGATGAAGCCCGACGGCGTGTTCCTGTCGAACGGCCCGGGCGACCCGGCCGCGACCGGCCAGTACGCTGTGCCGGTGATTCGGCAGCTCTTGGACGAGAAGGTGCCGACCTTCGGCATCTGCCTCGGCCACCAGCTCATGGGGCTCGCGCTGGGCGGGCGCACCGTGAAGATGGGCCAGGGCCATCACGGCGCGAACCATCCGGTGAAGGACAAGACCACCGGCAAGGTCGAGATCGTCTCGATGAACCACGGCTTCGCGGTCGATCCGGGCAGCCTGCCGGGCAACGCGGTCGAGACCCACGTTTCGCTCTTCGACGGCTCGAATTGCGGCCTGACGCTGACCGACCGGCCGGCCTTCTCGGTGCAGCACCACCCGGAGGCGTCGCCCGGCCCGCGCGACAGCCACTACTTGTTCGAGCGCTTCGTCGCGCTGATGCGCTCAGGAAAACCCGAGACCGTCAATAAGGCCGATCCGGCCTGAGCGCGTCATAGAAACAGCCCATTCGGCCTTCATTCCCAGTTCAGCGCCCCGCGAACGGTGCCATCAGAGCGCCGTCGCGGGGCAACCACTGATTTCGGGGGCCGCTTTGACCACGATCGATCGCGTCAGCGACGACTTTTCGCGCCTGCACCGCATCTTCACCTTCCATCTCGGTGTCGCGGTGTCGCTTGCCTGGGTGACGGCGCTCTACGCCTCTCTCAACGCGCCGTGGGTGCGCAACATCCGGGCGCTGATCGATCCGGCCGGCCTCGGCCGCGTCGAGAGCACGTGGTCCTTTCTCTTCGTGATGCCGATGGTCCTCACCGTCGCCTGGCTCTCGGTCTATTTCGGCCGCGAAGTGCTGCGGCGCTCGCAGACGCTCGGCAACGTCGCCCTCGAGTTCGCCGCCGCGGCGCTCGTCGCCTTCGGGCTGTTCTACCTGTCGATCGACCGGGCCGTGTCGGTCATCACCATCGGCCTCTGAGATTCGTGTGCCCCCGCGGGCGACCCGCGGGGCACCGGATTTGCCTCAGAACCGCGCGATCAGCTGGACGCGGATCAGGCGCGGCGCGCCGGGCGTGATGTTGTTGTTTCCGTCCGCGGTCGCGATGTAGCGGCGATCGAACAGGTTCTCGATGTTGAGCTGCGCCCGCACGGCCTCGTTGATCCGGTAGAACAGGCCCAGATCGAAGCGCGTGATTCCCGGCAGCCGGACGGTGTTGTCCGACGAGGCGAAGATGTGGCCCGTCTGGATGTAGCCCACGCCCACCGAGAAGTCCGGCGTCAGGTCGAACTTGTTCCAGACGGTCAGCGCGTTGAACGGCACGAGACCGACCCGGTTGCCGGGACGGATCGCCGTCGAGCCGGACGAGAAGCCGTTCACGATCCGCGCGTCGGTGAAGGCGTAGCCGCCCGCGATCTGCCACCAGTCGGTGACGTAGCCGTTCGCCCCGATCTCCGCGCCCTGCGTGTTGGTCTGGCCGGTCGCCAGGAAGAAGCCGGGGCGGTTCGGATCCGATAGGCGCTGGTTGAAGCGGTCGAGGTTGTAGAGCGCGCCGGTGAGCTGCAGGGCCGGCGCGACGTCGTACTTCACCCCGATCTCGGCGTTCTCGAACCGCTCCGGCTGGCTGATCGCCAGACCCGGCGTCAGGCTGCTGAACTGGTCGCCCGCGGCCGGCAGGTAGGAGACGCTGTAGCTGCCGTAGAAGGCGAGGTTCTCCCACGGCTTCACCACCACGCCGGCCCGGGGCGAGAGCAGATCGTCCACCCGCGCGTTGGTCACGTTGGTGCGCCGGTCGGTCGCCGCGAAGTCGAAATGGTCGTAGCGCAACCCGCCGATGACCTGCAGGTGCGGTCCGATCTCGATCTGGTCCTGGGCGTAGACGGCCGCGAGCCCGAGATCGTAGCGGCTGTTGTTGTCGGTTCCCGTGTTGCGGAAGGTCACCGGCACGCGGGTCACCGGCGCCAGCGGGTTGACCACGAGGCTCGATGCCCCGGTCGCACCGAAGAAGCCGCTCTCGCGCAGCGCGAGCCCCTGCTGGTAGCCGAGCTCGAACCCGCCCAGCACCGTGTGGCGCAGGGGACCGGTCTCGAACTTGTAGGTGAAGTCGTTCTGGCTGAAGTAGTTCGTCCGCGGCGTCTCGTTGTTGTAGGCGCTGAGGTTGACCGCCGTTCCGGCGGCATTCACCGCCCCGCCTGGAAAGATGTTCTGGTAGAACTTCTGGTAGTCGGCGAAGCGCAGCTGGCTGTGCATCTGCACGCCCGAATCGAACTGGTGATCGAGGATCGCGGTCGCGATGTGCGCGTCGACTTTGGCGTAGTTCAGATCCGGGTTGCCGAAGAAGGTCGAGACGTTCTGCCGGTAGCGGAAGGGCCGGCCGAACTGTGAGGGAATGCCGCGATCGGTGGTGCGGTCGTCGTGAAAGTACTCGTACGAGAGCTTGAGCGTGGTCGCCGGCCCGAGCAGGAAGGTCATCGTCGGGTTGATGCCGTAGCGGCGGATGTCGACGAAGTCGCGGTAGGTGCCCGTATCCTCGAACACGCCGTTCAGGCGGAAGAACGCGCTGTCGCTGATCCGATCGCCCGCATCGATCGCCACGCGCTTGTTGCCGAACTGGCCGCCCTGCAGCAGGACCTCGCGGATCGGCACGCCGTCCGCTTCCTTGAGCACGCGGTTGATCACGCCGCCGCCGCCGCCGCGGCCGAAGATCAGCGCATTCGGCCCCTTCAGCACCTCGATGCGCTGCGTGTTGTAGAGATCGCGGAAATACTGGACGTCGTCGCGGATGCCGTTGACGTAGAAGTCGGCGTTCGAGCGCTGGCCGCGGATCACAACGTCGTCGCGGTTGCCCTCGCCCTGGTGCGGGATCACGCCGGGCACGTAGCGCACCGCCTCCTCGATCGACTGGAAGCCCTGGTCGCGGATCTGAGCCTGCGTCACCACGCTCACGGATTGCGGCGTGTCGATCAGGGGCGTGTCGGTCTTCGTGGCGCTGCGCGTGCGGGTGGTCAGGTATCCGACGCTGACGCCGCGCTGGCCCTCCACGCTGAGCTCGTCGAGCGTCACGTCGGCGTCGCCGGCTGGCACGGGCCGCGCCTGCGCGTGGCAGGTGCTGGTCAGTGCAGTTCCGGCCAGCAGGACCATGGCCAATGTACGAATACCGATCTTCACGCGCAGACCCCCGTCCGACCGGATCGTTCGCGATCCGTCTCGACCGGATGTGTTTGCCCGGTCTCGGGAGCGGCCCATATCGAACGCGGAGGGATTCGCAATTCACTGGCGAATACGAAGCGGGGATCTCAATTTGAAGCTTTTCTAATTAGAAATCCAAGGTCCGCTCTAAGTGGCTCGTAGGCAGCAACGTTTCCGCGCGGATATAATCCGCCGAACCGTGCGCTCGGCGCACGATGGTTCCCCGATGTTGCCGGCTGGCAACATTCGGCGGCGGTGCCGGTCTCGGTCCGGGCGTGCTTCGGCGCGTTGAGCCGGGGCGGCCCGCGTGCTAGGCGCCGCGCATCGGGCGGCGTCCTCCGGGGCGCGGCCCCGCACGCACTGGACCGATCGAGGCGCCCGCATGATCCCACGCTATTCTCGCCCCGCGATGAGCGCGATCTGGACGCCCGAGACACGCTTCCGGATCTGGTTCGAGATCGAGGCCCACGCCACGACGGCGCTCGCCGAGCTCGGCGTGGTGCCGAAATCCGCCGCCGAGACGATCTGGGCCAAGGGCCGGGACGCGCAGTTCGACGTCGCCCGGATCGACGAGATCGAGGCGGTGACGAAGCACGACGTCATCGCGTTCCTGACGCACCTGGCCGAGATCGTCGGGCCGGATGCCCGCTTCGTGCACCAGGGCATGACCTCCTCGGACGTGCTCGACACCTGCCTCAACGTGCAGCTGGTGCGCGCCGCCGACATTCTGATCGCCGACGTTGACGCGCTGCTCGTGGCCCTCAAGCGCCGGGCCTTCGAGCACAAGATGACGCCGACGATCGGCCGCTCGCACGGCATCCATGCCGAGCCCGTAACCTTTGGGCTGAAGCTCGCCCAGGCCTACGCGGAGTTCGCCCGCAACCGCGCACGCCTTGTCGCCGCCCGCGAGGAAGTCGCGACCTGCGCGATCTCGGGCGCCGTCGGCACCTTCGCCAACATCGATCCGCGGGTCGAGGAATACGTGGCGCGAGCGATGGGCCTCACCGCGGAGCCCGTCTCCACGCAGGTGATCCCCCGCGACCGGCACGCGATGTTTTTCGCGACGCTTGGCGTCGTCGCCTCCTCGCTGGAGCGCCTCGCCATCGAGGTGCGCCACCTGCAGCGGACCGAGGTGCTGGAGGCGGAGGAGTTCTTCTCGGAGGGCCAGAAGGGCTCCTCCGCCATGCCGCACAAGCGCAATCCCGTGCTCACCGAGAACATCACCGGGCTCGCCCGGATGGTGCGCGGCTACGCGATCCCCGCGATGGAGAACGTCGCGCTCTGGCACGAGCGCGACATCTCGCACTCCTCTGTCGAGCGCATGATCGGCCCGGACGCGACCGTCACCCTCGACTTCGCGCTCGCCCGCATGACCGGCGTCATCGACAAGCTGCTGGTCTATCCGGCCAACATGCAGAAGAACCTCGACCGGCTCGGCGGCCTCGTCCACTCGCAGCGGGTGCTGCTGGCGCTGACCCAGGCAGGCGTTTCGCGTGAGGATTCCTATCGGCTGGTCCAGCGCAACGCGATGCCGGTCTGGCGCGGCGAGGGCGACTTCCTCACCCTGCTCAAGGCCGATCCGGAGGTGATCGCGGCGCTGAAGCCGGAGGAGATCGAGGCCTGCTTCGATCTCGGCTACCACCTGAAGCACGTGGACACGATCTTCGGGCGGGTGTTCGGCGAGGCGTGAGCCGCGCCGCACGAATCC
This sequence comes from Methylobacterium gregans, assembly GCF_022179245.1. Taxonomy (GTDB): domain Bacteria; phylum Pseudomonadota; class Alphaproteobacteria; order Rhizobiales; family Beijerinckiaceae; genus Methylobacterium; species Methylobacterium gregans. Next base: position 18,392 of record NZ_BPQM01000045.1, read on the forward strand.
TGCTTGCCTAAGCCCGCCACTCTCTGCAGCCAAAGGCCAGACCCGTCGTGACCAGTCCCCGCATCGTCTACCTCAACGGCGCCTTCCTGCCCTTTGAGGAGGCCAAGGTCCCGGTGATGGACCGGGGCTTCCTGTTCGCGGACGGGATCTACGAGGTCTCGGCGGTGCTCGACGGCAAGCTCGTGGACAACGCCGCGCACCTCGCCCGGCTCGACCGCTCGCTCGGCGAGATTGGCATTCGCAACCCGCACAGCCTCGCCGAGTGGGAGCGGCTGGAGACCGAGCTCGTCGCCCGCAACGGGCTCGGCGAGGGCCTCGTCTACATGCAGGTGACGCGCGGCGTGCACGAGCGCGATTTCGGCTTTCCCCCGGCCGACACCGCGCCTACCGTGGTGATGTTCACGCAGGCAAAGAGCGTCGCGGCAAACCCGCTGGCCGAGCGCGGCGCCCGGGTGATCACCGTCGAGGATATCCGCTGGAAGCGGCGCGACATCAAGTCGGTCGCGCTGCTCGCCCAGGTGCTCGCCAAGCAGGCGGCGGTGGCGGCGGGCGTCTCCGAGGCCTGGATGGTCGAGGACGGGGCGGTCACAGAGGGCTCGTCGTCCACCGCCTTCATCGTCACGCGGGATCGGCGCCTCGTCACCCGCCCGCTCTCGACGGCCCTCCTGCCCGGCATTACCCGGGCGGCGGTGCTGCGCCTCGCCGAGGAAGCCGAGCTGACGGTGGAGGAGCGGCTCTTCTCGGTCGAGGAGGCCCGCGCCGCGCAGGAAGCCTTCTATACCAGCGCCTCCTCCTTCGTGATGCCGGTCGTCGAGATCGACGGCGCAAGCATCGACGACGGCCGGCCCGGGCCTCTCACCCGGCGGCTGCGGGAGCTCTACATCGGCATGGCCCGCGCGGGCTGATCTCGGAACGGATCCTCTCAGCCCTCGTTCCCCCTGCCGTACCGAGGTCTGAGAGAGATACGAGATGCGCAAGATCCTGACCGGTTTCGCTGCCGGGGCGCTCGCCCTCGCGGCCTCGGCCGCGCTCGCGCAGAACCCCGATGCCCCCCTGAAGAACCGCGACACCGACCCGGCCCTGCCGCCCCAGAGCCAGACGCCGCCGGACCGGGTCCGCCCCGAGGCCGACGCTCCGCCGAAGGACCAGAACCTCAGCGACAAGCTCCAGAAGAACGATGGCGTGATCAAGCCGCCCGGCAACGCCGCCGAGGGCATGGTGGTGAGGCCGCCGGAATCCGGCGGCGGGACGATGCCTGTGATCAAGCCGGGCGACTTGCCGGGCCGCCAGCCCGGAACGGAAGCGAAGTAGGACTCGCCGCGCCCGCTGGCGCGCGCGCGCGGCTGTGCTAGGGCTCGCCGCCATGACGAATCATCTGTTCGCCCTCGTGCGGGAGAGCCTGCCCGCCGATTCCGCCAAGACCTTCATCGAGACGCCCGACGGGCGAACCTACAGCTACGCCGACTTGCTGGCACGTTCGGGTGCCTACGCGGCGGCGTTGCAAGAGCTCGGCGTCCGGCCCGGCGACCGCGTCGCGGCGCAGGTCGAGAAGAGCCCCGAGGTGGTGTTCCTCTATCTCGGCGCGGTGCGGGCCGGGGCGGTCTTCCTGCCGCTCAACACCGCCTACACGGCGGCCGAGATCGGCTACTTCCTGCGCGATGCGGAGCCGGCGGTCTTCGTCTGCGACACGGGCCGGCGCGACGCGCTCGCCGACGTGGCCGCGAGGGCGGGCGTCGCCCACATGCTCACCCTCGATGGTGCAGGCCAAGGCAGCGCCGCAGAGGCCGCGGACCGGGCCGATCCGAACGCGTTCGCCGACGTGGTGCGGGTGGCGGACGACCTCGCGGCGATCCTCTATACCTCGGGAACGACCGGGCGCTCCAAGGGCGCCATGCTCTCCCACGAGAACCTCGCCTCGAACGCCCGGACGCTGAGGGAATTCTGGCGCTTCACGTCCGACGACGTGCTGATCCACGCGCTGCCGGTCTTCCACACGCACGGCCTGTTCGTGGCCACCAACACGGTGCTGGTGTCGGGCGGCACGATGCTGTTCCTGCCCCGGCTCGATCCGAAGCTGATCCTCCGCCTGATGCCGCGTGCGACCAGCATGATGGGCGTGCCGACCTTCTACACCCGCCTGCTGAAGGAGCCCGGTCTCGACCGCGAGGCCACCGGGCACATGCGCCTCTTCGTTTCCGGCTCGGCCCCGCTGCTGGCCGAGACGCACCGGGAGTGGCAGGCCCGCACCGGCCACGCCATCCTCGAGCGCTACGGCATGACCGAGACCAACATGAGCACCTCGAATCCCTACGAGGGCGCGCGGGTGGCTGGCACGGTCGGGTTGCCGCTGCCGGGCGTGAGGATCCGGGTGGTCGACCCGGAGACCGGCAAGGTATTACCGGCGGACACGGTCGGCATGATCGAGGTGAAGGGACCGAATGTCTTCCAGGGCTACTGGCGCATGCCGGAGAAGACGGCGGCCGAGTTCCGGGCCGACGGTTTCTTCATTACGGGCGACCTCGGCAAGATCGACGCCGACGGCTACGTCCACATCGTCGGGCGCGGCAAGGACCTGATCATCACGGGCGGCTTCAACGTCTACCCGAAGGAGGTCGAGACTGAGATCGACGCGATGCCGGGCGTGGTCGAGTCGGCGGTGATCGGTCTGAACCACCCCGATTTCGGCGAGGGCGTCACCGCTGTGGTCGTGGCGAGCGAGAACGCCCCGGACGAGGCCGCGATCCTCGCCCATCTCGAGGGGCGGCTCGCCAAGTTCAAATGCCCGAAACGGGTCCTCTTCGCCGACGAGCTCCCTCGCAACACCATGGGCAAGGTGCAGAAGAACCTGCTGCGCGAGGCGCATGCGGGGCTCTACGGGGGCTGAGCCGCCCGTCCCACAGCGGCCGGCGGAACACCCCGCCCCACGGCGACGTTTGGCACCGGTGCGCGACCAAGCGCATGCCGGTGCCCGACTGCCTCATGCCCGCCCACGATCCCCGCCCGTCCGCACCGCCGGAGGGCGCCCCCGCGTCGGTCCTGTGGACGATGCTGCTCGGCACCGCCCTCGTCGCCCTCGCGCTCGCTCCCAAGCGCGCGCCCGATGAGGACGCCATCGAGCCGCCGCAGCGGACCGAGACCGGCGCCCACTCCTACACCGGCCGCTCGGCGGCGCTGGTGGCCGCCACGCAGCCGGAGCGCGGGCGCGGCGCCCGCAGGCCGGACGAGATTCCCCAGAACGGGTGGAAGGACATCGCCTACCGGATCTACCTCGAGTTCAACAAGGACCGGGTGCTCTCGGTCGCGGCGGGCGTGACCTTCTACACGCTGCTCTCGCTGTTCCCGGCGATCGCCGCCCTGGTCTCCTGCTACGGCCTCTTCGCGGACGCCAACGTCATCAACGAGCATTTGGCGGCGCTGTACGGCGTCCTGCCCTCGGGCGCGATCGACATCATCGGCGAGCAGGTCAAGCGCATCACCGCAAAGGGCGGCGGCGCGCTGAGCTTCACCTTCCTGACGAGCCTCGCGCTCTCGCTCTGGAGCGCGAACGCCGCCATGAAGGCGATGTTCGACGCGCTCAACGTCGTCTACGAGGAGGAGGAGAAGCGCAGCTTTCTCATGCTGAACCTGCGCTCGCTCACCTTCACGGTCGGCGCCCTCGTCTTCATCATCCTGGCGCTCACCTCGATCGTGGTGCTGCCGGTGGTGTTCAACTTCGTCGGCATCAGCGACAGCGCCTGGCTGGTCGCGGCCCTGCGCTGGCCGGCGCTGCTCCTCGTCCTGCTCGGTGGTCTCGCGGTGCTCTACCGCTACGGTCCGAGCCGTGAGCACGCCCGCTGGCGCTGGGTGGGCGTCGGCAGCGTCGTGGCGGCGCTGCTCTGGCTCGTGGCCTCCCTCCTGTTCTCCTGGTACGTGGCCAATTTCGGCAATTACAACGAGACCTACGGGTCCCTCGGCGCCGTCATCGGCTTCATGACCTGGATCTGGATCTCCTCCACGATCGTGCTGCTCGGCGGCGAGATCAACGCCGAGATCGAGCACCAGACCGCTGTCGACACCACCACCGGCCCCGCGCTCCCGATGGGGCGCAGGGAGGCTCGCATGGCCGATTCTCTCGGCGCGGCGGCGTGACGACTCGCGCGCCCGGACGCGAACCGCCATATCTGCCCCGACAGAGATGGAGGAAACGATGGCTGTGACCGACGCGACGAGCGCCCCGGAGATCCGGAGCGACGCCGAATGGCGCGACGCGCTCACCCCCGACCAGTACCGCGTGCTGCGCGAGCACGGCACCGAGCGCGCCGGCACGAGCTGCCTGCTCGCCGAGAAGCGGTCCGGCACCTTCACCTGCGCGGGCTGCGGCGCGCCGCTCTTCGAGCAGGGCACCAAGTTCGAATCCGGCACCGGCTGGCCGAGCTTCTTCGAGCCTCTTCCCGATGCCGTCGAGACCACGGTCGATCGGAGCCACTGGATGGTTCGCACCGAGGTGCACTGCGCCCGCTGCAAGGGGCATCTCGGCCACGTCTTCGACGACGGACCGGCCCCGACCGGCCTGCGCTACTGCATGAACGGCGTGGCGATGAACTTCGAGCCGGCCGAGTAGCCGGCTCGAACCGAACGAATCCGTGGGGATGGCGCCGACGATCCGGGGCTATCTCCGGGTTTCGTCTTGATTTCGGCGGCTTTCTGCTTAGTCCCTGACGGTACGAGAGGTTGTAATCGCTCTGTCGACCGGCAATCGCGCGCCCTGCGCGCGGCTCGGCTGGCCAGGCGCCTGACCCCCAGGGGTCTCGACTGCCCAGGCCCGTCCGCTCCCGGTCTTCCGACGACCAAGACCCGAACGGCGACACACCGGTCCGCACCGGCGGTCGGCGTAACGCCGGAAGGCTTAAGCGGAGGTAAAGAGTATGAGCGTCGTCCGCCGTTTCCTGATCGCGCCCGCGCTGGTCCGTCTGATCCGCAAGGAGCGCGGCGGCTCGCGCATCACCGAGGGCTACTTCGCCCCGCAGGCCGGCCGCACCTCCTTCGTGCGCGTCGATGGGCAGAATTGCCACCTCGTGCTCACCGTGAAGGGCGCCGACGGGGTGCTCAACGAGGAGCGCACCGAGGTGCCGCGGGCCCACGGGGACGCGCTCCTCGACGTCTGCCCCGGCAAGGCCGCCTACGACCGCACCGCGCTCACCGTCGCGGGCCGCGAGGTGCTGATAGACCGCTACGTCAGCCCCGGCACCCTCGACCTGGTCAGCGTCGGCTTCGACAACGAGAACGACGCCCGCGGCTTCTCGGCGCCGGCCTGGTTCGGCCGCGAGGTGAGCGAGGACGCCGCCTTCGAGCGTCAGGCCGTGGCGCTGCAGGGCGTCCCGCAGGCGGGCGACGTGGCTCTGAGCAACGCCGCGCTCGACGCGGTGCTCGACCTGCTGGAGCCGCGCTTCGGCTTCGGCCGCTACGGCAACAACACCAGCTCCCGCCCGGCGGAGCCCCGCGCCGAGGGCGATGAGGGCGTCGTGAACTCCCTGCGGCGCATCGCGGGTGGCGGTGCCGCCGCGGCGCCCGCAGCGGCCGTGGCTGCGCCGGAGGTTGCCCCGGAGCAGCCGATCGAGCAGCCCGCGCCGGCCCATGAGCCCGCCGCCGAGCCGGCTCCGGCCCCGGCGTCTGCCTCCGAGGAGCAGCGTCCGACCGACGCGCGCATCGACGACGTGATCGAGAGCCTCTCGCAGGCACTCGGCGCAGCGATCCAGCAACCGCAGGAGCCGGCGCAGCCCGCCGGCGGCGAGGATCCGGGCGCGGCCTTCGAGCGCTGGACCGTGCGCCCGCGCCGGACCCAGCCGCAAACCTGAGGCCGGCTCCCGAATCCGGCTTCGCCCGAACGCCTTCGCGCCCGGCAGTGCCCCCGCTCTGCCGGGCGACGTTTTTCAAGAGGGGCACGACCCTGACCCTTCCGCTGGAGCAGCGGTGGGGCGGATTACAGGTGACCTCCCTGCCCGCAGAGCGCAGGGCGCCGGACTTTCGCACGCGGTGCGTGCAGTCCCCGGCCCGGACGCTTCGAGCGCCGCGGTCTCCATGACGATGCCGGGACAGACGAATCGCGTCGTCTCGCACCCGCGGGCGCTGAACCTCTATAGCGCCTCTGTCTGTTCAGCTCTCTCGCGATGCGCGGCTGCGCCGCGACAGTCTCCGAGCCTAGAGGCGCGCGCTCGACGTCTGGGAACGCCGTCTGAGACCGGAGAGCCGTGCACGGGATCCGGGGATTTTTGTCACGCATCATGCCGTGGCCGCGACCGGTCCGGCGTTGAGGGGCCGTGGCAAAGCCGCTAGAGCAACCGAAGGCGCGGTTTCATCCGTGCTGCGCGAAAAAAATCGGATGTGTGTCCCCGTTGCGGGACCGCGAGGAAGCACGGGCTCGCCGTGCGCCGGGGGGACCGGATGGCCCAGATGACGCAAGCCGCCAGCACTGCCACTACAAGCCATGCCGACGCGTCCGGCGGTGCGCCCCGCGAGCCCTGGTACAAGGTGCTCTATATCCAAGTTCTGATCGCCATCGTGCTGGGCGTGGCTGTCGGCTACCTCTACCCCGAATTCGGCAAGTCGTTGAAATGGCTCGGCGACGCCTTCGTGGCGCTGATCAAAATGATGATCGCGCCGATCATCTTCTGCACGATCGTGCACGGCATCGCCTCGATCGGCGATCTGAAGAAGGTCGGCCGCGTCGGCCTCAAGGCGCTGATCTACTTCGAGGTGGTCTCGACCCTGGCCCTGCTCATCGGCATCGTCGTCGGCGAGGTGATCCAGCCGGGCGCCGGCTTCCACGCCGATCCCTCGAAGCTCGATGCCAGCAAGGTCGCGGGCTACGCCCAGAAGGCCGCGGCCGACTCCACCGTCGCCCACATCATGGCGCTGATCCCGAAGAGCTTCTTCGACGCCTTCGCCACCGGCGACCTGCTGCAGGTGCTGCTGATCTCGATCCTCACCGGCGTCGTCGTCACCGGCATGGGCCAGAAGGCGGAGGGCATCGCACACGCCATCGACATGGCGGGTCAGGTCTTCTTCCGCATCATCGGCCTGATCGTGAAGCTCGCTCCCATCGGTGCCTTCGGCGCCATGGCCTTCACCATCGGCGAGTACGGCATTCAGAAGGTCGTGGACCTCGCCTGGCTTGTCGGCACCTTCTACGTCACCTCGGCCCTGTTCGTGATCGTGGTTCTCGGCTCCATCGCGCGGGTCGCCGGATTCTCGATCTTCCGCTTCCTGGCCTACATCAAGGACGAGCTGCTCATCGTGCTCGGCACCTCCTCCTCCGAGACGGTGCTGCCCCACATGATGACCAAGATGCGCCGGCTCGGCGCGTCCGACTCGGTGGTCGGCCTCGTCATCCCGACCGGCTACTCGTTCAACCTCGACGGCACCAACATCTACATGACGCTGGCCACGCTGTTCCTGGCGCAGGCCGTCGGGGCCGACCTCTCGGTCGGGCAGTACGCCACCATCATCCTGGTCGCCATGCTGACCTCGAAGGGCGCCTCGGGTGTGACCGGCGCGGGCTTCATCACGCTGGCCGCCACGCTCGCGGCCATCCCGAACAACCCGGTCCCGGTCGCCGCCATGACCCTGGTGCTCGGCATCGACAAGTTCATGTCCGAGTGCCGCGCGATCACCAACCTGATCGGCAACGGCGTCGCCTGCGTGGTGGTCAGCCGCTGGGAGGGTGAGCTCGACACGGCCAAGCTCAACCAAGTGATGGCTCACCCGGTCTCCATCGGCACCGACATCTCGGACCACTCGCCCGAACCGATGGAGACCGACCGGGTCCATGACGGTACCGGCCCCGGCACGAAGGCCGCCGCGGCCGAGTGAGCCTTCCCTTGCGCCTCGGCATCGATCTCGGCGGGACCAAGATCGCCGGGATCATCCTCGACGGGGCCGGCCGCACTCGGGCGGAGGCCCGGGTGCCGACCCCGCGGGGCGACTATCCCGGGACACTCCGCGCCGTCGCCGACCTCGTCGCCCGACTGGAGGCGGAGGCCGGTGGCCCGTGCAGCGTCGGCATCGGCATGCCGGGCGCGATCTCGGCCCGCACGGGCCTCGTGAAGAACGCCAACTCGATCTGGCTCAACGGCCGGCCCTTCCTCGCCGACATCGCCAACGTCCTCGGTCGGCCGGTCCGGGTGGAGAACGACGCCAACTGCCTCGCGGTCTCCGAGGCGGTCGACGGTGCGGCCGCCGGGGCGGAGGTCGTCTGGGCGATCATTCTCGGGACGGGGGTCGGCTCCGGCATCGCGCTTCGCGGCCGCGCGCTCTCGGGCCGCGACCGCATCGCGGGCGAGTGGGGGCACAATCCCCTCCCCGCCCCCACCGACGCCGAGCGGCCGGGTCCGCCCTGCTACTGCGGCCGGTCGGGCTGCATCGAAACCTGGCTCTCCGGGCCGGGGCTGGCCGCCGATCACGCCCGCCGCACCGGCGCGGGCACGACGGGCGAGGCGGTCATCGCGGCTTTCCGGGCGGGCGATGCGGCTGCGCGGGCGAGCGTCGCGGCCTATCTGGACCGGCTCGGGCGCAGCGTGGCCCACGTCGTCAACATCCTCGACCCGGACGTGATCGTGATCGGCGGCGGTCTCTCGCGGGTGCCGGAGCTGATTGACCCCCTGCCCCAAGCGGTCGCGCCGCACGTCTTCTCGGACGCCTTCGACACGCCCGTCCGCCCGAGCCTGCACGGCGACGCCTCCGGCGTGCGCGGGGCGGCGTGGCTGTGGAACGGCGACGCCTGAGCACCCGTCCTCACCGCAATCCACAGCTGCCGCAGCTTAACCCCCGGATCGGCAGCCTTGGGCTACAATCGCCGGTCCGCCGAAGGATTCGCGAACCGCAGAGAGCCGTGCGCTACCCGCCCCACATCCTCGAAGAGATCCGCAGCCGCCTGCCGGCCTCCGACGTCGTCGGGCGCAAGGTGAAGCTGAAGAAGGCCGGCCGCGAGTGGCGCGGGCTGTCGCCGTTCAATGCCGAGAAGACGCCTTCCTTCTACGTGAACGACCAGAAGCAGTTCTACCACTGCTTCTCCTCCGGCAAGCATGGCGACGTCTTCCGCTTCCTGATGGAGACGGAGGGCCTGACCTTCCCGGAGGCGGTCGAGCGCCTCGCCTCCGAGGCCGGCGTCGCGTTGCCCGCACCCTCGGCCGATACCGTGGCGATCGAGACCAAGCGCCGGGGCGCGATCGAGGTGATGGAACTCGCCGCCCTCTGGTTCGAGGAGCGCCTGCGCTCCCCGGCCGGGGCTGCCGCCCGCGACTATCTCGATCGGCGGGGGCTAGGCGGCGAGACGCTGAAGCGTTTCCGCATCGGCTACGCCCCGGGCGAGCGCTACGGTCTGCGCGATCATCTGGCGGGCAAGGACGTCGAGAAGGGCCTGATGGCCGAGCTGGGGCTCCTGGTCTCGGGCGACGACATCGCGGTTCCGTACGACCGGTTTCGCGATCGGGTGATGTTCCCGATCTGCGACGCGCGCGGCCGGGTCATCGCCTTCGGTGGCCGGGCCATGCAGGCGGACGCCAAGGCCAAGTACCTGAACTCCCCCGAGACCCCGCTCTTCCACAAGGGCCAGGGCCTCTACAACTTGCACCAGGCCCGAAAAGCCGCCCACGAGCGCGGCACCATCCTGGCGGTGGAGGGCTACGTCGACGCCATCGCGATGACGCTCGCCGGCCATCCCAACACGGTGGCGCAGCTCGGCACGGCGGTCACGGAGGAGCAGCTCGCCCTGCTCTGGCGCCACGCCGACGAGCCGATCCTCTGCTTCGACGGCGACAAGGCCGGCCAGCGCGCGGCCCACCGCACGCTGGAGGTGGCGCTGCCGCTCCTCACGCCGGGCAAGTCGCTGCGCTTCGCCGTGATGCCAGAGGGCCAGGACCCGGACGACCTGCTGCGCGCGGAGGGGCCGGCGGCGATCGACCGGGTGCTCGCGGCCGCCCAGCCGCTCGTCGAGGTATTCTGGGCCCACGCGCTCGCCGCCGGACAGACCGACACGCCCGAGCGCCGGGCACGGCTCGCCGCGACGCTCCGCGAGACCGTTGGTGGCATCCGCGACGAGACGGTGAAGCGCTACTACCGCGACGAGATCGAGGAGCGCCTGCGCGGCCTCTCGCCCCGCAACGCACAGCGCCGCGACAGCGGACGGGAGCCCGGGGGCGCGCCGAGATCGGGCGGCTACGCGGGCGGCTTCCCGCGCCGCCCCCGCCCCGGCGATCCGCCCCCCTCCCCCCGGATGCGGGCGGCGCCGAGCCCGTCCGTGACCGCGTCGGCCGGCTTCGCGGGTGCCGCGCCCGTGCGCGAGGCGGTGATCGCCGCCCTGCTCCTCGTCCACCCGGAGATGATCGGGGATTTCGCCGACGAGCTGATGGTGCTCGAATTCGAGCATCCGGACGCGCGAACCCTCCTGTCGCTGCTGCTGGACTGCGCGGCGGAGGCCGGCGACCCGGACCGGGCCGTGATCGAGGCGCGGCTCGCCCGCGCCGGGCTCGGCGAGGCTGCGGCCCGGCTCACTGCCATGGCCCGCTCGCGCGACTGGCGCACGCTGGAACCGCATGCCGACTCTGCTCTGCGCGAGGATGCCCTGAGACAGGCCATGATCTTGCACCGCAAGGCTGGAGCGCTACATAGCGAACTCCGTCAGGCAGAGCGGGCCTTCGCCGAAGAGCCGACCGAGGCGAACTGGTCCTGGCTCTGTCAGGCCAAGGCGGGGCTGGCGGTCGTGATCGCGGCGGAGGCTGAAGCGGCCCCGTCCGAGACGACCGACTCGACTGTGGCCTGATCCTTGTGCCATTGGCAGGCACGCGCCGCATTCGTGCGGCATGGTTAACAATCGGTCAAGCGTCACGCTTGCATACGGGACGTAGAATAGGGCGCGGCCGGAGGGTCCGGACGCGCGGCAGGCGCGGTGCGGCGTCGATGATGCGGAGCGCTCGGCAGGCCCCGTCATCGGAGCGCCGGGCAAAACAATAGGCTGATCATGGCGACCAAGGCAACGGAACGGGACGAGGCGGACACCGCTCCGGAGCAGCAGACGGATGGACCGCTCCTCGACCTGACCGATGCGTCGGTCAAGCGGATGGTGAAGCTCGCCAAGAAGCGCGGCTACATCACCTACGAGGAGGTCAACGAGGTCCTGCCCGACGGGCAGTCCGACCCGGACCAGATCGAGGACGTGCTGTCCCAGCTCTCCGAGATGGGCATCAACGTCGTCGAGGCCGAGGAGACCGACGAGGCCGCCGCCGAGAAGCCGGCCGCCGGTGAGGCCTCCGATGACGAGGAGCCCGAGGGTTCCGAGGTCGCGGAGGTCGCCCCGACGAGCCGTGCGGTGGCCACGACCACCACGACGCGCGAGCCGACCGACCGCACGGACGATCCCGTGCGCATGTATCTGCGCGAGATGGGCTCTGTGGAGCTGCTCTCGCGTGAGGGCGAGATCGCGATCGCCAAGCGCATCGAGGCGGGGCGCGAGGCGATGATCGCGGGCCTCTGCGAGAGCCCGCTGACCTTCCAGGCCATCATCATCTGGCGGGACGAGCTCGTCGAGGGCAAGGTTCTGCTCCGCGACATCATCGACCTCGAGGCCACCTATGCGGGGCCCGACGGCAAGAACGGCCCGCAGCTCGCCGAGGGCGAGGGTGAGGACGGCGACGAGTCCGAGTCTGCGGCGCCGGAGGGCGGCGACGACGAGGACGACATGGAGAACAACGTCTCCCTCGCCGCCATGGAGGCCGAGATCAAGCCGAAGGTCCTCGAGACCTTCGACGCGATCGCCAACAACTACCGCAAGCTGCGCCGCGCCCAGAACGAGGGCACGGAGCGCCGTGCCGCGGGCGAGCAGAACACCGACGCCCAGAACCAGAAGCAGATCGAGCTGAAGGACACCGTCGTCGCCGACGTGAAGTCGCTCTCGCTCAACAACAACCGCATCGAGGCGCTGGTCGAGCAGCTCTACGACATCAACAAGCGCCTGATCAGCCACGAGGGCCGGCTGATGCGCTACGCCGAGAGCCACGGCGTCGCGCGCGACGAGTTCCTGCGCCACTACCAGGGCTACGAGCTCGATCCGAACTGGATGGAGCGCGTCGGCACGCTGGGCGGCCGCGGCTGGAAGAACCTCGTGGAGAAGGGCGGCCGGCAGGTCGAGACCCTGCGCGAGCAGATCCTGACGCTCGCCTCCGAGACGGGCCTGGAGATCGGCGAGTACCGCCGCATCGTCAACATGGTCCAGAAGGGCGAGCGCGAGGCCCGGCAGGCCAAGAAGGAGATGATCGAGGCCAACCTCCGCCTCGTGATCTCGATCGCCAAGAAGTACACCAACCGCGGCCTGCAGTTCCTGGACCTGATCCAGGAGGGCAACATCGGCCTGATGAAGGCGGTCGACAAGTTCGAGTACCGCCGCGGCTACAAGTTCTCGACCTACGCCACGTGGTGGATCCGGCAGGCGATCACCCGCTCGATCGCCGACCAGGCCCGCACGATCCGCATCCCGGTGCATATGATCGAGACGATCAACAAGATCGTCCGCACCTCGCGCCAGATGCTGCACGAGATTGGTCGTGAACCCACGCCCGAGGAGCTGGCCGAGAAGCTGGCCATGCCGCTGGAGAAGGTCCGCAAGGTCCTCAAGATCGCCAAGGAGCCGATCTCGCTGGAGACGCCCATCGGCGACGAGGAGGACAGCCACCTCGGCGACTTCATCGAGGACAAGAACGTCGTCCTGCCGATCGACGCGGCGATCCAGTCGAACCTGCGCGAGACCACGACCCGCGTGCTGGCCTCGCTGACGCCCCGCGAGGAGCGCGTGCTGCGCATGCGCTTCGGCATCGGCATGAACACCGATCACACCCTCGAGGAGGTCGGCCAGCAGTTCTCGGTGACCCGCGAGCGCATCCGCCAGATCGAGGCGAAAGCGCTCCGGAAGCTGAAGCACCCGAGCCGGTCTCGGAAGCTCCGGAGCTTCCTCGACAACTGAGCTTTCCCGCCGCGCGTCTTCCGACTCGCGCGGCGGTTGCGCTAAGATCGCGCTTATCGCCGTGAGCGGGTGGGCGGCACGCCCCGCACGTTCACGGCACCGCGCCTTGCTTTGCCCGGCCGACCCACCACCTTGGCCTTATGCTTGAACGCCGCCCGCCACAGCCCGTACCGCCCACGGCCCTGGCTGACGGGTCGGAGGCGGACGATGTGCCCTTTGGGGCCCTCCAGCCCTGCGTGGCCATCCGCGACTGGCTGCTCAGCGAGGGCGCGCGTCTGCCCCAGGCCGACGACCTGCTCTCCGGCCTCGCGGAGAGGCTGAACCGCATCGGCGTCCCGGTGGACCGGACCTCGACGGCAATCGACACCCTGCACTCGGAATATTCCGGCGTCGGGCGGGTCTGGACGCCGGAGGCCGGCACGACCGTGCGACTGTTCCCGCACGGCGAGACCTCCGAGAAGGCCTACCGCGAGAGCCCGTTCTACACGGTGCACGAATCCGGTGAGTGGCTCCTCATCGATCTCACCGAGCCGCTGGACGAGCCCTACAGCATCGTCGCAGAGCTGAAGGCGGCCGGTTACACGCACTACGTTGTGGCGCCACTCTTCTTCACCAACGGCACCCGCAACGGCATCACCTTCGCGACCCGCTCCCCAGAGGGCTTTCGCGACGACGACATCGCGATCCTGCGCTTCGTCATGCCGGCGCTGGCGGCCGTTATGGAGATGCGTCTCGTCAACAAGCAGCTCGACCACGTTCTGCGGATCTATGTCGGCGACGAGCCGCACCGGGCGATCCTGTCCGGCGACATCCGGCGCGGACAGGTGAAGCGCATCCGCTCGGCGATCCTGTTCGCCGACATGCGCGATTACACCCGCATCTCAGCCGACATGACGCCCGAAGAGGCGGTAGAGCTGCTCAACGTGTTCTTCGATTGCCTCGTGCCGCCGATCGAGCGGGAGGGCGGAGAGGTGCTGAAATATCTCGGCGACGGCCTGCTCGCGATCTTCCGCGAGCCCGGCGACGATCTCGGCGGTGCCGCCAAGGGTGCTCTGACGGCGGCCGAGGCCGCGCTGGCCGCGCTCGACGAGGCCAACGCCCTGCACCTGTTCTCCGTGCCGGTCACCGCCGGCATCGCGCTCCATCACGGCGAGGCGGCCTACGGCAATGTCGGCTCTGGCCAGCGGCTCGACTTCACGGTGATCGGCCGCGACGTGAACCTCGCCAGCCGATTGTCGCGCCTCAACCGCCTTCTCGGCGAGCCGCTCCTGATGTCCAAGCCCTTCGTGGACTTCCTCTGGGGCGACCCGGAACTCGTCGGAGAACACCCGCTCGACGGGTTCAGCGAGACGATGGCGGTGTACAGGCCGAAGGCAAAGGCCGCGGTGCTGGAGCGTTTGCGGGCTTGAGGCCCACACAACGCAGGCTGTCGGGCTTTGCGGTTTCCTGCCCCCGCGAGCAGGTTGGTCGCTGTAAGCTGAGTGATCGTCTTCGCCGTCATTTCGCGGCGCCTGAGGCAAGCCCGGAATCCATGAACACCGTAGCGGCAGACGAAGCATTTCGGTGTCCATGGATCCCGGACTCCGCTTCGCGGCCCCGGGATGACGGCGGGGATGGAGGCAACATCGTATGCGCTTCCCCCGCTCGCGAGGGGGCCAACCTCAGCCGATCATCCGCCGATCCTGTCACACCCCCGTCTTGACCCCGCTCTCCGGCGGGTCCACATCACGCCTGTTCCAGGGAGATCCCCGGCAAGGGGCTGAGAAACCGCTGGCACGCTCAGAAATGAGCCTGCGGCGCGGAAATCCTTCGAACCTGATCCGGCTCATACCGGCGTAGGGATTGGACCGGGGCCCCATGACGGGCCCGCGCGCTTCGCAACGAAGCGAGAGGCCACCGATCCCTGCGGGCAGACGCGGAGATCTTGTGTGGCACATTGGCCCGCCTCACCCATCGGACAGCGCCGCGGCCTCGGTGAGGCCGGCGTGGCGCGGAGCTTGCCGAAGCGGGCGGACGTCGCGGTCGTCGGCGGCGGGCTGATCGGCCTCGCCAGCGCGTGGCGCCTCGCGCAGGCGGGCCGAAGCGTCGTGGTGGTCGAGCGTGCGGAGGTCGGCGCGGGCGCGAGCCTCGCCGCGACCGGCATGCTGGCGCCGGCCGCCGAGCACGAGCCGGGCTCCGACCTGCTGCTGCCGCTCGCCCTCGACTCGCTCGCCCGCTGGCCGGGTTTTCGCGACGCGCTTCAGGCGGCCTCAGACATCGATATCGACTACCGCCAGGAGGGCACGCTCGTGCTCGCCATCGGCCGCGACGAGGTCGAGCGCCTGCGCTTCCGCTACGAGTTGCAGCGCCGCTCGGGCGTCGCCGCCGAATGGCTCGCCGGCACGGAGGTGCGCCGCCGGGAGCCGACGCTGCGCCCGTCCGTTACCGCGGGCGTGTTCTGCCCGCTCGATCATCAGGTCGATCCGCGCCGGGTGATGCGGGCGCTGGTGCTGGCCTGCCGGGCAGCCGGCGTCGTCGTGGTGGAGGGCTGTGCCGCGACCGGGCTCGACTGGAGCGGTCCTCGCGTCACCGGCCTCGTGACCGAGCGCGGCACGATCGCGGCCGGAACGGTGGTACTGGCGAGCGGCGCCTGGAGCGGCGCCGCCGGGTTGCTGCCCGACCACCTCGCCCTGCCGGTGCGGCCGCTGAAAGGTCAGTCGCTGGCGCTCCGCACCACGCGGCAGACGGGCACGCTCTCCCACATGGTCTGGACCGAGCAGGTGCACATGGCCCCGAAGGGCGACGGGCACCTCATCGTCGGCGCGACGGTCGAGGATTGCGGTTTTCGCGAGGGCGTCACAGCGGGCGGGCTCTACGCGCTCTTGGAGGGCGCCCGCCGCGTACTACCGGGCATCGAGGAGATGGAGGTCGAGGCCGTGTGGAGCGGCTACCGCCCGACCTCGGACGACGACGCGCCGATCATCGACACCCTGGCCCCCGGTCTCGTCGCCGCCACGGGCCACCACCGCAACGGCTACCTGCTGGCGCCCGCGACCGCAGACGCCGTGGCTGCCCTCCTCACCACCGGCGCGCTTCCCGAAGTGGCGCGCCCCTTCACCCTCGCCCGCTTCCGGACCGAGGCCCGGGCCATCGCATGACGATTCTGATCAACGGCGAGCCGCGCGAGCGCGCGGCCGAGACGGTCGCGGCCCTGTTCCGGGCGGAGGCCGAGGAGACCGGCATCGAGAGCCCGGAGGGCGTGGCCATCGCGCTGAACGGCCGGGTCGTGCGCCGCCGGGACTGGGAGGCGACGCCGGTGCGCGACGGCGACCGCGTCGAGATCGTCCGCGCCATGCAGGGAGGCTGAGCATGAGCGAAGCACAGAACACCGTGACCCCGCTGCGGCCCGGGACGGACGACCCCCTGGTGATCGCGGGCGTCACGCTGGGGAGCCGCCTGTTCATCGGCACCGCCGGCTACCCAAGCCAGGCGATCATGCGCGACGCCGTGGAGGCGAGCGGGGCCGAGATCGTCACCGCCTCGATCCGGCGCGTCTCGCTCCAGGGTCACGGCTCGGACACAGTCAAGATTCTGAAGGGTAAGCGCTTTCTGCCGAACACCGCCGGGTGCGAGACGGCCCGCGATGCGATCATGACCGCCGAGCTCGCCCGCGAGGCTCTCGACACCACCTGGATCAAGGTCGAGGTGATCGGTGACCGCGAGACGCTCTACCCGGACGTCGCCGAGCTGATCGAGGCCTGCCGCCACCTCGTGGACGACGGCTTCACGGTGCTGCCCTATTGCAACGACGACCCGATCGTCTGCCAGCGCCTTGAAGACATCGGCTGCGCCGCCGTGATGCCGATGGGATCGCTGATCGGCTCCGGCATGGGGGTGGCGAACCCGGCAAACCTCGAGCTGATCTGTCGCCGCGCCAAGGTGCCGGTCGTGGTCGATGCGGGCATCGGCACGGCCTCCGATGCGGTGGTCGCGATGGAGCTCGGCGCCTCCGCCTGCCTCATCAACACCGCGGTGGCGAAGGCCGACGACCCGGTCCGCATGGCCCGCGCCATGCGCAGCGCGGTCGAGGCGGGCCGCGACGCGCATCTCGCCGGCCGCATCCCCCGCCGGGGCCGGGCGGAGCCGTCGAGCCCTCAGCTCGGCCTTGTCGGCTCGTAGGCTTCCGGGCCCGCTCCTCGTCGTCACGGACCGACACGGCTCCGCGCGGCCTCTCGTCGACACGGTGGCGGCCTGTCTCGACGGTGGGACGCGCTGGATCTGGTTCCGCGACCGGGACATGGAGCCCGGCGAGCGCCGTTGCCTGGGCGCCCGGCTGCGCGACCTGACGTGGTCGGCGGACGCCGCGCTGACGATCGGCGGCGACCTCGATCTCGCCGCGGATCTCGGCGCCGACGGCGTGCATCTCGGCGGCGATCGGCTCGACCAAATCCGCGCGGCGCGCGCGCGCCTCGGGCCGACCGCGCTGATCGGCGTCTCCGCCCATACCTGCGCCGAGATCGCCCGCGCCGCCGCGGAGGGCGTCGATTACGCGACGCTGAGCCCGATCTTCGCAAGCGCGAGCAAGCCCGGCTACGGGCCCGCCCTCGGCCCCGCCGCGATCCGGAAGGCCGTCACCCGCACCGGGCTGCCCGTCGTCGCGCTCGGCGGCGTGACATCCGGGACGCTGGCCGGCTGCCGCGCGGCCGGCGCGGTGGCCGTCGCGGTGATGGGCGCCCCGATGCGCGCCGCCGACCCGGCCGCCGAGACGCGCCGCCTGATCAGGGCTTGGCAGCACGCCGGATGAGCCGCGGCCGCCAGATGCCGAGCACGACGTTGGCGGTGGCCACCGCGAGCAGCACCCAGAGCGTGCCCCGCTCCGCCCCGAGCGACTGGGCGAGCGTGGCTGGATCGACCGTGCCGGCGAGCGCGGCGGCGCTGCGGCGCGCCTCCTCCTGCATCGGTCCCTGAATGCCCACGAAGCCGCCCTCGAAGACCAGGATGCCGGTGGCGAGCTTGAGGAACGCCCAGCCCGCGTTGTGGAAGGCGCGGTTGAACGCGATGGCGAGGAGCCCCGAGAGCAGCACCAGCGCGAGCGAGGGCAGGAAGATCCAGGTCGCGACCGCGCCCATCGCGCCGCGCATCAGCGCGTAGCTGTCGAGGGCGGTGCGCGGCAGCGGCGCGAGGGCGAGCAGCACGAGGAGCGCGGCCATCGCACCCATCAGCCCGATCGCCCCCATCGTGTGAAGAAATTTGAGTAGGCGTCGCACGGCGTCCGCCCGATTCCCCGCGGCGTCGGGCCAGCCTAACCCGGGACGGCGATGGGCGGTAGCGGGTTACTTCGTGGCCGGTGCCGGACCGTAGGGCGGCCGCGGGATCGCCCGGTGGGCGGCCCGGAGCGCCGCCGACCAGCGCTCGCGCAGGTCGTGGAAGTAGGTCTCGCCCGCCTCGATCCGGTGATTCACCTCTAACTCCAGGGCGTCGCGACGCGCCACCGCGATGTCGATGGGCAGGCCGACGCCGAGATTCGAGCGCATGGTCGAGTCCATCGAGACGAGCCCGATCTTTAGGGCGTCGTAGAGGTCGCTCTCGTACTTCACCGCCCGGTCGAGGATCGGCTTGCCGTACTTGTGCTCGCCGATCTGCAGGAAGGGTGCGTCGGTCGAGCACTCGATGAAATTGCCGGCCGAGTAGATCAGGTAGAGGCGCATCGGCTCGTCGCCGATCTGGCCGCCGAACAGGAGCGAGATCGAGAAGCGGATCTGCGCCGCCTCGAAGCCCGCTCGCTCGATGCTGCGCACCCGCCGGATCGCCCGGCCGACGAGCTGAGCCGCCTGGAACATGGTCGGCGCCTCGACGAGTTTCGCCGGCGGCTCGCCGTCATCGCCCGGCACGCCCTCCGAGAGCAGGCTCAGCACGGACTGCGTGACCGAGAGGTTGCCGGCCGAGGCCAGCATCATCACGCGCTCGCCGGGCACGTTGAAATGGTGCAGCTTGCGGTAGGTCGAGATGTCGTCGAGCCCCGCATTGGTGCGGGTATCGGCCACCATCACGAGCCCGTCCTCGACGAGCAAACCGACGCAGTAGGTCATGGAGAGGTCAGCTTCTCGCCCGCTGTCGGCGCGGACGCTTGGAGAGAATCGGGGAAACCGTCAGGATTGCCGGGCGGCCTGGGCTTGCGCTACCTTGAGCGTGACGTCCAGCGTCTCCGTGCCGCCGCCGGTGCGGCTGCCGCGGATCGGGGCGGCGCCGAGATAATCGAGCCCGCTCGCCACACGAATGTAGTGCTCTGAGGTCCCGGCACCGTGGGCGGGATCGAAGGCGACCCAGCCGAGATCGGGCACCAGCGCCTCCGCCCAGCCGTGCGGGGTCTCCGTGCCGTCCGCCTCGTCTTCCTGCATGCGGTAGCCGGAGACGTAGCGGGCCGGGATCTCCAGATGGCGGGCCGCCGTGATGAAGACGTGGGCGAGGTCCTGGCAGACGCCGCGCTCGGCCTCGAAGGCCTTGGCGGCCGTGACGGCCGCGCTCGCGGGGCCGCGCTCGAAGCGCACCCGCTCGTGAACGGCCGCGAGCAACCGGTGGAGCATCGGCAGCGCGGCGCGCTCGCCCGCGTCGCGGACCTTCGCGGCGAAGTCCTGGATGTCCTGGCTGGCGATGCAGAGATCGGTCTCGCGCAGGTAGAACAGGTCGGGCAGCCGCTCGACCGCGCCGCGCACGATGCCGTGGCTCTCCAGCGTGTCGACCTCGCCGGTGACTCGGATGGTCAGCGCGTCGGCGGCCTCGTCCGGCGTGAACCAGTGGACGACGTTGCCGAACCCGTCCTCGCGCTCGGTGAGCCGCCCGTCGACCGAGGTGTCGATGCGCCAGCGCCGGACGTACTGTCCGTCATGGTCGCGCGGGGTCATGCGCAGGACCTGGATCAGGCCGCGTGCCGGCTGCTCGTATGTGTAGTGGGTCTCGTGGACGACGCAGAGGCGCATGCGGGTCTTCTATCGGTTGGCGGCGTCAGACCAGGTACTGCTCGGCGATCGCCTGGCCCACCCGGTTGTTCTCGCCGATGAAGGCGGTCACGAACTCGTGCAGGCCCGAGACGAAGATCCGGTCGATGTCCTCCCCCTCTAGCCGCGCCAGCATGTTGCTGGCTAGGCGCTGGCTCGGACCGCGGCGCCCGTAGGCATCGGCGATCAGGTCGAGATGCTCCACCAGCATGCCGTAGCAGTTGGCGAATGAGCGCGGCATCTGCCGGTTGAGGATGAGGAGGTCGGCCACCAGCAGTGGCTTGATGCTCTCCCGGTACACCCAGTGATAGGCGTTGAAGGCCGAGACCTCGCGCAGGATCGTGGTCCACTGGAAGTAGTCGAGGCTGCCGCCGATCTTCTCGCTGGCCGGCAGAAGGATCTGGTATTTCACGTCGAGGATGCGGGCGGTGTTGTCGGCCCGCTCGATGGCGGTGCCGAGCCGCGTAAACCAGTAGGCGTCGTTCCTGAGCATCGTGCGATAGGCCGAGCCGTCGAAGGTCAGCGAGATTCCCTTCACCCAGTCGAGGAAGCGCGAGAACTCGTCCCGCGTCAGGTCGCGGCCCTCGTAGGAGCGCAGTTCCAGCCACGCGCCGTTGATCGCGTCCCACATCTCGGTGGTCAGCGCGGTGCGGACCGAGCGGGCGTTCTCGCGCGCCGTCTCGATGCAGGTGCGGATCGAGGAGGGGTTCTTCGGGCTGAAGGCCAGGAAGTCGCAGACGGTGTGGCTGTTGACGGTGTCGTAGTGGAGCCGGAAGGTCTCGGCGTCGCCCGCGGAGGCGAGCGCCGAGGCCCACTCGTTGGTCTCGCCGCCGCCATAGCTCGTCGGCAGCGAGGCGAGGCGGTGGGCCGCGTCGAGGATGCGGGCGACGAACTCGGCGCGCTCGACGTAGCGCGAGAGCCAGTACAGGTTGTCGGCGGTGCGGGACAGCATGGGTGCTTCGCTGGGTTCGGCCGCTCGGGCTCGGTCGCGTGGAAGGGTTCTCTCGTCGCGCGTTGGGGCGCTTCAGCCGTCCAGCACCCAGGTATCCTTCGTACCGCCGCCCTGGCTGGAATTGACCACCAGCGAGCCCTCCTTGAGCGCAACGCGCGTGAGGCCGCCCGGCACGATGCGGATCTCGTCCGCACCGCACAGCACGAAGGGTCTGAGATCGACGTGCCGGGGCGCCACGCCCGAGGCCACGAAGGTCGGGCAGGTGGAGAGCGAGAGCGTCGGCTGCGCGATGAAGCCGTCCGGCGCGTGACGCAGGCGCCGGCCGAACTCCTCGATCTCGCGCTTGGTCGCGTGCGGGCCCACCAGCATGCCGTAGCCGCCGGAGCCGTTGACCTCCTTCACGACGAGATCCTTCAGGTTGTCCATGACGTAGGCGAAGGCCTCCTTCTCGCGGCAGCGATAGGTCGGCACGTTGTGCAGGATCGGCTCCTCGCCGGTGAAGAACTTCACGATGTCCGGCATGTAGCTGTAGACCGCCTTGTCGTCGGCTACGCCCGTGCCCACCGCGTTGGCCAAGGTGACGGTTCCGCGCTCGTAGGCGTTCATCAGGCCCGGTACGCCGAGCACCGAGTCCGGTCTGAACACGAGCGGGTCGAGGAAGTCATCGTCGAGGCGGCGGTAGATCACATCGATCCGGCGCGGTCCCTCCGTAGTGCGCATGTAGACCACGTCGTCCTTGGTGAAGAGGTCGGAGGCCTCCACCAGATCGACGCCGAGCTTGTCGGCCAGGAAAGAGTGTTCGTAGAACGCGGAATTGTAGCGGCCGGGCGTGAGGAGCACGCAGGTAGGATCGCGCGTGGCCGTCGCCGGTGCGAGGCTGCGCAAAGTGGCCAGCAGCGCATCCGGGTAGTTCTCGACCGGCGCGACCCGGTGGCGCGAGAACAGGTCCGGGAACAGCCGCAGCATCACCTCGCGGTTCTCCAGCATGTAGGACACGCCCGACGGGATGCGGGCATTGTCCTCCAGCACGAAGAAGTCGTTCTCGCCGGTCCGCACGATGTCGATGCCGGCGATGTGGACGTAGAGGTCGTGCGGCACCCGGAACGATCGCATCTCCATGCGGTAGTGCGCGTTGCGGTAGACGAGGTCCGCCGGGATGATGCCGGCCTTGATGCATTCCTGCGGACCGTAGACATCCTTGAGGAAGGCGTTGATCGCTGTGACGCGCTGCTTCAGGCCGCGTTCCAGGAAACCCCATTCGGGCTTCGTGATCACGCGCGGAATGATATCGAACGGAATCAGTCGCTCGGTCGAATCGTTGTCGCCGTAGACCGCGAAGGTGATGCCGATGCGGCGGAACAGCAGTTCGGCCTGGCTGCGGCGCGTGTTGAAATGGTCGGAGGGCGTGGTGTCGAGCCAGGTCTTCAGTTGTCCGTAGGCGTGGCGGATGTCCGCCGCGGTCGCGGCCGATCCCCCGGTTCCCGTCATCTCGTCGAACGCCACACCGGCCATCGCGCTGCCTCCCAGATACCGCACGCTAGAGGCAAGAGGCGCGCCACGCCAAGGATCCGCGGGGGGCCGCGGACTCGAACGCGCTACAACCTCAGAACAGCTTCAGCCCTTTCAGACTGGCATGCCCGGTGCGTCCAAGAATGATGTGGTCGTGAACGATGATTCCAAGTGGATCGAGCACATTCACCACCTCACGTGTCATTCGCACATCGGCGGCGGAGGGGCTCGGATCGCCCGAGGGGTGGTTGTGCGCCAGGATGATCGCTGAGGCCGAGAGTTCCAGCGCCCGCCGCGCCACCTCGCGGGGGTAGACCGGCGTATGGTCCACGGTGCCGCGCCCCTGCACCTCGTCGGCGATGAGGTGGTTGCGCTTGTCGAGGAAGAGGATCCGGAACTCCTCGCGGGCCGAGAACGCCATGGTGGTGCGGCAATAATCAAGCACCGCGCTCCAGGACGAGAGGAGCGATCGCTCCTGGACCGCCCCCCGGGCGAGGCGGCGACCGGCCGCCTCGGTCAGCTTGAGATCGACGATTACGCCGGGGCTGACGCCCTCCACTTCGGCCAGCCGCGCCGGCTCGGCGCTGACCACCTCGGCGAAGCTGCCGAAGCGATCGATCAGCGCCTTGGCGAGCGGCTTCACGTCTCGGCGCGGAATGGCCCGGAACAGGACCAGTTCGAGCAACTCGTAATCCGGAAGCGCGTCGGCGCCGGCCTGCACGAAGCGGGTGCGCAGGCGCTCGCGGTGGCCGTGATAGTGCGGCGCCTCCGCGCCCTTCCCCCCCGGTTCGTCGCCGGCCGAGCCCGCGGCGGAGGCGTCCGCGTCGCGCAGGCGCCCAGGAACGGAGCCGCGCCGGGCCACCGGGTCAGGCGCCCGGATTGCTGGGCTGGTGCAGACCCTTGGGTGAGACCGTGAAGATCTCGCAGCCCGTCTCGGTGACGCCGACGGTGTGCTCGAACTGGGCGGAGAGCGAGCGGTCGCGGGTGACCGCTGTCCAGCCGTCCGCCAGCACCTTCACGGCGGGGCGGCCGAGATTGATCATCGGCTCGATGGTGAAGAACTGCCCGGGCTTCAGCGGCACGTCGTAGCTGGCCTCGACGTAGTGCAGGATGGTCGGCGCGTCGTGGTAGGTCCGCCCGAGGCCGTGGCCGCAGAAATCGCGCACCACCGTGCAGCGCTCGCCCTCGGCGTAGTCCTGGATCGCCCGACCGATATCGTTGGTCGAGCCGCCGGGCTTCACCGCCGCGATGCCGCGCATCAGCGCCTCGTAGGTGATCTCGCTGAGGCGCGCAGCCTTGCGGGGCACCTCGCCCACGAAGGCCATGCGGCTCGAATCGCCGTGCCAGCCGTCGAGGATCAGGCAGATGTCGAGGTTGACGATGTCGCCCTCGCGCAGCGGCTTGTCGTTCGGTATGCCGTGACAGACCACATGGTTGATCGAGGTGCAGATGGATTTCGGGTAGCCGCGATAGAGCAGGGACGCCGGATAGGCACCGTTGTCCATCGCGAACTCGTAGGCGAGCTTGTCGAGCGCCTCGGTGGTGACGCCGGGCTGCGTCGCCTCCATCAGGAGGTCGAGGGCCTCGGCCGTCAGGCGGCCCGCCCGGCGCATCCCCTCGAAGCCCTCCGGCCCGTGGATGGGCGCTTCGGGGGAACGGCGCGCGCCCTGCGCGGTCGCTTGATCTTGCTGGTTCATTCGGCGGGTCTTGCGCTGCGGCGTCTCTCTGCCGCTATGTACGGTGTACGGGGGGATTCCGCCAAGCGGCACGGCGTATCGGGCGCGTTTGCAGGCACGCTTGCCCCCGCACTTGCGCGCGACGCGGCGCTTCCCCCATAAGCGGCAGCGGATCGGGCCGCCCGTGCGGCCCTCACAAGCAGCAGGGCGGCAGATGGCTGATAAGGCGGTTCCGCACTTCCACAACGACCTCGGGGTGCCCGTCATCGAGGTCGGTGCGCGCGAGTTCATGTGCATCGGCGCGCGGCCGCCCTTCGACCACCCGCACGTCTTCCTCGACATGGGCGCGGACGACGAGATCATCTGCCAGTACTGCTCGACCCTCTACCGCTACCGTCCCGGCCTGAAGGCGACCGAATCGGACCCGCCGGCCTGCCTGTGGGACGACAGCGCCAAGGTCGACACCGTCAAGGCCGCCTGAGCGCGCGTCCGCGCCGGCCATGGCCGCGCTCGACATTGCCGTCGTCGGCGCCGGCATCGGTGGCCTGACCGCCGCGCTCGCGCTTGCCGATGCCGGGCACCGGGTGACGGTGATCGAGCGCCGCACCGGCTTCAGCGAGGTCGGGGCCGGGCTCCAGCTCTCGCCGAACGCGAGCCGGGTCCTCGGCGATCTCGGGCTCGGTGCCGCGCTCAGGCGTGCCGCGAGCGAGCCGCCGGGGGTGACTGTCCGGGCGCTCGACAGCGGGCGCCGGATCGGCGCGGTCGCGCTGGGCGCAGCCGCCCGCGAGCGCTACGGCGCGCCCTACTACGTGATCCACCGGGCCGATCTGCAGACGGTGCTCCTCGACGCGGTGCGGGGGCGGCCGAACATCCGCCTCCTCGTCGGGCGCGGCGTCACCGGTCTCGCCGAGCGGGCGGATGAGATCGCGCTGACCTGCGAGAGCGACGCCCGCGTCGACACGGTCGAGGCCGATCTCGTGATCGGCGCGGACGGCCTCCACTCGCGCATCCGCGGTCATCTCGACCCCGCGCCCCTCCGGGCCGGCCACATGGCGGCCTGGCGAGCGGTGATCCCGCGCGAGGGTCTGCCGGACGGGCTCGGCGGCGCGGAGACCGGCCTCTGGCTCGGATCCGGACGGCACGTCGTGCACTATCCGATCCGGGGCGGGCGCTTCCTCAACGTTGTGGCGATCGTGCCCGAGCGGCAGGGTGACGCCGATTGGGGCCGGATCGGCGACCCCGCGGTGCTGCGCACGCATTTCCGCGGCTGCGCGGCCCCTTTGCGCGAACTCCTGGCCCTGCCCGATTCGTGGCTTGTCTGGTCGCTGGCCGAGCGATCGGTCGCGCGGCCGATCGCGCGTGGCCGGGTGGCGCTCCTGGGCGATGCCGCGCACCCGGTCCTGCCGTTCCTGGCGCAGGGCGCCGCCCTCGCGATCGAGGACGCGGCGGTGCTCGTCCGCCACCTCGACGGCCGTCCGGTGCCGGAAGCGCTGGCGGACTACGGGGCGGCCCGCGCGGGCCGCGTCGCCCGCGTCCAGCGCGCCGCCCGCCGGAACGGGCGCACCTACCACGCCGGTTCGCTGACGGCCTTCGCCCGCGACCTCGTGATGCGCCGCCTCGGCCCGGACGGGATGCGCGAGCGCTACGCCTGGCTCTACGGCTGGACCCCCGACACCGCTTGATCTCGAATGAGGGCCCGGCTACCGGTCGCGATGGGCGGACGTGGCGGAACCGGTAGACGCACGAGACTTAAAATCTTGCGGCCGCAAGGCCGTGCGGGTTCGAGTCCCGCCGTCCGCACCATCCGCCGCGCCACTTGCGGCAGCGCCTCACAGCAGCGTGCCGCGCAGGATCACCAGCGCTACCGAGAAGTAGATCACCAGCCCGGTGACGTCGACGAGCGTCGCCACGAAGGGCGCCGAGGCGGTCGCCGGGTCGAAGCCGACGCGCTGGAGCAGGAAGGGCAGCATCGAGCCCGCGAGCGACCCGAACGTGACGATGCCGACCAGCGCCGCGCCGACGGTGGCCGCCACCAGAACCCAGTGCGGGCCATAATCGTAGAACCCGGCCTCCTGCCAGATCGCGATCCGCGCGACGGCGATCGCGCCCAGGATCGCGCCGAGTGCCAGCCCGGTCGGCAACTCGCGCAGCGCCACCTTCCACCAGTCGCGCAGGCGGATCTGGTTGAGCGCGAGCGCGCGGATCAGCAGCGAGGTTGCCTGCGAGCCGGAATTGCCGCCCGAGCTCATGATGAGCGGGATGAACAGCGTCAGCACGAGCGCCCGCTCCAGCTCGCCCTCGAAGCCCTGCATGGCCGAGGCGGTCAGCATCTCGGAGAGGAACAGGGCGCAGAGCCAGCCGGCCCGCTTCCGGATCATCGTGAAGAAGCCGATCTCCATGTAGGGCTCGGGCAGCGCCTCCATGCCGCCGAAGCGCTGCACGTCCTGCGTCTGCTTGGCCACCATCGCGTCGATGATGTCGTCCACCGTCACGATGCCGATGACGTGGCCGACCGCGTCGACCACCGGCAGGGCCAGCAGGTCGTATTTGGAGATGAGGCGCGCGGCCTCCTCGCGGCTCGCGGTGGGCGTCACGCTGAGCGGGCGCCGCTCCGGGGCGACCGAGAGCACGCTGGCACCGGGATCGCCGACGATCAGGCGGCGCAGGGGCACCGCCTTGGTGAGCGTCCGGGTGCGCGGGTCGAGCACGAAGATCGCGTAGATGGTCTCCCGGGTCCGCTCGACCTGCCGGATGTGGTCGAGCGCCTGCGCCACCGTCCAGGTTGCCGGAACGCTGACGAACTCGGTCGTCATCAGCGAGCCGACCGTCTCCTCGCCGTAGGCGCTGAGCCGGTCGACGGCGCCGCGGGTCTCGGCATCGAGCCGGGCGCGCAGGTCCGAGCGGCCCGGCTCCTCGATCTCCCGGAACACGTCCGTCACCCGGTCGGCCGACATGCCCGTGAGGTAGGCGGCGACCCGGTCGCGGGGCAGCATCTCGATGATGTCGGCCGCGCAGGCGAGTTCGGGCTGGTCCAGCACCTCGACGGCCCGCTCGATCGACAGGCCGAGCAGGATCGCGGCGGCGACCTCCGGGGCCTCTGCGTTCAGCGCCTCGACGATGTCCGGCGCGCGTTCGTCGGAGAGGCGGGCCGCCAGCACGGAGGGCTCGACCCGGATGGGTTGGACGATCTCGTTCATGGGCCTCGCCTCGGGTGAGGCGACGGAACCCGGACGGGCGGCGGGCCGAACGCGGCCGCGCCGTCAGCCCCTGCGCGAGCGGCGCGACGGGCGGAGCGGCGTGCCCGGGTCCGGCACGAACGATCGGTCTGGGGCGTCGCTCTGCATCGCTCTGAAGGGAATAGGAGTGCCGGCCCTGCGGCCGGCGCAGCTCCGGTTGCGCCCGCTCCGTCGCAGCGTCAAGCCGGGACTGCTGCGCATCTAAGCTCCGGCGATCGAAACTCGCACCGCCAGCGGACCACATCCTTGTGATCCTTCACCTTTCCGGTCCGTTCGCCGCGCTGCCCGGCGGAACGCGCCGCTGACGCGGCAGCCTATGAGAAATATAAGTGTAGGGCCCGCTTGTATTGCGCCCAACACATCACCTATGTTTCGTCCATCAACAGAGGAGAAACGCCATGGCTTGGTCTGCCCCCGTCGTTCAGGAAGTCTGCGTCGGCATGGAAGTCACCAGCTACGAGTCGGCCGAGATCGACACCTTCAACTGAATCGGTGGCCGCTCCAGCGGCCGCGCGCTGAATCCCAATCCCCTACAGGAGAGATATCATGGCTTGGTCTGCCCCCGTCGTTCAGGAAGTTTGCGTCGGCATGGAAGTCACCAGCTACGAGTCGGCTGAGATCGACACCTTCAACTAAGCCGACGGCCGCTCCTGCGGTTTGTCCGGGCGCTGCCTCCGCGGAGGCGGCGCCCTTTTCCGTTGTGCAGAACGCATCGGGGGACGGGA
>NZ_BPQM01000046.1 GCF_022179245.1 Methylobacterium gregans
CCGGCGCACCCCCGCCGAGCTTCACGTCCTTGAGGATGAGCGCCAGCGGCACGAGGCAGGCGGTCATCGCGCCGAGCACCCAGAACACGTCGATATAGGCCCAGTACGCCACCTGCGTGGAGAGCTGGCTGCCGATCCAGGCGATGGCCTGGTTCTGCGCGTCCGGCCCCGCGTAGCCGTGCTGCTGGAAGTAGCGCGTCGCCTGCGCCAGGGTCTGCTGGTAGGCCGGGCTCGACGGATCGACCGATTCCACCAGCCGGCTCTGATGGAACTGGCTGCGATAGGCCAGGATGTTCTGGGCGAGCGACACGCCGAGCGACCCGCCGACGTTGCGCGCCACGTTGATGAGCGCCGAGGCCTGGTCGGTCCGGTCCTTCGGCAGGCCCTCGTAGGAGGCCGAAGTCACCGAGAGGAAGATCATCGGCAGGCCGATGCCGATGTAGATCCGCGACCACGCGAAGAACCAGAAGGTGGTGTCGCCGTAGATCCGGGTGAGGTCGTACATCCCGGCGGCCACGATCGCCCCGCCCGTCGCGATCAGCCATTTCGGCTGCACGAAGGACGAGAGCCGCCCGACCAGCGCCATCATCGCCACCGTGACGAGGCCGCCGGGGCCGAGCACCAGCCCCGACAGGGTGGCGGTGTAGCCGTAATATTCCTGCGTGATCTGCGGGATGAACTGCGTGGTGGCGATCAGCACCGCGCCGGTGAACAGCATCACCACGAAGCAGGAGCCGAACTGGCGGCTGTTGAGCAGGCGCAGGTCGATGACCGGGTTCTTCCGGGTCAGCAGCCACGGGATCATGGCGCAGAACGAGACCACCGTGAGGACGCCGAAGACGTTCATCAGGGTCGAGGTCCCGAACCAGTCCTTGCGCTGGCCCTCGTCGAGGACGACCTCCAGAGAACCGAGGAAGGTCGCGACCAGCAGGAAGCCGACAAGGTCGAAGCGCACGCCCTTCTTCCGCAGGTCCCGCCGCTCGCGCTTGGCCGCCTCGCTGTCCTCGATCAGCCAGTACATTAGCCCCAGCGCGATCAGCCCGATCGGCCCGTTGATCAGGAAGCACCAGTGCCAGGAGGCGTTGTCGGAGAGCCAGCCGCCGAGCGTCGGGCCGATCACCGGCGCCACCACGATGGCGACGCCGTAGAGGGCGAAGGCCTGGCCGCGCTTCGCGGGCGGGAAGGAATCGGCCAGGATCGACTGCGCGAGCGGCGCCATGCCGCCGCCGCCGAGCCCCTGGAGCACCCGGAACAGCAGCAGCGATTCGAGGCTCCAGGCGAAGCCGCACAGGACCGAGGCGAGCGTGAACAGCGCCACGCTCCACAGGAAGAAGGCCTTCCGCCCGTAGCGCTTGGCGAGGAAGCTCGACGCGATCAGCGTGATGGCGTTGGCCACGAGATAGCTCGTCACCACCCAGGCCGCCTCGTCGGGCCCGACCGCGAGGCCGCCCGAGATGTAGCGGAGCGCCACGTTGGCGATCGTGGTGTCGAGGACCTCCATGAAGGTGGCGAGCGCCACCACGAGGGCGATCGCCCAAGGATTGTGCCCCCCTGGGGCCTTGGCAGCCGCCGAGCTCACCGCACGTGCGCCCGGGGCACCACCGACATGCCCGGGCCGATCGAGACGTCGGTCGGCCACGCGTCGACCACGATCTTCACGGGGATGCGCTGCGTCACCTTCACGTAGTTGCCAGTGGCGTTCTGCGCCGGCAGCAGGCTGAAGGCTGTGCCGGAGCCCGGCTGCACCGAGGCGATCCGGCCCGTGATCCTGCGATCCGGATAGGCGTCGATCGTGACGTCGACGGGCTGGCCCGGGCGCATGTCGGTGACCTGCGTCTCCTTGTAGTTCGCGGTGACCCAGATCTCGTCGGGCACGAACATCGCGAGGCTCTGCCCGGCCTGCGCGTATTCCCCGACGCCGCCGGTGAGGCGCACGACGCGGCCGGCCTGGGCCGCCGTCACCGTCGTGTAGCCGAGGTTGAGCTGGGCCTGGTCGCGCTGGGCCTTCGCCTGGGCGAGCTGCGCCTCGGCGCTGGCGCGCTGCGCCTGGAGCGAGCCGATCTGCTTCTGGGCCGCCACCACGTTCGCGTTGGCGCTCGTCAGCGAGGCCTGGCGCTGCTGCAGGGTCGAGGTCGAGGATTGCGATTGCTGGATGGTGCCGGCTCCGCGCTCGGCGAGCGTCTTGTAGCGGGCGGCATCCTCCTCGGCGAACTTGAGGGCCGCCTGGGCGGTGTCGACCTGGGCCCTGGCCACCTCGATCTGCGCCCGCTGGGCCTCGATCTGCGCGTCGATGTTCTGGATCGCGGCATGGGCCGCCTGCACCTGCGCCTCGGCCTGCTCCAGTGCGACGCGGTAATCGCGCGGGTCGATCTGGAAGAGCGTATCGCCGGGTTTCACGTGCTGGTTGTCGGTGACCGCCACCGCCACGACGTAGCCGCCGACCTTCGGCGCGACCGTGAAGCTGCGCGCGTCCACGAAGGCGTCGTCGGTGGTCTCGTAGGGGTGCAGGGCGATCTGCCAGTAGAAGAACGTCGCGACGCCGAGCGCCAGCACCGCGAGGCCGCCGAGCGCGAACCACCAGGGGTGGCGCCGCAGCACGCTCGGGCGCCGGTCCTCGTCCGCGTCGCCCGTGTCCCGGTCCTGAGCCTCCGGCGCGGTGTCGCGGTCCGCATCGCCGGGTTCGCGGCCCGTCGGCTGGAGATCGAGGATGTCGCGCGCGTCGTCCGCCTCGGACCGGCGCGCGGACGCGTCGGCGGGCGCGGCCTGCCGCTGATCGTCAAGCATGGGAAGAAAGTGCCAGAGAAGGACCGGGGCTTAAACGCCGGACCTCGGTTGAACCCGCCTCGAACCCCAAAGGTACGAATGACACCAAAGTTCCATCCGGTGCCGTCGCGTCGCACGGAACGCCGCTCCCCACGCTGCGTTGCGGCAGCAATGCGGGGGCCGCGCCGCACGCTGCCGGAGGACCATGACATGGCTGGAACGTCCGACGCCTCCGGAGGGACATCTCCCTCGGCCGGAGGGATGAGCCCATCCGGCATCCCCCTCACCGGCCCGGCTCGCCTCGACGCGATGAGCACGGTGCTGGCCCGCAACTGGTGGCTCGTCGCCCTGCGGGGCGTCTTCGCCATCCTGTTCGGGATCGCCGCCCTCGTGGCGCCGGCCGCCTTCGTGCTCTCCCTGGTCCTGTTCTTCGCGGCCTACATGCTGGTCGACGGGATCTTCGGCATCGTCGCGGCGGTGCGGGCGGCGCAGCGGCACGAGCGCTGGGGCTTCCTGCTGTTCGAGGGCCTCATCGACATCCTGGTCGGCGTGACGGCCTTCCTGATGCCGGCGGCGGCGGTCTGGGCCTTCGTGCTCCTGGTCTCGATCTGGGCGCTCGTCTCGGGCGGACTGATGATCGCGGCGGCCTTCCGGCTCCACCTGCATTACGGGCGCTGGTGGCTGGTGCTCGGCGGGGTCGTCTCGGTGCTGTTCGGGCTCGCGCTCTTGATCAATCCCGGCATGTCCGCGCTGGTGCTGACATGGTGGCTCGGCGGCTACGCCGTGGCCTTCGGGGTGCTGCTCGTGATCCTCGCCTTCCGGCTGCGGGGACGCCACGAGGCGGCGGGCCGGCCGGCGCCGCTGGCGCGGTCCTGAGGCAGGGGGCCCATGTTCATGGCAGGACTTGCGGATCTCCCACCCTCGCGGAGCGGGAGGGAGAGAGCAGAGGGGGCCGCCCCTCAACCGGATCCGCGGTGAGGCTTTCACGCCGTAGCGGGCCCGTGCGGGATTCGTCTAAGAACGGCCGTGGATAAGCGTGACAGGCGGCCCGGCCGCTGGCGACGGATACGATGAGCCCTCCCGATCCGGAACGCCCGGGCCCCGGCGCGCCGGACCCGCGGCCCGAACCCGATACCCGCGCGGCGGCCCGCGAGGCGGCCTCGGCCGCCCGCACCCTCGCGCGCCAGCTCGGCATCCTCGGCGCGGGCGCCGCCCGCGCGGCCGTCCGCGGCGGGACGCGGCTCGGTGCGCAGAGCGCCGCAGGCCTCGGGAGTGCCGCCGCGGGCCTCGGCAGCGTCGCCGGGCGGCTCAAGGCCCGGCGCGCCTCCGCGGCAGATGCAGCGCCGGACGGCGCCCCCCCGGCGGCCGCCCCCGCGCCCGGGCAGGGACCCGCGCCGCGCCGGACCGTCCGGCCCCGCACCCGCGCGATCCTGGCGCTCGCCCTCTTGCTGCCGCTTGGCGCCCTGCTGCTCTACGTGCTGGCCGCTTTCCTGACCCTGCCGC
This sequence comes from Methylobacterium gregans, assembly GCF_022179245.1. GTDB lineage: Bacteria > Pseudomonadota > Alphaproteobacteria > Rhizobiales > Beijerinckiaceae > Methylobacterium > Methylobacterium gregans. Next base: position 4,267 of record NZ_BPQM01000046.1, read on the forward strand.
CGCTGGGCTCCGTCTCGAACGATCCGGGCAGCCGCGCGCTCACCGTCGAGGCCGATGACGGGCGCGTCTTCGCCACCCGCGGCGCCTTCCGGGGCGAGCGGCTCACCGCCGCCGACCTGCCGCCGACGCTGGCCCAGGCCATCATCGCCATCGAGGACCGGCGCTTCTACAGCCACTGGGGCGTGGACCTGCGCGGACTCCTGCGGGCCGCGTGGCGCAACACGACCGGTGGCGGCGTGCGCGAGGGCGGCTCGACCATCACCCAGCAATATGTCCGCCTGACCTCGCTCTCCCAGGAGAAGACGCTCCGGCGCAAGATCCAGGAGGCCTTCCTGGCGCTCCGGGCCGAGAGCGAATTGTCGAAGAGCGACATCCTGGTCGGATACCTCAACACCGCCTATTTCGGCGCGGGAGCCTACGGGGCGGACGCGGCGGCCCGGCGCTATTTCGGCAAGCCCGCCAAGCAGCTCACCCTGCCGGAGGCCGCGATGCTGGCGGGCCTCGTGCGCGCGCCCTCGCAGCTCGCCCCCACCCGCAACTTCGGCGGCGCCAAGGAGCGGGCCGACGTGGTGCTCCAGGCCATGGTCGAGACCGGCGCCATCTCCACCAAGGAGGCGGACGCGGCCCGCGCCAAGACCGTGACGCTGCGCACGCCGCCCGAGACGCCGCCCGGCACCAACTACTTCCTCGACATGGTGCAGGCGGACGCCAAGCGCCTGACCGACACGGGGGGCGACCTCACGGTGCGCTCGACCTTGAATCTCGACCTGCAGAGCCTCGCCGAGGGCGTGATCGCCCGCCGCCTCGACGCGGAGGGGGCGAAGAAGAAGGTCGGCCAAGCCGCCCTCGTGGCGCTCTCGCCCCAGGGCGCGATCCTGGCGATGGTCGGCGGGCGCGACTACGAGGACAGCCAGTTCAACCGGGCGGTCCAGGCCAAGCGCCAGGCCGGCTCGCTGTTCAAGCTCTTCGTCTACCTCACGGCCTACGAGCAGGGGCTGAGCCCGGACTCGGTGCTGGTCGACCGCCCGGTCCAGATCGGCGATTGGGAGCCGCAGAATTCCAACAACCGCTTCCGCGGCGCGCTGCCGCTCCGCAGCGCCTTCGCGCTCTCGGTCAACACCATCGCGGCCCAGCTCGGCGACGAGCTCGGCATCCCGGCGGTGATCGCGACGGCGAAATCCCTCGGCGTAACCTCGGAGCTGCCGAACGTGCCGAGCCTCGCGCTCGGCTCCGCCGAGGTGACGCTCCTCGAGATGACCCGCGCCTACGCGGGCGTGCTCGCCAACCGCACGCCGCTCGAGACCTACGCGGTCCACGCGATCCGGGGCGGCCAGCCGCAGCCGATCTACCTGCACCCGGACCAGGCCGCGAACCGGGGCCTGCCCGGCGACAGCCGCACGATGATGCTCGACTCGCTGCAGGCGGTGGTCGATTCCGGCACCGGCAAGGCCGCGCGGGTGCCGGGCCTCGCGGTCGGCGGCAAGACCGGCACGACCCAGGATTACCGGGACGCGTGGTTCATCGGCGTGACGCCCGAGATGGTCGTGGGCATCTGGGTCGGCAACGACGACAATTCCTCGATGAACCGGGTCGGCGGCGGCGACCTGCCGGCCGCGATGTTCCGGGACTTCGTGCAGCGGGCCTCCGCCCAGCTCGCCAAGGGCCGCAAGCGCCCCTCGGCCGCCCGCGCGGAGCCGGCGCCCGCCCCGGCACCCGCGCCCGCCCCGGCGCCTTCGGCTCCGGTCCCGCCCGCCGCGATCCCGGCGGGGCCTGAGGCGCGCGGCGTGCCGGAGGTGATCGACACCGGCACGCTCGCGTTCCGCGGCCGTGTCGTGCGGCTCGCCGGCGTCGAGGGCCAGGGCGGCGCACTCGCCCGCCAGCTCGCCCGGTACCTGCGCCGCCGGGAGGTGTCCTGCGCGCCCGAGAGCGACGGCATGCGCTGCCGCATCGACGGGGACGACCTCGCCGCCCTGATCCTGGCCGCCGGCGGGGCGCGCGCGAGCGAGGACGCCCCCCAGGATCTCCTGGCCGCCGAGGAGCAGGCCCGCTCCGAGCGCGTGGGGTTGTGGGGGCGCGAGCGCTGAGGGCCGACGCTCTCCCTCCCCCCACTGCGGGGGAGGGTGGCCCGCGAAGCGGGTCGGGAGAGGGGACCCCAGTTTCAGGAAAAGGCTGAGCGGGTGTGAAGGTCAGAGCCTTCGTCTGCACCGTTGCTCCCCTCTCCCGACCCGGCCTCACGGCCGGCCCACCCTCCCCCGCAGAGGGGGGAGGGAGAGCGTTGCGGGTACGAAAAAGCCCTCCCCGCCGGCGGCGAGGAAGGCTCCTCTCAAACCGGAGCCGCCTGTGCGGCTCCCTCTCACATCACGCCGCGATCGCTTGCGCGGACGGTCCGGCCTGCCGCACGTCGGCGTCGACGTGGCTCTCGAAGCGCTTGAAGTTCTCGTCGAACATCGCCACGAGCCGCGCCGCCGTCTCCACGAAGGCGCCCTTGTTGGCCCAGGTCTTCACCGGGGTCAGGATGTGGGGCTCGACGCCCGGGACCGAGACCGGCACCGCGAAGCCGAAATACGGGTCGCGGCGGAACTCGGCCTGGGCGAGCGAGCCGTCGAGCGCCGCACTCAGCAGGCGGCGGGTGACGCGGATCGGCATGCGGCGGCCGGTGCCGACGCCGCCGCCGGTCCAGCCGGTGTTGACGAGCCAGCAATCGACGCTGTGCTTGGCGATGAGGTCGCGCAGCAGGTTGCCGTAGGTGCTCGGGTGCCGCGGCATGAAGGGTGCGCCGAAGCAGGTCGAGAAGGTCGCCTCCGGCCCGGTCAGGCCGCGCTCGGTGCCCGCCACCTTCGCGGTGTAGCCCGAGAGGAAGTGGTACATCGCCTCGGCGCCCGTGAGCTTGGCGATCGGCGGCATCACCCCGAAGGCGTCGCAGGTCAGCATCACGATGTTCTTCGGATGCCCGGCCCGGCCCGTGGCGCTCGCGTTCGCGATGAAGTCGAGCGGGTAGGCGCAGCGGGTGTTCTCGGTCAGCGAGGCGTCGTCGAAGTCCGGCACACGGGTGAGCGGGTCGATCACCACGTTCTCCATCACCGTGCCGAAGCGCTCGGTAGTGGCGTAGATCTCGGGCTCGGCGTTGCGCGAGAGCCGGATGGTCTTGGCGTAGCAGCCGCCCTCGAAGTTGAAGATGCCCTCGTTCGACCAGCCGTGCTCGTCGTCGCCCAGCAGCTGGCGCGAGGAATCGTTCGATAGCGTGGTCTTGCCGGTGCCCGACAGGCCGAAGAAGATCGCCGAGCCGCCCTCCGCGTCGAGCGCGGCGTTGGCTGAGCAGTGCATCGGCATCACGCCGCGACCGGGCAGGATGTAGTTGAGGTAGGTGAAGACCGACTTCTTCATCTCGCCCGCGTAGGCCGAGCCGCCGATCAGCACGATCTTGCGGGTGAAGTCGATGGCGATGACCGTCTTCGAGCGGCAGCCGTGCCGGGCGGGATCCGCCTGGAAGCTCGGCAGGTCGATGATCGTCATATCGGGCACGTAGCCCGCGATCTCGGAGCGGTCCGGCCGGATCAGCAGGTTGCGGATGAACAGCGAGTGCCACGCGAACTCGGTGAAGACCCGGGCCTTGACCCGGTGGGCCGGGTCGGCGCCGCCGTAGAGGTCCTGGGCGAAGAGTTCCTTGCCCTCGGCATGCGTCAGGAAGTCCTGGTAGAGGGTCTCGAACTGTTCCGGCGTGATCGCGCCGTTGTTGTCCCACCAGATCTCGGTCTCGGTGGCGGCGTCCCGCACCACGAACTTGTCCTTGGGGGAACGGCCCGTATGGCTGCCCGTGGTCGCCACCAGGGCGCCGCCCCGGGCGAGCTGCCCCTCCTTGCGCGACAGGGCCTCCTCGTAGAGCCGGGGGGCCTCGAGGTTCCAGTGGACGGCCTTCAGCGCGCGGAAGCCGATGGCCTCGGCGCCGTGGCCCGCGTTGAACTCACCGATATGCGTCACGATCGTCTCTCCCGAGCCCCTGTTCGCGCCGTTGTCGCAGTCCTGGGGATCTCCCAGGATCGCTAGGAGCGTCCGTGCGGTCGTTCAGGACCGCCGCACGCTGGTTCTCCGCTCCAGACCCTGCCTTGGTCGGGCGGCGCGGGCCGCCCGGTCAATCTGAACTTTGGACGTAGATCCGCCCCGCGGGCCATCCGAAGTCCCGAGCGCGACCGGCAGGGGCCGGGCCGCCGCGCGTGACTGGGGCCGACCGCCTGACGGTATCCTGAACAGTCGTCGCATGGGCGGGCACGGGCGCGACGGAACCCCTATATTGTAACCCGGCGCAACACCCTTTCGGCCGTCCCCCTGCCCCGCTATGGCGGGCGCGCCGCTCCCCGGAACGACCTGCCCCGACACGAGAGTACCCGATGCCGCAAGCCGTCGCCGGTCCGGAGATCGAGCGCCTGATCCAGCTTCTCGCCCGGATGCCGGGGCTTGGGCCGCGCTCGGCCCGCCGCGCCGCGTTGCAGCTCATCAAGAAGCGCGACACGCTGCTGGGCCCGCTCGCCGACGCCATGCGCGTGGCGGCCGAGCGCATCGTGGTCTGCCAGTCCTGCGGCAACGTCGACACCAGCGATCCCTGCACGATCTGCCGCGACGCCGCCCGCGACCCCTCGACGCTGGTGGTGGTGGAGGACGTTTCCGACCTCTGGGCGCTGGAGCGCTCGGGCGCGGTCGCGGCGCGCTACCACGTGCTCGGCGGCGTGCTCTCGGCGCTCGACGGCGTGCGGCCGGAGCACCTCAACATCGCGAGCCTGGTCGAGCGGGCGAGCGAGCCGGCCGTCAAGGAGATCATCCTGGCGCTCAACGCCACGGTCGACGGACAGACCACGGCCCACTACGTCACCGAGTCGATCCGCCATCTAAACCTGAAGGTCACCCGCCTCGCCCACGGCGTGCCGGTGGGCGGCGAGCTCGATTATCTGGACGAGGGCACGCTGATGGCGGCCATCCGCAGCCGCACGGCGTTCTGAGCGCGTCGGCGCCCTTCATTTGACCGGCACTGCGCCCCACCCTATTCGAAGCGCTTCCTCAGACGCCCGCGCGCCCCGTCCCGATCGAGCCATGGCCATCCTTCCCCTCGTCATCCTGCCGGATTCGCGCCTGCGCCTCATCTCCGAGCCGGTCGGCCCCGTCACCAGCGAGATCCGCAAGCTCGCCGACGACATGCTGGAGACGATGTACGACGCGCCGGGCGTCGGGCTCGCCGGGATCCAGATCGGCGTGCAGAAGCGGATCGTCACCATCGACACCTCGAAGGAGGAGGGCGTGCGCCGCCCGCAGGTCTTCCTCGATCCGGTGGTCACCTGGGAATCCGAGGAGACGCGCGGCTACGACGAGGGCTGCCTGTCGATCCCGGACTACTACGCCGAGGTGACGCGACCCGACCGGGTGCGCGTGCGCTTCCGCGATCTCGACGGGAAGGAGCAGGAGATCGAGGCCGACGGCCTGCTCGCCACCTGCCTGCAGCACGAGATCGACCATCTCAACGGCGTGCTGTTCATCGACCACATCTCGAAGCTGAAGCGCGACCGGGTGATGAAGAAGTTCGCCAAGGCGGCCAAGCGCGACGCGGCCTGAGGCCCCGGGGATGCGCGTCGTCTTCATGGGCACTCCGGACTTCGCGGTGCCGACGCTGGCGCGGCTGGCGGAGGA
>NZ_BPQM01000047.1 GCF_022179245.1 Methylobacterium gregans
CGCGCGCGCGCGAAGGCGCAGAAATCCTTCGAGGGGATCTCCTACGACCTCGCGCGTGTCCTCGGGCAGGCCATGGAAGAACTCGTCGAGCGCCGCGGCGTGAAGTTGCCCCAGGCCAAGAAGGCGCTTATGGCCCGCCTCGGGCTGACCCGGCAGTCCTGAAAGGCCGCTAGCGCGGCCTGGGCGAGCACCAGCCACCCGGGGTGGCATGTATTGGCCGATGCACAGGGCTTTCTGTTGGTCGAGGGCGGCATCCACCAGGGCCGCGCCCCAGTTTGAGGTCACTTCCGTCGCAGAAAGGCGCATAATCCTAGGTCTCTTTACGCCGTAGGCAACTGTTGGCTCATCCCGAAGGTCCTGCCGTGGCGTCAGTCCGAATTGGCAAAACGCTTACATCTGGCGCCCATCCGAACGGAAGGCCTGCGAACTCTTGACCCCTTGCAGACTTTCGAGCCTGCCGGTCCAGATGTCCGCTCCATAGGCTGAAGTGGACCTGTAGGCGGCCACGAACCCAGAAAGTACGGCCACGGTGGCGACCACATGCAATGGAGGCTGCCGGGAGGAAGCGACGTCCATCCATGCCGATCAATCCCTGTGATCAAGCTTGCTCATGGCCCCGCCGGCTATCTTAGGACCGAGGGTGTGCTTGAAGGCGACGGCGCCGGGTAGCTTACGCCCGCGCGGACGCTCTGCCCCTCCCGGCGACGACCGTCCTTAACGCGCGCGCCACCTCCTCGGCCGAGTAGGGCTTGCGCACGAGCTCGAACCCGTGGGCGTCGTCGCGGGCCAGCACGTCGCTGTAGCCGGTCGTCAGGACCACCGGCAGCTTCGGGTGGTCCGTCCGGAGCCGGCGAGCGAGTTCGACGCCCCCGATGCCGGGCATGACCACGTCCGAGAACACCGCGTCGAAGCGGAACGGCACCCGCTCCATCTCCGCGAGCGCAGCCTCCGCGTTGTGCGCCCAGATCGTGGAGTGGCCGAGATCCTCAAGGAGCTGGGTGCAGAAGCGCCCGACGTCGAGGTTGTCCTCCACGACCAGCACGCACAGGGCGCGGTCCGCGTCCTGCATGGCGGGCTCCTCCTCGCCGGTCTCCGCGCTGTCCGGGGGCGGGTCGACGTGGGGCAGGTACAGCGAGAAAGTCGTGCCGCGCCCCACCTCGCTCGCCACGTCCACGTCGCCGCCCGACTGCTTGGCGAAGCCGACGACCTGACTCAAGCCCAACCCGGTGCCCTTGCCGATTTCCTTCGTCGTGAAGAACGGCTCGAAGACCTTCGCGAGCAGGTCTGGCGCGATGCCGACGCCCTCGTCGGAGACCGACACCACCGCGAAGGGCCCGGGCGCGCCGGCATGCCCGCGGATCGTGGGCAGCGCCTCGCCGCAGGTGAGCCGGAGCGTCAGCGTGCCCTCCCCGTCCATGGCGTCGCGGGCGTTCACGGCGAGGTTCACCAGCGCCGTCTCGAACTGGCTCGTATCGGCCCGCACGTGGCAGGGCCCGTCCGTCACCTCGGTCTTGATGCGGATGCGCGCGCCGGTCACCGCGTTGAGCATCTCCGAGGTGCCCCGCACGCGGTCCCGCAGGTCGAACACCTCGGGCTTGAGCGCCTGCCGCCGCGCGAAGGACAGGAGCTGGCTCGTCAGCTTAGCGGCCCGGTCGACCGTGTCCGCCACCGCCTCAAGGTAGCGGGTACGACGCTCCTCCGGCAGGTTCGGCCGGCGCAGGAACTCGACAGATGAGCGGATGATGGTGAGCAGGTTGTTGAAGTCATGCGCCACGCCGCCGGTGAGCTGGCCGACCGCCTCCATCTTCTGCGCGTGGCGCAAGGCCTCCTCGGCCCGGGCGAGCTGCTCCTGGCCGCGCAGCCGCTCGGTTGCGTCGGTGCCGTACTGGAAGGCACCGATCCTCCCGCCCGCGCCGTCCCGCAGCGTGGTGAACCTCAGCTCGTAGCAGCGCCGCCTGCGGGCCGGGTCGCCGAACTCGCCGACGAGCGTGAACTCCTCCCCTGACAGGGCGCGCGCCCATACCTCGCGGGACGCGGCCTGGTGCTCGGGCTTGTCCGCAAGCAGGTCGATCAGGTTGTCGCCCGCTCGTGGCCGGACCCCGTAGATCGCCTCGAACTCGTCCGCGCAGGCGCGATTGATGGCCAGCACCCGGAAGTCTGGGTCGAGGGCGTTAACCAGGGCGTCGGTCGTCTCGAACACGTCCGCCCAGAGCTTGCGCTGGGCGAGCGCCTCGGTGACGCGTTGCTCCAGCGTCTCGTTCACCTCGCGCAAGCGCTCCTCTGCGAGCCTGCGGTCGTGGATGTCCTCGACGACGCCGTACCAACGGACGATGCCGCCGCCCTCGTTCCGGCGCGGACGCGCGCGGGCACGCATCCAGCGGTACTCGCCGGTGGCCGCCACGCGGATGCGGTAGTCGACGTCCACCGGATCGCCGGACGTCAGAGCCGCCGAGAAGGCCGTCATGGTCCAAGGCACGTCGTCGGGGTGCAGCGCCTTGGCCCAGCCGGAGCCGTCCGGCTCACCCGGAGCCTGCCCCGTCAGTTCGAGCCAGCGGTTCGAGTAAGAGGTGATGTTGCCGTCGGGGTCGCAGGTCCAGGGCACCTGCGGGTTGAGCTCGACCGCGTGGCGGAAATGGTCCTCGCTCTCGCGGAGGCGCGCCTCGCCAAGCACCCGCGACGTGGTCTCCGCGGTGACGCAGAACAGCCCGTTGACGGCGCCGGCATCGTCCAGCACAGGCGAGTAGGAGAAGGACCACCAGCTCCGCTCCGGCACTCCCTGTCGCGAGAGGTCCAGCATGACGTCGGTGAGCGCCTGGCTCTCGCCCGACAGAGTGGCGTCGACCAGCGGGCCGATCTCGTCCCAGATGCTGGCCCAGACCTCGCGGAAGGGACGAGCCAGCGCGGTGTCCAGCCGGTAGCCGAGAATCGGGCGGTAGGCGTCGTTGTAGAAGCAAAGCAGGTCAGGCCCCCAGGCCAGGAACATCGCCGTGGGGCAGGACAGCATCAAGGACAGGGCATTGCGCAGGGCCGGCGGCCATTCCTCGGGCGGGCCGAGCGAGGTTTCCGACCAGTCGCGGGCGCGGATCTCCGAACCCGTCGTACCCCCGGACGGCAGGAACGAGAAGGCGTCAACCATGCCGTGCGCGGTCCCGCATCCCATCGGGCGCCCGCCGGCCGCCCGGTCGGCGCGAGCGCGCATCGCTCGGGGCATGCGAACGGCCCGAAGCCGCCGACGGCGTCACGCAACGGGAAGTCTCGCCGGGCATCGCGGTTGCATCCCCCTAGGTACGGTGCGGGCAGACGCCTCACCCTGCCACGCTTGATCGGTCCTGGCCCTAGATAGTGCGGGAGCGTGCAAACGACCGCTCCGCGGCGAGGGGTCGCGCGGTCGATCCGTGGCATCAACGGCTCGACGGCACCAAAGCGTGTCCATTGCCGTTGTGACAGTGCCCCAGGGCTAAGCGTGAGCCCTGCGTTCCGGTGAGCCATGACGGACCAGCCTACCCCACCGCCTCCCTCCACCGCCCCCGCACAGGCCGCCTCGACCCTATGGACGGCTTTCCTGGGCGTGGCTCTCGTCGGCCTGGTCGCCCTGCCAAGGCGGCGCGCAGGTCCCTCGCCCGTCGCGAGCGGTTCCGGGAAGGACGAACGGAAGCTCGGGACCGAGGATGGTCCCGCCTCGCATGAGGGCGCCGCGGCCGCGCACCTTGCCGAAGCCGAACCGGAGCGGGGGCGCCAGGCGGACACGCCGTCCGAGATCTCGGCCAAGGGCTGGAAGGACATCGCGCTCCGCCTCTACCAGGAGTTCGGCAACGACCGCATCCTGCTGGTCGCGGCCGGCGTCACCTTCTACGCCATCCTGGCGCTGTTCCCGGCCGTGGCGGCGCTCGTCTCCATCTACGGCGCGGTCGCGGACCCGAGCACGATCAACACGCACCTCAACGAGTTGCGCGGCATCCTGCCGGACGGCGCCATCGACATCGTCGGCGGGCAGGTGCAGCGGTTGACCGCGACCGGCGACACCGCCCTCGGCCTCACCGCCATCTTCAGCATCCTGCTCTCGCTCTGGAGCGCCAACGGCGGGATGAAGGCCATCTTCGACGCCCTCAACATCGCTTACGAGGAGGAGGAGAAGCGCTCCTTCGTCATGCTCAACCTGCAGTCGCTCGCCTTCACGGCAGGTGCGCTGCTGTTCGTGGTGCTAGCGCTGACCGGCATCGTGGTGGTGCCGGCTGCGCTGCAGGTGCTCGGGCTCGACCAGAAGGCCTGGTACATCGCGCTCCTGCGCTTCCCGGCCCTGCTGGTCCTCGTCATCGGCACCCTGGCGGTGCTGTACCGCTACGGTCCGAGCCGCAGGAAGCCGAAGTGGCGCTGGGTGACCTGGGGAAGCGCGGTGGCCGGCACCCTGTGGCTCGTCGCGTCGGGACTGTTCTCCTGGTACGTGGCCAACTTCGGCAGCTACAACGAGACCTACGGCTCGCTGGGCGCCGCCATCGGCTTCATGACCTGGATCTGGCTGTCCACGACGGTGGTGCTGCTCGGGGCCGAGCTCAACGCCGAGATGGAGCATCAGACCGCGCGCGACACAACGGTCGGGGGCGGCAAGCCGCTCGGCGCCCGCCAGGCCCGCATGGCCGATACGGTGGCGGCTTCCTCAACCTGACAGGCCACTCGCACGAGCGGCTCGCGTGCGGGCGATTGCGTAGCCACATGCCTCGGCCTACGCCTGGCCTGCCTCATCGGACACGAGCGGTTATCCTCGCACGTGTCCGACCTGACCCCGATTCGCCTACTCCCGGCGCCGAAGCATCCCTACCGACGCATGCCCGAGATCCAATTGGCCGCTTCCCGAACCGCCCGGCTGCGGGTGCCTCCGATGCCGAACCGTGATGGCGGAGGAGCGCGGTGAACGGCATCGGGAGCGGGTGCCCGCAGGATCGGTCACGCCTGATGGACCCGGTGCCCTACCAGGCGATCTTCGAGAGCGCCGTCGACTTTGCCATCGTCACCACCGACCATGAGGGGCGCGTCACCGCCTGGAACCCGGGCGCGGAGCGCATCCTGGGGTGGTCCGCCGAGGAGATGGTCGGGCATTCGGCGGAGAACTTCTTCACCCCCGAGGACCGAGCCGCGGGGCGGCCAGAGACGGAGATGCGGTGCGCCGCCGAGACGGGACGTGCGGCCGACGAGCGCTGGCACCTGCGCAAGGACGGCTCTCGGTTCTGGGCCAGCGGCGAGATGATGCCCTTGCGCTCGCCCGCGGGCGCCGACCTGGGCTTTCTCAAGATCCTGCGCGACCGCACCGAGGCGACGGCGAGCGAGGGCGAGACCCGCCGCAGCCGGGACGAACTCCAGGTCGTCACCGATGCGCTGCCGGTCCTCATCAGCTTCATCGACAAGGACCACGTCTACCGCTTCGCGAACCGGCATTACGAGACCTGGTTCGGCCGGCCCGCGAGTGAGATCCTGGACCGACACGTGCGCGAGGTCGTCGGCGAGGAAGTCTACCAGGAACGGCTCCCCTTCATGGCGCGGGCGCTCGCCGGCAAGGACATCACCTTCGACGCGCTGATGCCGTACCGTGACGGCGCGTCTCGGCAATCGGAGATCCGCTACATCCCCCGCCGGACGGAGGGCGGTGTCGTCGACGGCATCTTCGTCATGGTCACCGACATCGCCGAGCGCCATCGCGCCAGGGCCGACCTGCAGGAGGCCGAGGACCGCCTCAGGCTGGCCCTGGAGGGTGCCGGCACCGGCATCTACGACTACGACCTCGTCACCGGCGCGCTCACCTGGGACGCTCGCACCCGTGCCCTATTCGGGCTCTCCGACGACGACCCGGTCTCATACGAGGAAGCCTTCCTGCCCGGCGTGCACCCGGACGACCGCGAGCGGGCGGACCGCACCGTCCAAGCCGCCATCGGCTCGCGCGAGGGCTTTGGCATCGAGTACCGCGTCATAGGCCGACGCGATGCGGTCGAACGCACGCTCGCCGCCAAGGGCAACACCGTGTTCCGGGACGGAAGGCCCGTACGCTTCGTGGGTACGGTCCGCGACATCACGGAGGCCCGGGCAGCCGAGGCGCAGGCGCAACGGCTGGCGGCGCTCGTCGAGCAGTCGAGCGACTTCATCGGCGTCGCGGACCTCGACGGCAACGCCGAGTTCGTCAACGAGGGCGGTCGCCGGCTGGTCGGGCTCGCGAGCCTGGAGGAAGCTCGCCGTTACGACGTGGTGGACTTCTTCGAGCCCGGCGATAGGGCGACGGTGTTGGACGTGGCGCTTCCGGCGGCGCGCGAGCGTGGCTTCTGGGAAGGCGACCTCGCGTTCCGCAACTTCTCGACCGGCGCCGCCGTCCCGGTCCACTATACCCTCTTCCCGGTCCGCGACGCGCACGGCGCCGTCACCGGCTACGGCACCGTCACCCGCGACCTCACCGAGCGCCGGCGTCAGGAATCCTTCAGGGACGCGCTGATCGCGTTCGGCGACAGGCTCCAGGCGTGCCGCGACACCGCCGAGATGGCGGCCGTCGGGGCCGAGATCATGGCGCGCACGCTGGGCCTGGACCGGGCAGGCTACGGCACGGTCGACGAGGCGCTGGAACTCATCGAGATTGAGCGGGACTGGACCGCGCCGGGCGTGCCGAGCATCGCCGGCCGCCACCGCTTCGACGAGTACGGCGATGTCCGGGCGGGCCTGGCGCAAGGACGCGAGGTCGTGATCCAGGACGTGACGACCGACCCGCGGACCGCGGGCAACCCGGGCCCGCTCCTGGCCATCGGCGTCCGCGCCCTGATCAACGTGCCGGTGGTGGAGCAGGACCGGCTCGTGGCCCTGTTCTTCCTGCACGACCGGCAGGTTCGCGACTGGCGGACCGACAAGCTCGCCTTCGTCCGAGACATCGCCGAGCGCACCCGGGCGGCCATCGAGCGCTTCCGCGCCGAGGCGAGCCGGCGCGAGAGCGAGGAGCAGTTCCGGGTCTTCGCCCAGGCCATACCGAACCAGGTCTGGGCCGCGCGTCCGGACGGCGCGCTGTACTGGTTCAACGACCAGTTCTACGCCTATTGCGGCGAGCCGCCGGGGAGCCTGCTCGGTCCCGATGCCTGGGCCCGTATCGTCCACCCGGATGACGTCGGTCCGGTCGCAACGGCATGGGACCGAGCCCGCGGAACCGGGGGCGTCTACGAGGCCGAGTACCGGCTGCGGCGCGCGGACGGTGCGTACCGCTGGTTCCTGGTCCGGGGCGAAGCGGTTCGGGATGCCGCTGGCCGCATCACGCGCTGGGTCGGCACCACCACCGACATCGACGACCAGAAGCGGGCGGCGGCCGAGCTGAGCCGCCTCGCCGGCAGCCTGGAGCGGCAAGTCGAGGAGCGAACGCGCGACCGCGACCGCATGTGGCTGCTCTCGACCGACGTGATGCTCGTCGCCGACTTCAAGGCCCGCATCGAGGCCGTGAACCCGGCGTGGACCACGCTGTTTGGCTGGAGCGAGGCCGAGCTGCTCGGGGGCGACTTCATGAGCCTCGTCCATCCGGACGACGTGACGGCGACGCTCGCCGAGGTCGGCAAGCTGGCGCAGGGCGTCAGGACACTACGCTTCGAGAACCGCTACCGGCACAAGGATGGCAGCTATCGCTGGCTGTCCTGGACGGCGGTACCGGACGAGGCGTTCATCCATGCTGTCGGACGCGACGTCTCGGCCGAGAGGGAGGCGGCCGAGGCGCTTACGCGGACCGAGGAGGCGCTCCGGCAGTCGCAGAAGATGGAGGCGGTCGGCCAGCTGACGGGTGGCCTCGCCCATGACTTCAACAACCTGCTCACGGGGATCTCGGGCAGCCTGGAACTCCTGCAGACCCGGATGAGCCAGGGCCGGCTGACTGACCTCGACCGCTACATCAATGCCGCGCAGGGCGCCTCGAAGCGGGCGGCGGCCCTGACCCACCGTCTGCTCGCGTTCTCGCGCCGGCAGACGCTCGACCCGAAGCCGACCGACGTGAACGCGCTCATCCACGGCATGGAGGAACTCATCCGCCGGACGGTGGGCCCGGCCACCCACATCGAGGTGGTCGGCGCCGCCGGTCTCTGGCCGGCGCTCGTCGACCCGCCGCAGCTTGAGAACGCGCTTCTGAACCTGTGCATCAACGCGCGGGACGCCATGCCGGACGGGGGCCGCATCACCATCGAGACGGCCAACAAGTGGCTCGACGACCGAACGGCGAGGGAGCGCGAACTGCCGCCCGGGCAGTACCTGTCCCTGTGCGTGACCGACACCGGCACGGGCATGACGCTGGACGTCATCGCCCGCGCATTCGACCCGTTCTTCACGACGAAGCCGACCGGCCAAGGGACTGGCCTCGGCCTGTCGATGATCTACGGCTTTGCCAGGCAGTCCGGCGGACAGGTGCGCATCTACTCGGAGGTGGGACAGGGCACGACCATGTGCATCTACCTGCCGCGCCACTACGGCGACGCGGAGGGCGCCGAGAGCCTGCCGGACCTGGCTTCGGCCCCGCGCGCCGAGCAGGGCGAGACGGTGCTCATCGTCGACGACGAGCCGAGCATCCGCATGCTGGTCACCGAGGTGCTGGAGGATCTCGGCTACACGGCCATCGAGGCGGCCGACGCGGCCTCCGGGCTGAAGGTGCTACAGTCGGACGTGCGCATCGACCTGCTCGTCACGGACGTCGGCCTGCCGGGCGGGATGAACGGGCGCCAGATGGCGGATGCCGGCCGCGTGAACCGCCAGGGCCTGAAGGTGCTGTTCATCACGGGCTACGCCGAGAACGCGGCGGTCGGCAACGGCCACTTGGAGCCTGGCATGGCGGTGCTGACGAAGCCCTTCGTGATGGAGGTGCTCGCCTCCCGCATCAAGGAGCTCATCGCGGCGCCCTGAAGGATCGTGCCGGCGCGCCCGCGGATTCCTCGTCATCTCGGCGGCCCGCACGGGCGCAAGCTGCGCGCCCATTTCGCGCCATTGGGGCCGGACCCATGCGTTGCCCGACCTCCGTGCGGCAGTCTGGGTGCCGGTCCGGTGGGGGTCAAGCCTGCCGCGGGGGCAGACGCCGGAGGATGCGAGAGAGTTGCCCGGCCGAGTAGGGCTTGTGCAGGAGTTCGAAACCGTGGTCTCCCTCCTGCGCCAGCACGTGGCTGTAGCCGGATGTCAGGACCACCGGTAGGCTCGGGAAGCGGCGCCGGATCTCGCGCGCGAGCTCGACCCCGTTCATGCCCGGCATCACCACGTCCGAGAACACCGCGTCGAACCCCGCGCAGTCCGGGCCGAGCAGCGCCAGCGCCTCCCCCGCGTTCGCGGCCCACGTCGTCTCGTAACCGAGGTCCTCCAGGATCTGGGTTGCGAAACGCCCCACCTCCACGTTGTCCTCGACGACAAGCACGCGCTGGCCCGCGCCGCCGTCCGCGGCGTCCCGCTCCACGGTCCGCGTCTCCTCGCCCCCGGCGGGCTCGACCTGCGGCAGGTAGAGGGTGAAGGTCGAGCCGCGCCCGGGCGCGCTTATGACGTCGACGTCGCCGCCCGACTGCTTGGCGAAGCCGAACACCTGGCTGAGGCCAAGGCCGGTTCCCTTGCCGATCTCCTTCGTGGTGAAGAACGGCTCGAAGATGCGCCCGACCACGTCGGCCGGGATGCCGGAGCCGGTGTCGGCGAGGGATACGGCAGCGAAGGGGCCCGGTGCCGCTGCGTGCCCGCGGATGGCGGGCTTGGCCAAGCCGCAGGCCAGACGCAGGGTCAGCGTGCCCTCGCCGTCCATCGCGTCGCGGGCGTTCACCGCCATGTTGACGAGCGCGGTCTCGAACTGGCTGCGGTCGGCCCGCACGAAGCAGGGCGCATCCGGCAGTTCGGTGACGACCCGGATGCGCGCGCCCGTGACCGTGTCGAGCATCTCCGCCACGCCGTTTAGGGCGGCGACGAGGTCGAACGCCTCCGCCTTCAGCGCCTGCCGCCGCGCGAAGGCAAGGAGTTGCCCCGTCAGCTTGGCGGCCCGGTCCACCGTCTCCGAGACTGCATCGAGGTAGCGGGCCTTGCGCGCCTCGGCCAGGTCCGGCCGGCGCAAGAAGTCGACGGAGGAGCGGATGATGGTCAGCAGGTTGTTGAAGTCGTGCGCCACGCCCCCGGTCAATTGCCCGATGGCCTCCAGCTTCTGCGACTGGCGCAGCGCCTCCTCCGCCTCGTGCAGGGCGACCGCGCGCTCCTTCTCGGCGGTGACGTCGCGTCCGTAGGCGTAGACGATGTCGCCCTCGGTCGCCGTGTGCCAGGAGATCCAGCGCGGCGTGCCGTCCCTGTGGCGGTATCGGTTCTCGAAGGCGGTCAGGTCCTCGTCTAAAGCCGCGTAGGACAGCGCCGTGCGCGTGACGACGCGGTCCTCGGGCCAGATGAACTCCAGGAAGCTCCGACCCACCACTTCCGCAGGGTCGTGGCCGAGGATAGCCTTCCAGGCCGGGTTCACGGCCCGGAAGACTCCGTCGACGCCGACCACGACAAGCAGGTCGCGCGAGTTGCGCCAGACCCAGTCGTGCTCGGCCGTGCGCTCGGCGATGCGCCGCTCCAACGCCTCGTTGAAGCGGACGAGGTCGGCCATGACGCATTTGCGGTCGTCGATGTCGGTGCAGGTCCCGACCCACCGCGTGAGGGCGCCGTCTCGGCTGCGCACCGGCTTGCCGCGCGTCAGGAACCAGCGGTAGGCGCCGTCCGCGCGGCGGATGCGAAACTCGGCCTCGTAGTCCTCGCCCGTTGCGAGCGACAACCGCCATGCCTTGTCGACCCCGCTCCGGTCGTCCGGATGGACGATGCCGGTCCAGGCGGAGCCGTCGAGCGTCCCGGCGGCCGCGCCGCTGTAGGCGTAGACCTGCTCGTTGAACCAGTAGAGTTGGCCATTGGGGCGTGCCGCCCAGACGTGGCTCGGCATGGCCTGGGCGAAGACGCGGAACTGCTCCTCGCTCGCGCGGAGCGCCTCCTCCCGGACGTGCTCGGCGGTGACGTCCTGCGCGACGCCACCGATGCGCCGGAGGCGGCCCTCGCCGTCGCGGATCGGGAAGCCGGTGTCCCGGATGTGCCGGACGCCCCCGTCCGGGCGCACGATGCGGTACTCGACCGTGAGCGTCTCGCCTGCGAGGAGGCGCGGCATGGCGGCGTAGGCGCGCTCGCGGTCCTCCGGGTGCACCAGCGCGGCCCACCGCCCGAGGTCGTCCAAGACGAGTTCGCGCCGGTCGCCCCAGACGCGCTCGTAGGCCGGGCTCAGGTACTCCAGGCGGTTGCCCGCAGGGTCGGCGATCCAGAGAACGTCGGCGGAGTTCTCGGCGAAGCTCCTGAAGCGCTCCTCGCTGGCGGCCAGCCCCGCCGCGGCGCGGAACCGGGCGGTCGTCTCCTGCGCCACGTTGAAGACGCCGGCGACGGTGCCGTCCGGGGCGAGTACCGGGTTGAGGCTGTAGGTGAAGAAGACCTCCTCGGGCGTGCCGGCCCGGTCGAGAAGCAGGCGCTGGTCCTGCACCTCGACGGCGCCCTCGCCGGAGAGCACCCGGGCGAACATGGGCCCGAGCTCGTCCCAAGCCTCGGGGAACACCTCGCGTGCCGGGCGCCCCATGGCACCCGGATGCTTGCCGCCGACCAGCGCCCCCCAGGCATCGTTGTAGAGGATGGCGAGATCCGTTCCCCAGTACACCGCTATCGGAGTGGCGGCCTGGAGCACGATCCCCGTCGCGAGGATGAGCGTGTCCGGCCAAGATTCCGGAGGCCCCAGCGCAGTCGCCGACCAGTCGAACGCCCGCATGCGGCCGCCCATTTCGCCGCCGCCAGGGAATACGTTCGAGGATGTCGTGATCGCGCCTACCATCCCGCAACTGGGTCCGATTTATCAGGACCTTCCTTGTGGCTGAAACGCCACAATCGATTCAAGCCCGCTCTCGGCTTGTCGGACAGAGGGGCGGCGCCGCGGCGAACTAGCGCGACGCGTCCGGAGTGCACCTTCAAGCGGCGCGGACACGGCGGCGGCATTTGGAACCCCGTGGTCGGAATCCGACGCTCGGTCCTCACCATTGAACGTCCGAGAAGGCGGGGAAGCAGCGGTTCAGCCGACGGGTATTGAACATTAGGAGCGCGCCGTCTGCCCATCGCTACCCTCGCGCGGTTGCGGGTTCGCAGTGGATGCGTGAGCAGGCCCGGACGCGACGGCGCGGCTTCCATGGGTTCGAGCTCACGGATCGGCGCTGGTCCGGCGGCGGGTTTAGCGACTTGGAGGAAGCCACTTGTCGGTTCCGCTCGGCTCGGGTCGAGGCAGTGTCAGCATGTGGAGGAGGCGGCCAAGGTGTACCCCGGCCAAGGCCTTGCCGGCAGTAACAAAAGAGTGCCGCGTAACGAAGCCTTAGCGCGCACCTGCTGATGCTGACATCCATCAGAAACGGATGTCATGTTCAGCCCGACCATGCCCAGTGTCATCGAAGAGGAGCGCATCGCTTCGATTAAGGAGCTTGGCGCCGACGCGATGGGGCCGTCCCCCTCTCTCGACCGCATCTGCGACCTGGCTCGGCACATCTTCGCCGTTCCCATCGCGTACGTGTCCGTCCTCGACGGCGAGACGCAGTGGCTGAAAGCGCAATGCGGCGTGTCGCTGGGTGACATGCCGCGGGGGCAGGCGCTCTGCGACCATACCATTGGCGCCGACGACGTGTTGGTCGTTCCCGACACCTTGGAGGATGAGCGCTTCGCGACGAATGCCCTCGTTACCGCTGGGCCTGGCATCCGGTTCTACGCGGGCGCGCCTCTGCTGCTGGAGCCGGGCATACGGCTGGGTGCGCTCTGCGTCGCCGACACCGCGCCGCGCGTGTTCCGTTCGGACCAAGCCGTGATCCTCGCCAAGCTCGCCGAGGTGGCGATGGCGGAGTTGATCCGCCATCGCGCCGACGTCAAGGCGGTGGCGGACCGCGACGAACTGGCTCGGGTTGCGCAACAGAAGGCCGAGCGGGACGAGGAAGTGCTGAAGCAGCGTACTCTCCTCTCGCAGGCCGAGAGCGTCAGCGCCTCGGGAAGCTGGGAGGTCGACCTCACGACGGGAGAGCTGACCTGGTCGGACGGGCTCTACCGCCTCCTCGGCGTCGAACCCGATGCCGGGCACGATGCGGCGAGCTTGTTCCGACGGAGCGTCCATCCCGAAGATCTCCATCTCCTGGATGAAGCGATCCGAGCGGTCGAGGGGGCCCGATCCTTCGCCATCGAGATCCGCATCGTCGACGCCGCAGGTAGGACGCGCCACCTGTCGAGCCGCGGTGGCCCCATGGAAGCCATCGCCGGGAGGCCGCCGCGCATGGTCGGCATCCTGTGCGACGTCTCCGAGGCCAAGGCCGTGGAGGCAAGGCTCCGCGAGAGCGAGGATCACCATCGCCATGCCGTGGAATTGAGTCCACAGATTCCCTGGACGGCGGACGCGCACGGAGGCATCACCGAGGCGGGTCCACGCTGGCTTGAACTCACCGGGATGACCGCGGCCCAGACCCTGGGCCACGGCTGGACCTCGGCCGTTCATCCCGACGACCTTCCGCCGACGACCGCGAAGTGGGCCTACGCCCTGGACCAGCGCTGTCCACTCGACACCGAGTACCGGGTCATGCTGCGCTCGGGTACGTACCGCTGGTTCCGCGCCTATGCGGCTCCGCGCCTCGCGTCCGATGGGTCGGTGCTGCGCTGGTACGGCACGCTCGAAGACATCCACGACCGCAAGCTCGCGGAAGCGGGGCTCCGCCAGAGCGTGGCCTTCGCGCGTAGCATCCTCGATGGCAGCCCCGACTTCGTCACGGTTCTCGACCTCGATGGGCGCGTGCGCTCGCTTGGTCGAAAGGCAATGGAGCGACTAAGCCAGGACGTGGCGAACCGGATCGTCGGACGTTCATGGGCAGACACCTGGCCAAAGGCGCACCGTGCTGCCGTCAAGCAAGCCGTGGCTCACGCCCGCGCTGGTACCGGACACCGCTTCTCCTGCATCTGCCCGGACAGGGTGGGCGCGGATACGTCGTGGGATATCACGGTCGACCCCGTCAGGGACGCCGACGGCACCATCACGCACATCCTCGTCATCTCCCGCGACGTGTCGGAGCAGGAGCGGATGCGGCGGGAGGTCAATGCCGCGCGCGCCCAGGTGGCCGAGGTGCTGGAGAGCACCACGGATTGCGTCATCGTCGTCGACCGTGACTCCCGCGTCACCTACATGAATCCGCACGCCAGGACCTTTGTCGGCAGAACCAGCGCACTCAAGGTCGGGGAGGTCTTCTGGGATGCCTACCCCGAGTACCTCACGACTGACCTGAAGCGGCGTTTCGAGCCCGTTCATGCCCGTGGCGAGGCGGTCAAGTTCGAGATGTTCGCCCAGAGAGCTGACATCTGGCTTGAGATCCATGCCTTCCCGAACGGGAGCGATGGCATGTCCATATTCTTTCGAGACGTGACGGAAGCGCGCCGCGCCCGCGAGGAGATCGTCCACCTTGCCCACCACGATCCGCTGACGGGCCTCTTGAACCGAACGAGCTTCAACAAGGTACTGGAGGAAGCGCTTGAACGCGGCGGCGAGGAAGTCGCCGTTCTCCTGCTCGATCTCGACCTGTTCAAGGAGGTGAACGACACCATGGGCCATCCGGTCGGCGACGCCTTGCTCCGCGCGGTCGCGCGCCGGCTTCGCGAGACGGTAGGGGATGGAAGCCGAATGGCCCGCCTCGGCGGCGACGAGTTCGCCGTGGTCCACATCGGGGATGTGGGCTCTGCGTCGGCGTTCGCCGGGAGGATGACCGCTTGCCTGCGGCCGCCGTTCGAGATCGACGGCAACGTCATCCATCTCGGAGCAAGCGTAGGCCTGGCCCGGGTCGCGGACGGTCGCAGGTCCACGGACGAACTCTTTAAGGCCGCCGACATCGCACTCTACCGCGCAAAGGCGGACGGAGGCGGCACCGTACGGCTGTTCGAGGACGGTATGCTGGAGCGTATCCGCGTCCGCCAGTTCATGAAGCAGGAACTCGGCGGTGCGTTGGAACGCGAGGAGCTGCACCTCGCCTACCAGCCGCTGCTGGACCTCCGTTCCGGCACGGTCCGAGCCGTCGAGGCCTTGCTCCGCTGGGACCACCCGACGAAAGGCTCCGTCTCCCCGGCGGAGTTCATCCCGCTCGCCGAGGAGACGGGCCTCATCGTGCCCATCGGCGACTGGGTGCTGCAGACGGCGTGTCGACAAGCTACCGAATGGCCGGAAGACGTCTCCGTTGCGGTCAACGTCTCGGCGGTCCAGTTCCGCTGCAACAGCCTGCCCCTGAAGGTGGCGGCGGCACTCGCGCGCTCCGGTCTGGCCCCAGCCCGTCTTGAGTTGGAGATTACGGAGTCTGTCCTTCTCCATGAGAGCGAGCACAACATGCGCATCCTGCACGCCCTGAAGGGGCTCGGCGTGCGCATCGCACTCGACGACTTCGGAACCGGGTTCTCGTCGCTCTCGTACCTACGCCTCTTCCCCTTCGACAAGCTTAAGCTCGACCGCTGCTTTGTCAGCGACATTGGACGTTCGTCCCAATCCGAAGCGATCATCCGAGCGGCGGGAGAGATGGGCAGGGCGCTCTCGATGGTCACGACGGCAGAGGGTGTCGAGACAGCAGACCAGCTTGCTTGGCTGAAGGCTAACGGCTGGTCACAGGCGCAGGGTTACTTTGTTGGGCGACCGTCCCGACTTCCATTTGATTTGGCTTACCGGAAAGGAGGCCAAACCGAGCTCCCGAGCGGGAGCGACGCCCGAGGGAAGGAGCAGAAGACGGCGCCGATCCTAGGGCAGGCTTGAGCCTTTGCCAGCGCCTTCGCCGCGCGGCCGGAACGGGCAACGCCACTCCTCGCCCACGACACGGCCGCTGTACTGACGCGCCTCTGACGCCTCGCCGTGGCGCGCCAGCATCGGGTTCGCCGAGCCGGCCAGCGCCTCGTCCCGCTGCAGGATGGAGGCGCGCAGCTTCTCGTAGCGCCCTGCCTCGCGCAGCTGCTCGAACTGAGCGTGCAGGTTGAACACCAGCGCGGGCGAGGAGAACCGCCGCGCCGGCCGGCTTGCGTTCGGGTGCAGGCCGACCACGAAAAACGCCTCGCCGGCGAAGCTCAGCGAGAAGTGCGGACTGTCCGGCTCCTGGGCGACGCGTCCGTCCCAGGGATGCCCGAGCCAGGCATCCTTGTCGGCGAGCGACTGCACCCGGTCCCAGAGGTGCCGCTCGAAACCCTCCTCATCGAGGTTGCCGGGACCCTCGAACACCACCGCGAAGCTCTGGAACAGGTCCGGCCGCCTCCGATAGCGCGCCGCGAAGGCCATCAGCGCCGGGTAGATGCGCATGTCGTCCCAGGCCGAGGTGATGTCGCGGGCGACCAAGACGCGCATCTGCCCCTTGGTCAGGGCCGACTTGGCGCCGACGCACGGGAAGCCGGCGTCGCGGATGAAGGCACGGAAGGCTTCCGCCTGCGGATGGTTGGTATCGTCTCTAGGCAGCTGCATCGGAACTCGGTACGCACGTCGCACGAATGACCAAGAAACCGCGCGAGGTGGCGCGGCCTCGGGCAACGACGCCGCCTTCGCCGCGTTCCGCGTCGCGGCCGACCGGCGCGGTTTACCCACAGCCTACGGGCCGCCGCGACGGGCGCGGCCTGCACTCACTTGCTCTTGCCGCCCTTCTTGCCCAGTTCGGCCTGGGCCGACGACGAGGTGCGCGGGTTCGACTTGCCCTCGTCGCTCGCCTTGGCGTTCGCCTTCTTGGCCGTCGCGCTGCCGTGGCCCTTCTTCTCGGTCATGCTCGCCTCCTGTGGTTCGAACGGCAAGCCAGCGAAGGCCTCTGCGTTCCGACCCGCCCGCGCGACCGCACGCGGATTCGCTCCCGAACGGGGCCTGCCTGGGACGATGCGGCGCAGCCCTGGCCGCCGTCCACGGCAACCCGGCACACCGTCGTAGGTTAAGCAGCGTACGCCCGGCCGCAGTTGGGCATACGGGCCGGGCGGACGTCGGCCGTGGGTGGAGGGTGTGTTGCCGGGCTTGGACGAGACGAGGGTCGGGCGGGTTGACCTCAGGCTGCTGCGCGCCGCGGTCGAGGCGTCCGGCGAGGCCATCCTGATCACCTCCGCCGAGCTCGACGAGCCGGGCCCGCGCATCGAGTACGCAAACCCTGCCTTCACCCGCATGACCGGCTACGAGTTCGACGAGGTCGTCGGGCGCTCGCCGCGCATCCTGCAGGGGCCGGAAACGGACCGCGCGACCCTCGACCGGGTGCGCGCGGCCCTGGAGGCCGGCAAGGCCGTGCGCGACGAGGCGCTCAACTACCGCAAGGACGGCTCGACCTACCGCATCGAGTGGGTGATCACTCCGGTGTGCGACGGGGAGGGACGCATCGCGCACTGGGTCTCGACCCAGCGCGACGTCACAGAGCGGCGCGCCTACGAGGACCGGCAGGCGCTGATGGTGCGCGAGCTGCACCACCGGGTGAAGAACACGCTCGCCACCGTCCAGGCCGTGCTGAACGCGACCGTGCGGTCCTCGCTCACCATCCCGGAGTTCACCCGCGCCTTATCGGGCCGCATCGCCTCGCTAGCGCGCACGCATGCGCTGATCACCGAGGACGTCGCCCAAGCCGCCTCGTTCGACGGGCTGCTGCGGGCCGAGCTGAGCCCCTACGACGAGCGCGGGCGCCTGAGCTTGGAAGGGCCTCGGGTCACGCTGCCATCGGAGACCGCGGTGCCGGTAGGCATGGCCCTACACGAGCTGACCACGAACGCGCTGCGGCACGGGTCGCTCGCCGACCCGAACGGGCGGCTGCAGGTGACCTGGTGGGTCGAGGAGGGCCCGGCCGGCCGCGCTCTGCGGTGGGACTGGGCGGAGCACGACGGGCCGCCCGCCCCGTACCCCACGCGCGAAGGCTTCGGCCACCGCCTCCTGAACAAGGTCTTGGCCACGCAGACGGGCGCCGAGGTGGACGTGGACTTCGCCTCGGACGGCCTGCGGGTGTCCGTCCGCATGCCCCTCCCGCCGCCACGCCCCTGAAGGGCGCTGAACACGCAAGCGCGAGGCTCAGCCCTTCCTACCGCCCTTCCCGTTCCGATCGATCTCCGTTCGGCAGGCCGGCGCGAGGTTCGCCATGTTCTTGCGGAAGCAGGCTTGGACCTCGTCGCCGTCCGGCGGAAGGTCGCCGCAATACGTGGCGTAATCGCCGCTGCAGCGGGCCTTCAGCGCCTCCCGGTCCATGGCAGGTGCGGCCTGCGCCACGACGAGGCCGGAGGTCGCGAACGCGAAGGCTACGAGGGTCCTGTAGGGCATAGGCTTGCGGTCCTGCTGGTGCGTGTCGTGCCCGGCTTCACGGCGGCCCCGGGGAGGACCCGGGCGCCCCCGACGTGTGGCCCAAGCGGCATACTGGCTTGTCGGGGCGCCGGAGCGAGTACCAGCGCCCTACGTTGTCACGCGTGCCTGAGGTCGTCGGGAACCTTGCCGCCGTTCTCGGCGAGCTTCTGCACCACTTGGCTGTGCAGCCAGACGTTCATGGAGGCCGAATCCTCCTTGTCGCCCGTGTAGTGCAGCTCGTCGGCAAGCTGCTTGCGGGCCTGCAGGCTGCTGTCGAGGTCGAGCAGCTTCATGAGGTCGACGATGGAGCGCTTGTAGTCGAGGGTCTGGCCCTTCTTCGAGGCGAGGTCGGCGAGCACTTGCCCGACGTCGACGTTCGCCTGCCCGGCTCCCGATGGAGCGTCGGCGACGGGGGACGGCGCCCCGCTCATCGAGGGCGCGGCCGCGCTGCTGGCCGAGCCGGTCGGACCGCCCGAACCCTGCGCCGCGGCCGACACGCTCGGCGTCTCCGAGGCGTGCGGAGCTGCCGCCTGGGCGCTCGCGCTGCCGCCGCCGAAGATCTTCGACATGATCGACCCGAAGATGCTCATTCAGTCCTCCAAGATCCTGGCCCCGACCGGGGCCGAGCGGACGATAACGGAACGCCGGCGACCGACGTTCCGCGACCTGGACCGAAGCGGACGGGCAATGTCGTATCCGCTTACGGTGCCCTCCGCCTCGCCGCGGTCCTGACGCCTCAGGCCGCGACTTGCTCCAGGCTCTCGGCGAGCTGGCTCGCGATCTCGTCGCCCTTGTAGATCTCCGCCACCGCCTGCTTCAGCTTCTGCTCGTCCTCGGAGCGGCCGAGGGCCTTGGCGTAGGCCGCCGCCGAGCCGAAGCCGGCCAGCCCGTAGTGTGACATGCGCTGGTACTGCGCGATGATCTCCACGTCGCGCAGCTTGCCGTCGCTCGGCGCCTCCTGGATGCCGTGCTTCTTCGCCTCGGTCACGAGACCCTCCATGCCCTTGCAGTGCTCCGGCTCGGCCTCGCCGCCGTTCTGCTGGATCAGGTCCTTGAGGATGTCGGTGTGCTTCTGGATGCCGCCGACCGAGTGCTCAAGCATCTGCTTGAGCTTCGGGTCGGAGACATGGCCGCCCAACTCCTTGACTGTCCTTATCATCTGGTCGTTCGCCGACCAAAGGTCCTTCATCTCGTCAAGATAGACTTCCTTGAGGCTGCTCGGTGCTGACATCGATGGCTCCTGTCGGTCGCCTCCTGGCAACACGACCTAGGACGCGATGTTCCTGGGCCGTTTGCGCGCCGGGCCCGTACCGATGGGCCATTCGCATCGACTGTTGCCCGATGCGCTCGGTAGCGCCATCCGTCCCTGATGCGTGTAGGCTGGCCAGGTGAAGACAGGGGAAACCGAACTCGAAATGGTCAGGCGGCATGTCCGGCAGGGTTGCCGGGCACGTGGCCAAGCAGCGCGCGCTCGTGGCCCGGCTCCGCGCGTCCGGCCTGCCGGTCGTGGAGGCCGAGGCGCTCCTCGACACCTTCGAGGACCTCCAACGCCAGCACGAGGCGCATCTCGCCAAGGCCGAGGAGAAGGCAGGGTACTCGGGTTAGGTGGTTGCGGCCCGGGTGCCGACGCCCGGCGTCGACACCTCCGTCAGGCGTCGCGCCTCGGCCTGAGCTCCACCACCTTGCCGGGCTCCCTTGGCTCGGACGCGGACACCCCGAGCACCTCGGCGACCTTGCGGGCGAGCTGCTCGCGCTTGAACGGCTTGCCGATGAGCTGCACGCCGTCGTCGAGCCGGCCGTGGTGCACGATGGAGTTCTCGGTGTAGCCGGACATGAACAGCACCTTCACCTCAGGCCGGACCGCCCGCACGCGCTCGGAGAGCTCTCGGCCCCGGACCTTGCCCGGCAGCACGACGTCGGTCAGCAGCAGGTCGATGGCGGTCGTGTTCTGCCCGAACACCCGCAGCGCCTCCTCGCCGTCCGCCGCCTCAAGGACGCGGTAACCGAGGTCGGAGAGTATGGCGCAGGCGATCTCGCGCACCGCCGCCTCGTCTTCCACAACCAGCACCGTGCCTGTGCCTCGCGGGAGCTCGATGGGCGCGCCTGTCCGTTGCGACGGTGTGGCCGCCCCGACCGCGCGCGGCAGGTAGAGCTTCACCGTGGTGCCCTCGCCGGGTTCCGAGTAGATCTTCACGTGCCCGCCCGACTGCTTGACGAAGCCGAACACCATGGCGAGGCCAAGCCCCGTGCCCTTGCCGTCGGGCTTGGTCGTGAAGAAGGGCTCGAACACGCGCGCGACCACCTCCGGCGTCATGCCATGTCCGGTGTCGGAGACCGCCACCATGGCGTAGTCCCCGGGCGCGACCTCGGCATGGTGCCGCGCGTACTCCTCGTCGAGCACCTTGTTGCCGAGCTCGATGGTGAGGCGTCCGCCGCCTGGCATCGCGTCGCGGGCGTTCAGGGCGAGGTTGAGGACCGCGCTCTCAAGCTGAGCCGGATCGGCCATGGCGTGCCACAGCCCGGCGGTCTCGACGTAGCGCACCTCGATGTGCTCCCCAAGCGTCCGCCGCAGAAGCGGCACCAGGTCCGGCATGTTCGCCGCGAGGTCGATGGCCGCCGGTGCGAGCGGCTGCTTGCGGGCGAAGGCCAGGAGCTGCCCTGTCAGCGTCGCCCCGCGCTGGGCCGCCCAGGCCGCGCGCTCGACCCGCTGCTGCAGCTTGGCGTCGCCGTCGAGCTTGGCCCGGACGAACTCCAGGTTCCCGAGGATGACCTGCAGCAGGTTGTTGAAGTCGTGCGCGATGCCGCCGGTCAGCTGCCCGATGGCCTGCATCTTCTGGGCCTCGCGCAGCACGCCCTCGGCCTGGGCGCGCTTGGTCATGTCGGAGATGGTCAGCACGAAGCCGCCGTCCGGCATCGGGGTCCGGCGGATCTCCAAGTGGTGCCCGTCGGCGCGCTCGCGCTCGTAGGTGACCGCCTCGCGCGGGTTGCGGCTGCCGTGCCGGATCTGGTCCTCGGTCTCCAGGGCTGGGCGGCCCGGCTCGCCCGTGTGCTCGACGAAGGCGGTGTAGGTGGTGCTTGGCCGGAGCATCGCCTTCGGCAGGTCGAGCAGGACTTGGAAGCACTCGTTCCAGCTCGCGAGCTTGCGGTCCGGACCGAACACGGCGACACCTTGGCTGAGGCTGTCGAGGGTCGTGCGGAGACGCAGGGCGAGATCGCGCTGCTCGGCCTCGGTGCGGTAGGAGCGCGACCAAGCCTGGTTCAGGAGGCGGGCCGCCCAGAGCAAGGTCAGAACCGCGAGCGCCGAACTGCCGATGACGAGCCAGCGCACCCACCGGGCGCGGGCGTCGTTCTGGGCGAGGCGCGCGTCGAGCAGCCGCTGCTCGTCGGCGAGCATGGCGGCGAGCACGTTCTCCGCCTCGCGCATGTCGTTGCGCCCGGTGTCGGTGTTGACGATGCGCAGGGCCGTTTCCAGCCCGGAATCCCGACGAGCCTGCACGGTTTGGGCGAGCTCCTCCAGCTTGTGCTGAAGGAGCGGCGCCAGCGCACGCAGGCGCTCCTGCTGGGCGCCGTTGTCGGCGGTCAGCTTCAGGAGCTCGCCCTGGAGTAGGCCAATGCGGTCGCGCGCGGCGTTGTAGGGTCCGAGGTACTCGTCGCGGCCGGTGAGCAGGTAGCCGCGCTGGCCGCGCTCCGCATCGCGCAGAGCGATGGCGAGATCCTTCGTGGTTCCGAGCACCCGGTAGCTGTGCTGCGACCACTCGCGGGCGGCACGCGACGCGTTCAGTCGCTCCCAGGTGACCGCGCCGACCAGGGCAAGGATGACCACGAGCACGCCGAAGACCAGCAGGTTGGCGCGCGTGACGAGGTAGCGTGTCATCGTATCCCGGGCATCGAGTGGCGGTGTCCGGTCGCTCGGATGCCGGGAACGAAGGTCCCATGCGCGCCTGCGTCCCGCCGGACGCGGCATGGCACGCGATTGCGGGATTGTTGAGGCTGCCCGCGCGTCCGGACCATTATGCAGCGGCCTCGTCGCGCCGCTCCTGCATGGAGGCGAGCGGCGCCTCCAGGCGGCAGACGAGGCCGGTCGGAGCGTAGGTGAGCCGGACCTCGCCACCGACCTCGGCCGCGAAGCTGCGCTCGATCAGGCGTGAGCCGAAGCCGCGGCGCGCGGGCTGGGAAAGGATCGGTGGCCCCCCCTGCTCGGACCAAGTCAGGCAGAAGCGGGGCGCCTCGCCCGCGTGCACCACGTGCCAGCGCAGGTCGACGACGCCGCCCTCGTTCGAGAGGGCCCCGTACTTGGCGGCGTTCGTGGCGAGCTCGTGCAGGGCCAGCGCCAGCGAGAGCGCGGCCTTGGCGGACAGGAGTACGTTGGGTCCGCTGATCCGGATGCGAGAGGCATCGGCCTGGCGGTGCACGCATAGCGCGCCCTCCGCCACCTCGCCGATGGGCGCCTCCGTCCAGCTCGCCTGGGTCAGGATGTCATGGGCGCGCCCGAGCGAGATCAGGCGCGCAGCGAACGCTTCCCGCATCTCGGCGACGCCGCTCGCCCCGCGCAGGGTCTGGCTCGCGATGGCCTGCACCAGGGCCAAGGTGTTCTTGACCCGATGCTGTAGCTCGCCCGTGAGCAGGCGCTGGTGCTCCTCGGCCCGCTTGCGCTGGGTGATGTCCAGCATGGCGCCGATCATCCGGGTCGCACGACCGTTCTCGTCCCGGATGACGTAGCCGCGGTCGAGGATGTCGGCGTAAGAGCCGTCGGCGCGCAGGAAGCGGTACTCGTCGGTCCAGACCGTGCCGGTGCCGTCGATGACCGCGTGGATGGAGGCGTCGATGCGGGCGCGGTCGTCCGGGTGGATGTGGGCGATCCACCAGTCGCCGGTCGGCTCGACCGCGTCCGGCGCGTGGCCGTGGGCGACCTGCAGCGCCTCGTTCCACCGGACATGGTTCGTGGCGAAATGCCAGTCCCAGATCGCGTCGTTAGTTGCGCGTGAGGCCAGCCGGTAGCGCTCCTCTGTCTCGCGCAGGACCTGCTCGGCGCGCCAGCTCTCGGTGACGTCGCGCGCGAAGCCGATGAGCCGCACCGGCCGCCCGTCCGCGAACAGGGTCTGGCCCTTGGCGGACACCCAGCGCTCGGTCCCGTCCTCCGGTGCCACCGTGCGGTACGTGACATCGTAGACCCCGTCGCTGGCGGGATCGACTGCGGCGCGCACCGCCTCGTCCGCCCGCGCCCGGTCGTCCGGGTGCACGCGGGCCAGGTGCACGGCCAGGTCGACGGGAGCGTCCGGCGGCAGGCCGTAAAGGGAGAGGATGCGGGCATCCCACTTCAGCTCGTCCGAGACGAGGTCGTAGTCGAACACGCCGGTGCCGGTCGCCTCGACGGCGAGCCGCAGCTGCTCGCGGGCCTGGCGGAGGTCGTCCTCGGCCTGGCGCCGGTCGTGGATGTCGATGGCGATGCCGATCCAGCTCTCGACCGGGCCGGCCTCGCCGCGCACGGGTTTGCCGCGCGCCAGGAACCAGCGGTACTGTCCGTCCGAGGCCCGGCGGAACGGGATCTCGACCTCGTAGGGGCCCTCGGTCGCGACCGCATGCCTCCAGACGCCGAGCACCCGCTCTCGGTGGTCGGGATGGATCACGCTCGCCCAGCCGTTGCCATCGGTGTCACCCGGGGTGAGCCCGGTGTACGCGTACCAGGTCGGGTTGCAGTAGGTGATGTTGCCGGCCGCGTCGCCGAACCAGACCACCTGCGGGCTGACCTCGACGAGCGAGCGGAAGCGCATCTCGCTCGCGTTGCGCTCCGCGGCGTCCGCGCGCTGGCGGGTGCGGTCGCGCAGGATCTTGACGAAGCCTTGGACCGTGCCGTCCGCGGCCTTCAGCGGCATGAGCTCGCCGTTGGCCCAGAACCGCTCGCCGCCCTTGCGCAGGTGCCAGCGCTCGTCGGGCGCGAAACCCTGCTCCAGCGCCAGCTCCATCTCGGCCTCGGGCCGGCCCTCCTCGCGGTCCTCGGGCGTGAAGAACACATGGGCGGGGTCGCCCAGCATCTCCTCCTCGCGCCAGCCGAGGACGCGCTCGGCCCCGGCGCTCCAGCGGGTGACGCGGCCGCCCCGGTCCATCGCGATGATGGCGTAATCCGTCGCGCTGTCCAGGATGCGTTCCTGTAACTCCTTCTGGATCTGCTGGACGCGGGCGCTGCGGCGCGCTTCCAGCAGCGCCATGGTCTGCCTGGCAAGTCGCAGCAGGCCAGCTTGCTGCCCCTGCGTGAGTGCGCGCGGCCACGTATCGAGCACGCAGACCGTGCCCACCGGGTACCCGTCCTGGGTCCTGAGAAGCGCGCCCGCGTAGAAGCGCAGGCCCGGTTTGCCGGTCACGAGCGGATTGCAGGCGAAGCGAGGGTCCCGGGCCGCGTCGGGCACGTGGAGGAAGTCGCTCTGCAGGATGGCCTGGCGGCAGAACGAGGTCTCCAGCGGGGTCTCGCGCACTCCGAGGCCCACCTCGGCCTTGAAGAACTGCCGCCCGTCGCCGATGAAGTTCACGACCGCGATGGGCGTGCCGCAGATCTCGGCCGCCAACTCGGCGACGTCGTCGAACTCCCGCTCGCGCGGCGTGTCGAGGATGTCGTAGCCGGCAAGCGCCCGCAGGCGCGCGAATTCGTCGGTCGTTTGGCTGGGCCGCCCCATGGCAGGGTCACGCCCAGGAACCGCTTTCCGTTCCATCTGCGCGGCGCCCTCTCAGACGGCCTGGCACATCTGCTTGTCGCCTGCCGGCGTAGGTCGCAGGGACACCAGCGTGCCGGACGAGTTATACACCGCGCCCAGCACGGTCTCGAAGTGGCGCTTGACCGCGCCGTGGCACTCACAGGCCGCCGCCTCCACCGCGGAGCGGCTCTGGATGATGATGCGCCCGCGCCGGACCTGGATCAGGCCCTGCTGCTGCAGAGTCCGCAGCGTGCGCGTCAGGTAGGAGCGCTGCACGCCCAGGAGCTCGGCCAGCACCTCGTGGGTGACCGGCAGGACGTCGCTGCCGAGACGGTCCTGCAGGCCGAGCAGCCAGCGGGCGCAGCGCGCCTCGATGGTGTGGCTGGCGTTGCAGGCCACCGACTGCAGCACCTGCGCGAGCAGGCAGTCCGAGTAGCGGGTCATCATGTTGCGCAGGCCCGGCGAGGTCTGCTTGATCTGCTGCAGCACTGCCGCCTCGATGCGCAGCACCGAGCCGGGGATCTGCACCACGGCCCGACTGAAGGCCGGCAGGGACCCCTGGCTCACCACGCCGCCGACCGCCCCTTCGCGCCCGACCGTGGCCGTCTCCACGGCGCGTCCGTCCTGAAGCCCGATGAGGAGGGCCGCCACGCACTGGCCGAGCGGGAAGGTGATGTGGCCGACGTCCTCGCCGGCGTCGAACAGCACGTCTCCGCGCCGGTACTCCCTCAGCTCCAAGTGCGGCTTGAGCAGCGCCTGGTCGGGCAGGCGCAGAGCGCCGAGGAGCAGGTTGCCGCTGAGTAGGTCGTCAAAGTCGGAGGGCATGGGTCAGCGGCAGCGTGTCGTATCAGGTTGGCCTGGGCTTACCCTTACTGCGACGCTCGATTCGCTGTCAGTTCATTAGTGCACAAAAGCCCGGAAGACCGGCGATTTCCATCGGCTTGGCGTGGCGCGGCGGATACGCCCGTTAACCCATGCAACCTTCAGCGGCCGATGGATTTCTAGGTTCGTACCGACCGGCCCCTCAAGCTCCCGCGACCCGATGCCCCGCTACTTCCTCGACTTCCAGGACGGTGAGATGTGGCTGAGGGACGAGGAGGGCCAGGAATACGACAGCCTGCAGGCCGCGCGCGACGCGGCGATTGCGGCCTTGCCCGACATCGGCCGGGAGGCGCCGCCCGCGGATGGGCGCCGGGCGTTCGTGGCCTACGTCCGCGACGAGGGCGGTGCACGGCTTTGCACCGTGCGGCTGGACCTGGCCGCCGAATGCGACCCCGACGGCTCTCATCCCTGAAGCGTCCGGTCGTCGGCACCTGCATGGACGGTTAAGCGGCTACCCTTGCCCGCCGCGTCCGGTTCGCCGGGGCCGACGCGCATTGCGTCCTGTTCCGCCCGGAAGCCTTGGCCTCGTAGAGCGCTGCGTCCGCCCGGCGATAAAGGTCGCCCAGCTCGCCTTCGCCCGCAGCATCGACAGCGAGGCCGACGCTGACCGTGACTGCGCCGACGCCCAGGCCAGACGCTGGTACCGCAAGCGTCGCCACGGCACGATGGATGGCCTGGGCGACGCGCGTCGCCCCGTTCTCGTCGGTTTCCGGCAGCAACACCGCGAATTCCTCGCCGCCGATGCGGGCGACGAGGTCGTCGGGCTGGTGCACGCTCGCCCCCAGACAGCGGGCGAGGCCCTTCAGCACCTCGTCCCCGACCGCGTGGCCGTAGCGGTCGTTGCAGCGCTTGAAGTGGTCGGCGTCGACGATGAGCAGCGACAGCGGCCTGGCGGTGCGCCCGGCGCCCGTCCGGGCGCGCTCGAACTCCTCCTCGAACTGGCGCCGGTTGGCCAGCCCGGTCAGGGCATCGGTCCGCGAGAGCCGGGCGAGGTCGGCCTGTAGCGCGGAACGCCTGCGCAGGTCGCGCCCGTACAACAACGACAGGAATACGGTCAGGCCGCACAGCAGGAGCACGACCATGCCGATGACAAACGCCTTGGCGCGCCAGCCGGCCTCGATGTCGGCGGTCGAGAGGGCGACGTTGAGCACCAGCGGCAGGTCGCCGACCTTGGTGAAGGCGTAGTGGCGCTCGACCCCGTCGCGCACCGAGGTGCCGACGAAGGTGCCGGAACGCGCGCCCACGAACCGCCGGAAGGTCGGTGCGCCGGCGATGTTCACGCCGATGTCCGCCTCCTCGTAGGGGTGGCGCATGATGCGCGTGCCGTCGCGCAGGTAGAGGTTTATGGCGCCCTCGGGTCCGAGGCCGAGTTGGTCGAAGAGGCGACTGAAGTAGTCGAGCTTGAGGCTCGCGAGGGCGACTCCGCCGAAGGAGCCGTCCGGCTTGTCGATGCGGCGGCTCAGCACCACGATGCGTGTGCCCAGGAGGCGGGAGAACAGCGGCTTGCTGATGTGCAGGCCCAGGTTCGGGTCGGCCTTGTGGGCCTGGAAGTAGTCGCGGTCGGCGTTGTTCAGCCTGCGCGCCGGGACCGCCCCGGCATCCAGGACGCTGTCGCCGTGCTCGTCGAGGACGAGCATCACGCCGAGGTCGCGGGCGGTCCCGGCACAGTCGAACAGTACGAGCTGGCGCATCTCCGGGCTGAGCGCGTCGAGGCCCGGGACCCGGAGGTTGTCGACGACCGCCTGCAGAGAGAGGTCGATGATCTCGACGTTGCGGGCGATGTCGCGCTCGATGACCTGGAGCAGGTTTTTCGATGTCTGCTCCGCCTTGTCCCACGCGTCCTGCCGCAGGTCGAGCAGCATCAGCCCGGATACGACGAGCATGCCGAGGGGAGCCAGCACGCCGAGCGCGATCCAGGTGCGGGCGGAGCGGAGGCGTCGCGCGAGCGGGCGCGGCAGGGCCATCGGCGAGCTCTCCCAAGCGTTGTCGTAGCTTGGTCACTAACGCCCGAACCCCTTACCGGCGCCTTCGGCCGATGTCGTACGAGCCCCTTAACCGCATCGTGCCTAACGGAAGGTTTGCCGGTTCCGTAGGATTGCGGCGCTCGCCGCACCCGACCCGCGCATGCCGACCGCAGCGGGGAGCCAAGCTCCGAATATCCGGTCCTCGCGGCTCAGGCCTCAGATGGGCCTGGATCTCGGATCTCCGGGCCACGGCGACCTGAGCAGGGCGGCATGGTCCTGGACGAGGACGTCGAGCGGCAGCCAGGGGTGGCGGGTACACACGGCCTCGTCAGGCAGCCGTGCACGGCACGTCTCCGGCGTGCCGGTGCTTAGGACGACCCGAACGCCCGGCCGGAGCTTGCAGGCGGCCGTCGCCAGCCGGTGCCCGTCCACCCCGCCCTTCAGCGTCGCCTTGGTCAACAGCAGGACGACGTCCCCGCCGCGGCTCCGGAGCACCTCGACGGCGGCCTCGCCGCTCGCGCAGGTGACAACGTCGAGCTCGGTCTCCCCCAGCAGCGCCTCGGCGCGGTCCCTTGCTGCGGCGTCCTCGTCGACCACGAGGGCCAGGTGGGACGTGTGGGTGGCGTCCGGCATCAGCTCTCCTTCATGTCCTCGATGTCGTCGAGGCGGTCGGCGAGGGTGGCGGCCAAACGCTCCCAATCCTCGGGCAGGGTCTCCCGCAGGAGGTCGGCGTAGGCGTCCTCCAGCCCGTGTCCCACCCCGTGCAGGCAGGGGTCCTGGGTGGCGGAGGAGCGGCTCGGATGCCGCTGGTGGCACTGGCGCATGGCATCCCGTCCCGGGCCGGCGCCTTTCCGCCTACCCTGGCCTCGCGTTAACGTGGGTCAAAGTCGTTCACACTAATGAGCCGGGATGCCGTTGGTTTCAGCGTGGCCGTTCATCAAGATCCGGCGGATGGAGGAGCTGAGGCGTATGGCGGTGCTCGGAGAAGCGGGCGGCGTACTTGAGGAGCCGGGTGCGTAGCCGTTCGCCGGCAACAGGGTGGTGCCGGCTGCGTTATAGGACGCGTAGACCGCGCCGGAGTCCTCATGTTCAACCCCTTCTGTGCCGCGTTCCTCCTCGCCGTCGAGGCGCAGCGGGTCATCGAGTTGCGGTTGGTGCGGCTCGCCTGGGGCGGCGCGGAGGCCCAGGCGGAGATGGTATCGATGGTCGGCGAGAAGGTCGTCGCCGCCATGGAGGCTGCCAACACGATCATGACGGGCGGCTCGCACGACCAAGTCATCGCCCGTTACCGGGAACTGGTCGCGGACAACACGCGCCGCCTGACGGCTTGAGGAGACTGGCGGAGGCAGGTCATGGCCAAGCCGGTCAGGAGCCGCATCGTCGACATGCCAGACGGGCGCTTCGCCGTCATGGCGGTGCTCGCCTCCGGCAAGGTCTTCCGCCGCAAGGGTCTTTCGACCTTGGCCGAGGCCGAGGAAGCCGTGGATTGCCTGCGCGCCGTCATGGCCGCGTGCGGGGCACTCGTGGTCGTGGAGACCTCGGCGCGGCTCGGCGTACGGGTGGGGTTCCGGATCGGCCAAGCTGCCGGGGAGCGGCGGGCTCTAGTCGCCTCAAGGCCTGCCCAGTACCTCGTGGAACGGGATCTCGAACAGGACTCGTCCCGCCTCGTCGGCCACGACGAAAGCATACCCGCGCGGGTGGTCCCCAACGCGCAGGAGCTCGGCCGTCAGCCCCGGGATGGCGGCGCACGCCTCAAGGTAGGCAGCCTCGGCGCTCGCGAGTTCGAGCCCGGCCTCGTCGGCCTCCAGGCGCCCGCGGGCGCACACGTCGAAGAAGAAGACCGGCATGGGGCACTCGCCTTCGCGGCTCCCCGAGAGGCAAACCTCATCCGCGAGCGTCGGGTCCCACCGCTGCGCGACCCGACGCTCCCGGATGGGGCGGCCACCTGGGCGCCAGCAGGCAAGGCCTGCCGGCGCGGGGTCCCCGAACCGTACCGCGTCGCCTCCCGGGGCGCCTTGTTCGCCCTGGCTCGCGCGAACGTTCCCGACGTCTCGCCCGTTCTAGGCCCTGAGGCCTGGCGGCCTCAATTCGTGGACGGAGGAAGCCGTAGATGCCAGCACCTGCCACGACCGGGTTCCCGAAGGTGTCGAATAGAAGGCAATCCGGACCGCCGCTGCGTTTCACCGGATACGTCGACCTCACCGGCGAAATGGCGGACGCGATGGACCGGCGCGACGCGGCCTGTGTGGATGCACGCAACACGGTCGAGCATCGCACCATCGCCGAGGTCATGCGCTCGAACGGTGCTTCGGAAGAGCGCATCGTCAGCTTCTTCGGGTATTCCCCTCTCGCGCTCGACGCTGAAACGGGGGCGCCGGAGGTCGGGCCGGACCTGCGGAACCGCCGACGCGACGTGACCGGCGGATGAGCATCGGTGGTAGGGGGGACCCGCTACCCGCCGTCGTCCTTCCGTTATGCGGCCCCCACGGAGTTGGCCCCGGCCGCCGCCTGAGCGCTCCTGCGGACCCCGAGGTCTCCTCCCGAGTTCACCAGGGTGCGGCGCCGCCCAGGCGCCGAGACGGAGCCCGCCCTTGCCGCAGACCGCCCCGCCTCTGAGCCGTCTGCCGACCTTCGGCGAGGACGGCCACGTCCACGTCGTCGTCGAGACGCCGAAGGGCAGCCCGAACAAGTACGCCTACTCCGAGGCGTTCGGCGCCTTCCAGTTCAAGACGGTCCTGCCGGAGGGCACGAGCTTCCCCTACGACTTCGGCATGATCCCCTCGACCAAGGGCGACGACGGCGACCCGCTCGACGTCCTGCTGCTGCTCGACGCGCCCGCCTTCCCTGGCTGCGTGCTGGAGGCGCATCTGGTCGGCGTGATCGAGGCCGAGCAGCGCGAGCGCGACGGGGAGTGGGAGCGCAACGACCGGCTGATCGGCGTGGCCGTGAAGGCCCGCACGCACGCGCACATCCACGCGCTCGACGACCTGCGCCCGGGCATGCTGGACGAGGTCGAGGCGTTCTTCGGCCACTACAACGAGCTCACCGGCAGGGAATTCCGGGTGCTCCGGCGCGGCGACGCGGAGGCCGCCAACGCCCTCGTGCGGCAAGGCGCCGAGGCGTTCGGAAAGGAGGGCGACTGACAGTCTCCCGCTCTCCACAGCGATCAAGCGGCATGTAAACTTCTGACCCCTTGCAGACCTTCATGCCTGCCGGCCCAAAAGTCCGCTGGGTAGGAACAAGCGGACCTATATGCGGCGGCCAGACATCAACAGGTTTCGGCACATTAGAGTCCTCGACCTTATGGCAGGCCCCATGCGGGGGGTAGGGCGGAGGGCGTCGAGGGCGCTTATGCGGGATAAGCCGTATCTATGGATCGGCTGATTGCCTCTCGGCCGGAGGCCTATGGGATTCCTCCCACGGGCCGTGATCCGCGATGCGCCGGAGGAGTTCGTCTATCAGGAGCCGTTCGACGGGTGAGTGGAACGGCAACTAACCGGGACCGTCTCTCAATCGACGGGGTTTGATTTCGGACCGGCTGGCATCAGCCAGGAACGAGCCGGACGCGGGACGGTTCGCCCTCGATGGATACCTACGTCATCGTCCTTGGCGGCTTCGGAGCGCTTGTCCTTCTCACCGCTTGGCTGCCGATGGTGCTGCGGCAATTGCCACTCTCCCTTCCCATCGTCTGCGTCGGCATCGGCGCCGCTTTGACGACGATCCCGGCGGTCTCCGACATCGCCTTCCACCCACACGAGCACATCCACCTCGTCGAGCGCCTAAGCGAGTTCGTGGTCATCGTCTCGCTCATGGGTGCCGGGCTCAAGCTCGACCGCGCCGTCGGCTGGCGCCGCTGGATCGTCACCTGGCGCCTGCTCGGCATAGCCATGCCGCTGACCATCCTCGCCCTGGCGGCACTCGCCTGCGTGCTCCTTGGACTCGGTGCGGCCTCGGCTATCCTCCTCGCGGCGGCGCTTGCCCCGACCGACCCGGTGCTCGCCTCGGACGTGCAGGTCGGTCCCCCGCTACAGGGACAAGAGGATGAGATGCGCTTTGCCCTCACCTCCGAGGCTGGCCTGAACGACGGGCTGGCCTTCCCATTCGTGCACCTCGCCATCGCACTGGCCACGGCGGAGGCGTTCGGCATCCGGGAATTCGCCGAGTGGCTGACGATCTCGGTGGCGTGGAAGATTGCAGTCGGCATTGCATTGGGTGCGCTGATCGGCCGAGGGATTGGCTGGGTCACCTTCCACCTGCCCAACCCCGCAAGGCTGTCTCGCACCGGCGACGGCTTGGTCGCGCTCGGCATCACCTGCCTGACCTACGCGGCCGTCGAGATGGCCCATGGCTACGGTTTCGTTGGCGTCTTCGTGACGGCCCTGGCCTTCCGCTCCGCCCATCGTGGGCATGACTATCACCACAAGATGCACGACTACGCCGAAGAGCTGGAGCGCTTGCTGATGATGGTGCTGCTCGTCGGCCTCGGAGCCGCCCTGGTCGGTGGCGGCCTTCTCGCCGGGCTGACCTGGGACGCTGTGGTGTTCGCGGCCTTGGCCCTGTTCGTGGTGCGGCCGGTTTGCGGCTGGCTCAGCCTCATCGGGTCGGGACGGCCAGCGAGCGAGCGGGCGGTCATCAGCTTCTTCGGCATCCGCGGGCTCGGCACGATCTACTACCTGGCCTATGGCCTGAGCCACGCCGGGTTCGAGCAGGCCGAGGTACTTTGGAGCGCAGCCGCTCTCACCATTCTCGTCTCCGTCGTCCTGCACGGCGTGACCGTCACGCCGGTGCTGCGCTTCCTCGACCGCCGCAGCGGCCGCGACACCGAGAGTGCGCAGCTCGGCCTACCCCTGCCGTCGCTCGTCACCTCGAACTCTCGTCGGAGCTAGAGCGAGGCTGACTTGGGTAGAGCTCGCCGAGGAAGGCTCGCAGTTCGATGCGGCGGAGCTCGCCCTCGACGGTCTCAACGGCCTCATCACCGATCTGCCCGGCACGCCGGAGTGCGGCGAGCCGGGCGCGGGCCGCTGCAAGCGCGCGACGCCGCAGTTCGTCCTTGGTCGGTCGCGGCCGAGAGCCATCCATGCCGGATGAATGCGCCATCTGTTCGTTCATTCCATCCGGAGTTTACGCCGCACAAGTTCGCATTTCGTCGTCCGTCCGGACCTGGGTCCTTCCAACGACGCGTGGGGCACAGCGTGTCGGGGCCGTCCCGACAGGGTGTGCGGGTTTCTCCGACTGCCTGCCCGCCGAGATGGATGACATTCCGGTAGGCTGTGCAGCGGCGGGGATCTGGCTCGGGCCGGGGCAGCCTCATGGAGCGTCTTCCGATCATCTCCCCCGCATACGCCGGACGGTGCCGGAGCTTCACCGGTTCCGTGAGACCATCGGTTCGCTCAGACCACGTAACGGAAGGTACCTGTCCAGCATGAAGTTCTCGCTCATCCTCGCCGTCGCCATTCCATGCCTTCTCCTTGCCCATCCGGCCGCCGCCGGTCCGCCCGCCGGTCCCGTCGAGGCCC
The DNA here is from genome assembly GCF_022179245.1 of Methylobacterium gregans. Lineage (GTDB taxonomy): Bacteria > Pseudomonadota > Alphaproteobacteria > Rhizobiales > Beijerinckiaceae > Methylobacterium > Methylobacterium gregans. The sequence continues at coordinate 33,377 of NZ_BPQM01000047.1, forward strand.
TATCCTCCGGCGACCTGACGACGAGTTACGTCCAGTACCGCCGCTTCGGGCACCGGCCCCATCGCTTCCGCCGGGGGTATGGCTATCGACGCGGACCAGGTGTGGGCGCGGCCATCGGCGCGGGCGCGGCGGGTCTCGCCGCAGGTGCGATCATCGGGGGTGCCATCGCCAACTCGCAGGCGCAGGCAGCCCAAGGTGCCGCGGATGCCGAAGTAGTCGCGGCATGCGCCCGCCGCTTCCGCTCCTATGACGCCGCGAGCGGCACTTACCTAGGCAACGACGGCGCCCGCCACCCTTGTCCGTGACACGGGGCGGGCACGCAGGTGCCTGACCGGCCTCGCGCGCGAGGTGAATGTCCCTTAACAGCCCAGGAAGAAAATCGGAGAGCCCCCATGCGCATGCGCACCCTGCTGCCGCTCGTCGGCTTGATCGCGCTCACCGCTTGCAAGGATGAGAAGAAGGCGGAAGCCCCGCCGGCCAACCCGCCCGCGTCGAGCGCCGCAACCGCCCCGGCTAACCCGGTTCCGCCCGCCGCGCCGGCGGGCACCGACACGGCTCCCGCCAGCAAGCCCGCGGGACAGTGAGCGGGGCCTCGCCCGGAACAAACAACGAGCCTCGGCGGTCGTACGCCGCCGAGGTGACCTGGAGCCGCCGGAGGCGGTCGTCAGCCTGTGGCCCCCGGCATGCCCTGGAGTAGCCCGGCTGCCATCAGGAGACAGTAGCTGGCAAGTAACGCCGCGGCGACGATCCCGAGGACGAGATCCGAGGTTCGGGGGGCGCGGTCAGCGCCCCCGAATGCGAGTTGCCTCACGTGGCGGGATCGGCTCAGCGGGCGCGGCAAGGCCAGCCTCCTGTCGTCTCGTTCGTGTGCTGGGCAGTTGGGGTGAAGTCCCATTCCCGGCGAACCTCGAACGGGTCAGGGCACGAGCATGGTCAGGAGAGCGATTACGCTGAAGGCGCCCACCAGTGCACCGCCCGCGGCCATGAGCGCCCAGGTGATTGCCCCTCCGCCGTTGTCGTTCGCCGGTCGAGGCAGTTCGCTGGGCCAACGCCGCCACTAGAGCTGTTGCCGACCGCTGTGAGTCGGTTGGGGTTCCTTGGCGCGACGTGATCTGATTCCCTGTGATCCTCGACAGGAGGATCACAGGGGTCACCATTGTCATCGGATCTGCGTGAGCGGGTCGTGAAGGCCGTGTCCGAGGGCGCCTCGCGCCGTCAGGCGGCCGAGCGGTTCGGGGTCAGTCCCGCCAGCGCCATTCGCTGGCAGGAGAGCTTCGAGCGGGAGGGCCGGGTGGCGGCCAAGCCGCAGGGCGGCGACCGGCGCTCGCAGCACGTGGAAGCCCATGCCGACCTGATCCTGCGCCTGCGCGCGGAGCAGCCGACCCTGATCCTCTCGGCGTTGCGCGCCCTGCTGGCCGAGCGCGGCATCGCCACCAGCGAGAGCGGCCTGTCGCGCTTCTTCAAGCGCCACCGCATCACGCACAAAAAAACACGCTCCACGCCGCCGAGCAGCAGCGGCCGGACGTGAGGGCCGAGCGCGAGGACTGGTTCGAGGCTTAGGACGAACTCGATCCCGACACCCTCGTCTTCCTCGACGAGACGGCGACCACCACCCACATGGTGCGCCGCTACGGCTGGGCTGCGCGCGGCGAGCGCTGCCGCGTCGCGGTTCCGCATGGGCATGTGTGGACGCCCCTTCGGGTGCAAGCAAAATCTCTGGACAGGCGCTGCGCGTGATCGGGTGCTGCCATGTGTCCGGCCTTTGATGCGGCTGTTCATGCGCCGCGGGCCCGTATGGGAGTGCGAGGGTCGGGACCACATCATTGGAACGTGCTCGAAGCACTGCCCATGCGCCTGGTTCTCCCAACCCCGCCTCACCGACGTTGCGCCATACTTGTCCTTCGACCTCCTCACGCCCTCCGACAGCCTCGCGTCCGCCCCGCCTACGCGGTAGCGGCCGGAGCTCGGTAGATCCCGCCCTTCGTCAGAAGGGCCCACGCGATGCGCGCGTTCTTGTTCGCCACGGCCACGATAACCAGCATCGGCGGTTTGCGCGTCAGCATCCGGCCTAGCCACGACTCGGCCGGCACGCCCTTGCGTTTGGCCCAACGTACGACCGCGCTGGCCGCGATGATGAGCAGGCGTCGCAGCGTCCGCTCGCCCATGCGCGAGGTGCGACCGAGCCGCTCCTTACCACCGGTCGAGCGCTGCACGGGCGTCAGCCCGACCCAAGCAGCAAAGTCACGACCCGAACGGAATGTCTCGGTCGGCGGGGCCAAGGCCTCGATGGCCGTGGCGATCAGCGGGCCGATACCGGGCACGCTCATCAGCCGCCGCGCCGTCTCGTCGTCCTTGGCGCGCTTGGCAATCTCGGCGTCGAGCGCTGCGGTCTGTTCCTGCAGATGGCGGAGTGCGCTGACGAGCACGGCGAGGCAGGCACGGGCAGCGACAGGAATATCCGAGTCGGGATCCTCGATCTGCGCGATCAGTCGCTCGACATGGAAGGGGCCCTGCGGCGCAATCAGACCGTACTCGGCGAGATGGCCACGGATCGCGTTGATCAGTTGGGTGCGCTGGCCGACCAGCACGTCGCGGGTCCGGAAGATCACTGCGGAGGCCTGCTTGGCCTCGCTCTTCACGGCGACGAAGCGCATCGTCGGACGCTGCGCGGCCTCGCAGATCGCCTCGGCATCGGCAGCATCGTTCTTCTGCCGTTTGACGAAAGGCTTCACGTAGGCTGGCGCGATCAGCTTCACCGTGTGGCCGAGCTTGCTGATCACCCGACCCCAGTGATGCGCGCCGGGGCAGGCCTCCATGGCGACAAGGCAAGAGGGTTGGGCCGCGAAGAAAGCCAGAACCTGATCGCGTCGCAGCTTCTTGCGAAACACGGGCGCACCGGTGGCATTCGCGCCATGCACCTGGAAAACGTTCTTAGCCAGATCCAGGCCGATGGTGCTCACCTCTGTCACGGACGCCTCCCTCCGGTGGTTCTCAACACCACCACCTTGGCACGTCGATGCCGTCGGGGGCGTCCACCCCATCATTGGAAGACGACCACCGTCACCGCCGCCTTGCGCACGAGCGGAGTGACGGCCACGGCCCTGTTCGATGGGGCCACCAATGGCGGGCGCTTCCGGGCCTACGTCACCGACACCCTGGTGCCCGTGCTGAAGCGAGGTGACACGGTGATCATGGACAACCTTGGCGCTCACAAGGTGGCCGGCGTGCGCGAAGCGATCCAGGCAGTGGGCGCCAAGCTGCTCTACCTTCCGCCCTACTCGCCCGACTTCAACCCGATCGAGCAGGTCTTCGCCAAACTCAAAGCTGACCTGCGCAAAGCCGCCGCGCGGACGCTTCCCGATCTGAAAGCGGCCATCCGATCGGCCTTCCACAGCCTCACTCCAAACGCCTGCCGAAACTGCCTCACAGCGGCAGGATACGACGCATACGATCCAACATGATCGGCAACAGCTCTAGCGGCAACCCGAGGGTGCCTCCCCGGGAAGGCATTCCGGCGGAGCGTCAAGCTGATGGCGGCATGACATGGGCCGAGTATCGCGCTCGGACGCCGTCCCACGCAAACGGGGCGAAGCGGTGGTGTTCGGCAAGATCGGACGTGGTCAGGCCACCGCCGAACCGGGCCCAGTCCTCGATGGTTCGTTCCCGCGGCAGGGACGGACGAGGTCCGGTTATCCCGGCGGCCCGTGGCGTCTGTGAACCACCGAGCCGTCGTTGCCACGTCCGCGCCGTCCGAGCGAATGCCATCCTCATGCAGTCCCCCCTTATGGTGCGACCTCGCCGCCTCGCCTCCGCGGCCCCGCGCGCTCGGGGTCCGAACCGCCAAGCTAACCTGGACGGACTGTTGCGGCATGTCGGGGCGACCCCGACACGGCTGCCGGTTTCTCCGACTGCTGGTCGGCCCTCCTCGCCACAGATGACGGTCAGGACGGAAGGGAGGACAGGCGCCCTCACATGGGCACTTACCGAAACATCCGTTCCGACTGGGACAGCCAAGCCCACTCCCGGTCTCGACCGCCGCGCCCGGGCAGCCTTGGCACCGCGGTCCGAACCATCGCCGCCGTGCGGCCGGGCCAGTCATCGACCCGCGCCGCATGATCCCACTACGGCCACCATGGAGTTGAGCTCATGAGACGTCTTGCAATCGCCCTCGCGGCGATGTCGAGCCTTGTCCTTTTTGCGCCGTCGAGCGAGGCACGGCCCCATGGCAGGGGCCATGGTTTCCACCACGGCAATCATCACGTCACGCACGGCGCCCTGAGGGGCGCACGACACGGCGTTCGCCGTTACAGGGCGACAGGCTTCCGCCCGCACTATCGCCGGTCTCGCGGCTATTACCGCGGCGTCGGCTTCCGGTCCTCGCGCTACGGCTACCGGCATCACCATCGCCATTACGGCTACCGGCGCGGCTATCCCGGCCTTGGCTTGGCGACCGGCGTTGGGCTGGGCCTAGCCGCAGCCGCAGTCCGGCCAGCCTATTACGGGCCGACATACGGCCGATCCTACGGGTACGGCTACCGCTACGCTCCGGTCGGATATGGCGTCGGCTACGGGGTTCGTCGGCCCTACTACGGCTGCGGCTTCTAAGAGCTCGGTCAAGACCGAGAAGCACGTCGAGCCAATGCTCGCCTGGCTTCAACGGCACCCAGCACCCAACACCCGGATGCGGATCCGGCACGTCCGGCCCGCATCCATCGATTACGCGATCAACCCCGGCATTCGGTGGTCGATGCCGGCTCGGAATTGCAAGTATCGGAAGGACGATCCCATGCAATACGTTATCGCCAGCACCCTGCTCGCGGGCGCGCTCCTCGCGCCCCCCGCCCTCGCACAGGACAAGAGCGCGGCGCAGCCCGCCGACGCTCAGGCGAAGCCAATGGCGGCACCGCCCGCCGGAACGGCAATGCCGGCGAGCCCGAACAATGCGGGCGCAACCACCGCCGGCGCGGGCGGCATGACGATGGCCGACACCGCGACCGCCAAGATCAAGTTCGTCTCCGCCAAGCCGGCCGAAGTGACCTCGTCCAAGCTTGTCGGCAAGAACCTCTACAACAAGCAGAACGAGACGGTCGGACAAGTCGAGGATCTCGTCATCGAGAACGGCAAGACGGTGACCGGCGTCGTCGTCAGCGTCGGCGGCTTCCTCGGCATGGGCGAGCGCTATGTCCTGGTCGACCCCTCTTCGATCTTCCTGCATCGTGCGAATGGGGAGCTGAAGGCAATGGTCGACGCCGACAAGGACGCGCTGAAGAATGCGCCCGAGTTCAAGTACAACAAAAAGAACACCTGACCTCCAGCGGGCAGGGGCCGGCATCCTCGGCCCTTGCCGTCAAGCGGCTGGCTCCGGAAACAGGGTGCGACCCATAACGGCATAACGGACAATCCTCATCGACCCCAGCGCGTGTCGGGATAAACCTGACACGCGTCGGTGAGAACGGCATACAGGGCCGAAACCGCTTGCCGGGTGACTTGAGTTGAACGCTACTTACCTTGGCTGGACAAAGATTCGAGCTAACGGAAAGATTAGCGCGCATGCTCATGGACATCATCAAGCAAGGCTCCCGCGCTCGGGCAATCGGTCGCCCGAGAGATGCTTGCCCTTATCCCGGCGACTCCCGCGAACGCAGGGCATGGTTCGAAGGCTACGACGGCTCGTCCTGGGAGTTCGTGGCCAGAATGCCCCATCCGGCGCGGATAGCGCCCGGGGCGAGGGAGCTCGACGCCGTGAACGGCATGGTGGACCCTTCCGCGTCGCTGGCGACCGCCTGACGGCGAGGCGTCGCCATGGCGGCAGGCCGCCGGATGTTCGAGCGAAAAGACTTGGAGCGCACGCATGGAGCGCAGGTCCTCGAAGGCACCGTCGGCTCTCCCACTCGGACGACCCGAAAGGGTGACCACGCTCCTGGTCCAGGCTCATCTGGCCGACCGTACGGCGACGCCGCCGAACCTGATTGCGCGGCTGCGCGACATGGAGCAGGTCGTGCGCGAGGCACGCGGCGACCGACAGACGCTCCAGGTCATCGCCTCCGGCAGACGCCTCTTGGGCGATGCCGAGGATTTCGCCACACTGGAGCCCGCCTTCGAGCCCGACCTTCCCGCTCCCGCGTCGGAGACTGGCTAGCCGGCGGTGCCGGCACTAGGGTCTCGGACCACCCGGCCGCGCCGCGGTCGGGAGACAATCATAGGCGGGCTTGGCCGTCGGAGGCGTTCCCGCGAGCCGGTCCCGCAACGCCGACGGCATGCCCGTCCGAGCACGCGCGCATGACCGAACGGCGATCCGACGCCACGCAAGCCCCCGAGAACCAGTTGAGCCGCGGCAGTCGTCGCACCTTCGTCGCGCTGGCGTTCGCGGCGGCCATCCCCGTGCTGCTGCTCAGTGGCTGGGTCGCCACCCTGATGGCGCAGCAGCAGCGCGACCTCGCCCGCAACGCCGCCGTGGCCAGCGCCACCCGCGTGGCCGAGCGCGTCGCCTCCGACATCGCCGCGCAGGTCGCGGTTCTCGAAGCCGAGGCCGCCTCGGCCACCCTCGACCGGCCGGACCTCGCCGCGTTCTACGCCGAGGCCGAGCGGCTCCGTCAGGCGCATCCCCTTTGGGCGACCGTCGAACTCGCCGGGCCCGATGGCGCACAGGTCGTCAACCTGCTTCGCTCCCTCGACGAGGAACTCGGCCCGACCGCCGACCGCAGGAGCTTCGATGAGGTCGTCCGGACGCGGCGCCCGGTGATCGGCGGCATCGGCCCGGCCGGCCCGGTCTCGGGCAAGCGTCTCGTCGCCCTGCGGGTGCCCGTCATCCGGGACGGGCAGCTTCGCTACGTGCTCTCGGTCCGGCTCGCCACCAACGCGGTGAGCTCGATCCTGCGCGACGCCGGCGCGCCGGAGGGCTGGGTCGGGACCATCGTGGATGCGGACGGGAACACCATCGCGCGTACCCGCGCCGAGGTGGAGGAACTCGGCCACCCGGCGAACCCCGCGCTCCAGGCCGCCATCCGTCGGGCGCCGCAGGGCTTCTACACAGGACCGACCTTGGAAGGGTCGAACGTCGAGGTCGTCTATCGGACCCTGAAGGATACGGGCGGCTGGTCGGTCCATTTCGGCATGCCCGTCGCCACCCTGAACGCGCCGGTCTCGCGCTCCTACGCCGTGCTCGCTGGCGGCAGCATCCTCAGTATCGGCCTCGCGCTGGCGCTGGTCGGTCTGGTGGGCCGCGATATGGCGCAGCGCCGGGCGGGCGAGCAGGCGCGCTTCGCCCTGGCCCTCCGGTCGAGCGAGGAGCAGGGCGCGGTGGCGGCCGAGGCAGCGGAGCTCGGCACCCTGCGCTGGGATACGGTTCGTGAACGGGTGACCGCGTCCGCACGCGCGGCCCGGCTGCTGGGATGGGGGACGGACGTCGCCGAGGGGCGCGAGACCGAGGCGGACGTGCACGAGGTCCTGGAGGCGGTCGACGCCGACGACCGCGAGCGTCTCGCCGAGGCGCTCCGGCGGAGCCTGGCGGACGGGGCGCCGATGGACGTGGAATTCCGCGTCGTCGAGGCCGGCCCCCGCGTGCGCTGGGTCCGCCTCGCGGGGCGTGCACCCAAGCTGCACAACGAGAAGCCTCCCGGGCTGATCTACGGCGTCGTCTCGGACATCGAGCCGCGCAAGCGCGCCGAAGCGGAGCGGCTCGAACTGCTCAGGCGTCTCGGCGAGGCGCAGGAGAACGAGCAGCGCCGGATCGCGCGCGAGCTTCACGACCAAGTTGGCCAGACGGTCACCGGCCTATCGCTCGGCCTGAAGAGCCTGGAGCGCCTCCTCGCGGGCGGCGAAGCGGACGAGGCCGGCCGCCAGGTGCAGTGGCTCCAGGCGCTCGCGGGCGAGATCGGGCGGGACATCCACCGCGCCGCCGTCGATTTGCGCCCGACCGCCCTCGACGACCTCGGCCTGCGCGAGGCGCTCGCGACCCTGCTGCGCGGTTGGAGCCGGCGCCACGACATTCGGGCCGACCTCGAATTCCTGGGCGAGGCCGCACGAGTCCCGGCGGCGGTCGAGACCGCCGTCTACCGAATCGTGCAGGAGGCGCTCACCAACGTCCTCAAGCACGCCCGTGCCGCGACCGTCAGTGTCTCGGTCGAGCATCGTGCCGACGTGATGCGGGTCATCATCGAGGACGACGGCGTTGGCTTCGACGTCGAGGAGGCGGCCCGGGTGCCCACGAACGACGCGCCGGCCAAGCCGCGGCTGGGCCTGTCCGGCATCCGCGAGCGCTTGTCACTCCTTGGCGGCACGCTCACTCTGGAGGCGTCCCCGGACGTCGGCACCACGTTGTTCGTCAACATCCCCGTTCCGCAGCCGACATGAGGCTTCGAGGAGACCACCCCATGGACCGCATCCGCGTCGCCCTCGCCGACGACCACCCCATCGTGCTGGCGGGCATCCGGACGCTGCTGAACGCCGACCCGGAGATCGAGCTCGTCGGCGAGGCCACCAGCGGCAGCGACGCCCTACCCATGATCCATTCCGCGGGTCCCGATGTGGCGGTCGTCGATGTCTCCATGCCCGGGCTCAACGGGCTCGAACTGGCGGAGCGGGTGGCGGGCGAATGCCCGGGGACGCGGGTGCTCGTGCTGACGGTTCACGAGGATGCGGCCTACGTCCAGCCGCTCCTCAGGGCGGGCGCGCGCGGCTATCTCCTGAAGCGCTCGGCGGCCGATGACCTGCTGCGAGCGGTCCGCGCCGTCGCCTCCGGCGGCATCTACCTCGACCCGTCCATCGCGGGCCACGCCTTGGCGGACCCCTCCTCGGTCGGCGGCCCAGGCCCAGGCGAGGCCGGGGAGGCGCTGAGCCCGCGCGAGATGGAGGTGCTGCGGCTGATCGCGCAGGGTTTCAGCAACAAGGAGATCGCGCGCCGCATCGACCTGAGCGTGAAATCCGTCGAGACCTACAAGGCTCGGGCAGCCGAGAAGCTCGGCCTAAGGACGCGGGCCGAGATCATCCGCTACGCCGCCGCCCAGGGCTGGCTCGACGCGCTCGCGCTGCGCTAAGGTAGGAGCGTGGGCACGAAGGCCCGGCACCTAGCGGGACAGCCGGCGGCGCATGGTTCGGACCAGTCGGCGGGTTCCCGTGCGCGCCCGGGCAACCGGCCCAGGCCGAACATCGCCAAGTGTGCTGTCAGGAGCCTGCACTAGCCATCCGAGCGCGAAGGGATGCTGGCGGTGAGCCGTTCAACCTTGGCCATGGGGCTCGGGGTCTTTCTGATCTCCGCCTGCGCGGTGGTCCTGCTGAGCCAGGCCGGCTATCGGCACGCTCAGTACATCGTCCTCATTTCCGGGTTCGTGGCGGGTGCCGTGCTTCCTCTTGCACGTGGCTGGACCGACCGGCCATGAGGGGCGGACCGATTCTTGAACAGGGAGACGTGCCCCCCTTCCGGGATGTCCATTATTCTGCGCAGAGTCGATGACGTATAAGCCTGTTGCTAGGGTCAAAACCGCATCAAGGTGTTGCGTGGGCTGTAGTTTTGTGATTCGAGGCCGCCGTTTGCAGCGCGGAGGCGGCGGTGGCGGATCTGTTCTGGCTCTCGGATGAGCAGTGGGCGGCGATCGAGCCGTTCCTGCCCCGCAATCAGCCCGGACCCGAGCGCAAGGACGACCGGCGGATCATCTCCGGCATCCTGCACGTGATCAGCGCAGGCTGCCGCTCGTGCGACTGCCCGGATACCTACGGCCCGTCCACCACGGTCTACAACCGCTTCAACAGGTGGTCCCGCCGCGGCTTCTGGCGCGCGATGCTGGCCGCCCTGGCCAAGGCTGGATGGGCTGGGGACGCGGCCGCCCTCGACAGCACCTATGTCCGGGCCCACCGCTCCGCCCACGGTGGCAAAGGGGGGCTCGCACGCAGGCCATCGGCCCGTCGCGCGGCGGCCAGACGACCAAGGTCCACGCGCTCACCGACGTCCTCGGCCGCCCCGGCGTCCTTCTGCTGACGCCAGGCAACGCCAGCGACGTGACGACCGCGCCCGCCGTGCTGGCCGAGGCGCCCGGCCGCATCCGCCGTCTGGCCGCCGACAAAGGCTACGACGCCGACTGGCTGCGCACCGATCTGCGGGAAGCAGGCATCACGCCCGTCATCCCAGGCAAGCGCGGCCGAAAGCGGAAGATCCGCCACGACACGCGCCGCTACCGCGAGTGCTGGCGCATCGAGGCGACCTTCAACCGCCTCAAGGACTTCCGCCGCATCGCAACCCGTTACGACAAGCTCGCCCGCAACTACGATTCCGCCCTCGCGCTCGCAGCCGTCATCGCCTTCTGGTGCTGATCGAGTCTCGACCCTAGGGCCGTTGCTCCTGGCTGTCGGTATCGGGCTTGTCCTGTTTGCTGCGCCCACTGAAGAGCGAAACACATTTGGACTTCTTTAGAGACGATAAGGCGCAACTCTATTATCCCGCAAACTGTTTGGTTATCATCGCTTTCGGCGCAGCACTTGCCACCTCAATTCTGTCATCGTAATCTCACAGCATCCCGCCACAGCCGGCGAGACGGTCTACCGCCTTCGTCGAAAGGACTGATGCGGCGCGTCATACGGGTAGCGACGCTGGCCGGTGTACTAAGGGCCGACGAAACCATCCCGGGTTTGCGCTTTGACGAACCTGGCATGACGTTCCACCAGATCGGCCAAGTCATGCGGATCGGAGACGTCTCGCTGCGCTGCGGCCGCGACGAGGTCGGCGTGGCGGCGCAGCACGGCGAGCCGGTCGGTCAGACGCTCCACCTCGGCAACCCGGGCGAGCACGTCGAGCATGCGTGCGAGGACGTGCACCGAGCCGGAGGCGTTCTGGCGGATGAGGAGGAACATCGCGTCGCACAACCCGGCGTAGTCGGTTACGGGCTGGATGAGCACGACGCGGCCATCGCGCGCGACCGTACCGGTGGGTAGGTGACGCGGCGCGATGCGGCAGAGGGCGTCGCCCAGGTGGTCGAGCACGCTTCCCGCGGTCATCGGATCGTTGATCCCGGGCGAGAGGGCCCGAACCGCAATCTCCACGAGTTGCCGCACGGAGTATTCGAGGTCCTGCAGGGCTGCTGGGCGCCGTCCGAATGTCAGCGCCCGAGAGACCGCGTCGGTAACGCCCTCGACGCCTGCGGAAAGGAACGCGACCGGAAAGCCTGTCGGCACGTAATCGCCCGGCCGCGCGCGCAGCGAGACCATGACGCCGTTCTCCCTCGCCCAATCCGCCAGGCTCCCGACATCGACGGCCTGCAGGTAGCCGCCCTCCGCCTTGGCCGCCGTAGCGCCACACTCCGGTGTTTCGAGGGGGCGTCGCAGGTCCGCCGCATCGAGGGTGCGCCGCCGGACCGCCTCGCATAGGTCGTGGTGCACGGCGTCCACCACGGTCTCGACGTTGATGCTCGTCGCGATGTGGTGGACGAACCAGATCAGCGTCCCCAGGCAGGCCAAAGCGAGGACGACGGCGCCCGACACGGCGAGGTGGGGGACGAAGGGTTGCTCCTCGACGGTGCGGACCGTTCGCAGCACCATAAGAGCGTAGGCGAAGGTGCCGAGAAAGATCCCGAGCACAACCTGGTTTCGGGCGTCACGCACGAAGTTGCGCAGGAGCCGGGGCCCCATCTGGTTCGAGGCGAGCGACAGCGCCGCGATGGTGATGGAGAAGGTGGTGCCCGCCACCCCGATGGTGGAGGAGGCAACGGCGCTGAGCAGCGCCCGCGCACCCTCGGCACCTCCCGCCCATCCCCAGTCCGCGTCGGGCGAGGAGGCGTCGTAGCCCGCGATGCGCGCCGTCTCCAGCCAGACGGCAAACTGCGCCAGGCCGATGCAGCCAAGTACGACCAGGGCCGGCCGGAGCCAGAATTGGTCGCCGAGGAACTCGACCCATGCCTTGACGCGCGCCCTCATCGCCGATGCCCGGCGCATTGCCCGAGCCACGAGACCGTCAGCCGAAGCCCCGGGACCCTGGCCGCATCGCCTGATGTCTCCTGACGTTGAACCCTGCTCATCCCGGTGAAGCTGTTGGCTGCCGTCACGCTCACTACGCTGCCTCGCTATCCGGCTATTTCTGGCCCAACGAGGAGCGGCCCCCCTGCGCCCCCAAACATCTACGCTTGCACCGTCTTCAAGGTCACCGTCCGCTGCGGGTTTGTGGCGGGATGCCTTTCGCCTCCGAGGAGCCGGACGGTAACGGCACCTCCCGAGACCGAAGGCTCGAAAGACCGCCTGCTCCGCGTGTTGCATCGGCTGCGTGACATGTTCAGGACGCGTTGATGCAAGCCCAGTTGGGTCGTGCGACGCATCACCCGGGCGGGGCGCCAACGACGTTGCGCAGTGTCCCACTCTCGACGGATGTGTCGGTTTTTTCGGTCATGACGCTCAGGGAGCCGTCCGTCTCCAGCACGACCGCATCAACTGACGCCACGTCGACGGCACCTTGCGATCTCAAGGCCGCAAGCACCTCCTCGCGGGTCACACGCTGATCCCTCAGCGCACGGTCGAGGAACTGCCCCCGATGAAGAAGCAGGGTCGGCTCGCCCTTGACCAAGTGCCCTACCGTCGAGGAGCGGACGGAGAGCCAGGTGATGGCGAACTGAAGGAACACGAGCAGGGCGAACGCCAGGACGCCTTCCGCGAGGGCGACCGACTTGCTGAGCAGGGTCGTCGCCAGCGTCGAGCCGAGCGCCACGGTGACGATGAGGTCGAAGGCGTTGAGCTTCGTGAGCGTACGCTTGCCGGAAACTCGCAGGATCACAACGAGCGAGAGATAGGCCAACGGGCCCACGACGAGCACGCGCCCGAGCCCCGTCCAGTCATCGAAGAGCATCGGCCTACCTCCTTCGTCATCCCTCCGGGGGCGAGTTCAGCACGGTGTTCGTCGCGCGGCGGTTCCGTTGCGACCTTCCGGAACAAGCCCGACCGCATGCATAACGTTCAGCCGAGTGCGGGCGCCGATACGCTGGCCAGACTGTGGGCGTCGCCGATCAGGCTTGCGAGCAGCAGCAGGCAGAAGCCGGCGAGGAGGGCAACGCCAGCGACCGCCAGCACGACGTCAGACGTGCGCATGTTCGAGCGTACCTGACGCTCGATGGCATTCATGCGGGTACGGCGGGTCATCCTGTCCAAGTGGGTCATGGGCCTTCTCCTGCGATGCCGCGTGATCCTGCTGGAACGGCGGAGGCAGTGCATTCATTCTGCCGTATGGTCGCGGTTCCGCTCCGCCGCGGGCGCGACCAGCAGCACGAACGCACCAGCCAGCATGCAGGCGATGGAGCCGGTGAGCACGCCGACCTTGACCTCGGCTTCCAGCGCGGGCGCGTTCGCGAAGGCGAGCAGGCCTATGAACAGGCTCATGGTGAAGCCGACGCCACACAGGAGCGAGACGCCATAAACCTGCCCCCAACCTGCATGGGCCGGCCGCTGCGCCAGCCCGAGCTTCACCGCGGCGAGCACGAAGCCGAACACGCCGATCTGCTTGCCGACGAGCAGCCCCAGCGCCACGCCGAGCGTCACCGGGTCGAGCAGCATGCGGGGGTTGAAGCCGGCGAGCGACACGCCGGCGTTAGCGAATCCGAAGACCGGCAGGATCAGGTAGGCCGACCAGGGATGGATCGCGTGTTCGAGGATGTGCAGCGGCGAGGTCGGGTCGTCCGGCCTGCCGACGCTCAGCCGGAGCGGGATGGTCATGGCCAGTAGCACGCCCGCCACCGTGGCGTGCACGCCCGACTTCAGCACAAAGAACCAGAGGACGATGCCGAGCACGAGGTAGGGCCATAGCCGAGCCACGCCAGCCTTGTTCAGCCCGTAGAGCACCGCGAGCGTGGCGGCCGCCCCGCCCAGCATCGGCAGCGACAGGTCGGCGGTGTAGAACAGGGCGATAATGAGCACCGCGCCGAGGTCGTCGATGATGGCGAGCGCCGTCAGGAACACCTTGAGCGAGACCGGCACGCGCGATCCCAGCAGCGCCAGCACGCCGAGCGCGAAGGCGATGTCGGTGGCGGCCGGGATCGCCCAGCCGCGTAGGGTCTCGGGCGAGTGCCAGTTCACGGCAGCGTAGACTAGGGCTGGCGCCGCCATGCCGCCCAGCGCCGCGAGCCCAGGCAGCGCGCGGTCGGGCCAGGTGCGCAACTGCCCGTCCAGCATCTCGCGCTTGATCTCCAGCCCGACGAGCAGGAAGAACACCACCATCAGGGCGTCGTTGATCCAGTGCAGCACCGAGAGTGGCCCGAGATAGGCCTTCAGCGCGGCGAAGTAGGTGCCGGCGAAAGGCGAGTTCGCTACCACCAGCGCAAGCGCCGCGCTCGCCATCAGGACGAGACCGCCGCCCGCCTCGCCGGTCAGCAAGGTGCGCAGAGCCGACACGGGGCGGACACGCGAGGAAACGACGCGGGACTGCAACGACACGGGCACAGGTCTCCAGCGCTGGCGGCCCGACCAACGCTTGACCTGCCGATCCTATTGCCGGACCGCACACCCTCCCGGGTCTATCGCACCGGAGCCCGGCAGGCACAACCCGCGCATTCCTGGATCTCAGGGAAGCGGGACAGGCCTCATTCGCATCGTGTTGCGGGAACCGTATCGGATGTAGGAATTCGACGTCCGATCCCGCGAGTGACCATCCCTTTGCGCATGACGCACCTGACCGAGAGGCTTCGCGACCTGTACGAGGGCGACAACGACCGCGCGCATCGGTTCCGCTACCTCTTGCTCGTCTTTGACCTCACGACGCTTCTGTTCATCGTCCTGTCCTCGTTCATGCCCCAGCAGCCGCTGGTCGAGGGGCTCGACGTGGTGATCGGCGTGGCGGTGGCCGCTGACTTCGCCTCGCGCCTGGCCATCTCGCCGCGGCGATGGCGCGAGTTCCTGCGACCCACGACCTGGGCGGACGTAGCCGCCATCGCCTCCTTCCTCGCCCCCCTAGTCGGTGCGGGGACGGGCGCGGGCTTCCTGCGCATCATGCGCACGCTGCGCCTGTTGCGGACCTATCAATTGCTCGACCGTCTGCGCGCCGACTTCCCGGTCTTCCGCCGCAACGAGGAGGTGATCATCGCGCTGGTCAACCTCGTGGTGTTCATCTTCGTGATGACCGGCATCGTCTACGCGACGCAGCACCGGACGAACCCGGCTATCGGCAACTACGTCGACGCGCTCTACTTCACGGTGACATCGCTGACCACGACGGGCTACGGCGACATCACTCTGCAGGGCACGGGCGGGCGGCTGATCTCGGTCGTGGTGATGATCTGCGGCGTGACGCTGTTCCTGCGCCTCGCCCAGGTTCTGTTCCGGCCCTACAAGGTGCGATTCCCCTGCCCGACCTGCGGCCTGCAGCGGCACGAGCCGGACGCCGTTCATTGCAAGGCCTGCGGCACCACGCTGAACATCCCCGATGAAGGCGTCTATTGAGCGCCTAGGCCCCTGCGGAACACTCGAGCTTGGCGCCCGGTTGCCCCTGCATGAGGCTCCTGACGACGCTCCTGACCGCCACTGCCGTATGCGCGGCCATGCTGGCCGCAGCCGCTTACCGGGTCGGCGACACACCAGCGGTCCAGCCCTGGACCGGTCTGACCGCGCGGACGGTCCTGGCGACGGACGGCCTGGCATCGAGCGACCGCAGCGTTTCCGCCTCCCATGTCGACCGGCGGACGCCCGGAGATCTCGTGGATAAAGTTCCCGGACGGGACGGCTCGCGGAGCTGACCCTCCACCCGCGCGAAGGCCGTCATGATCTCGATCTTCGACCTCGCCGCCCTGCTTCTGACGCTCTCGGCCCTGTTCGGCTGGCTCAACCGTCGCTTCCTGCCCCTGCCGCACGCCATCGGCCTGCTGGTTATGGGCTTGCTGGCCTCGCTGGCGCTGGTCGCGCTCGACCTCGCCTTCCCGCAGCAGCACCTCTACGAGGCGCTCACGACAGTGCTCCGGCAGATCGACTTCACCGAGGTGGTGATGAACGGCATGCTGGCCTTCTTGCTGTTCGCCGGCGCGCTCAACCTCAACCTCCAGGCCCTGCGAGAGCGCGCTTGGCCGGTGGCGACCCTGGCGCTCGTTGGCACGGCGGTCTCGACCGCGGTGGTGGGGCTTGCCGTCTGGGGCATGAGCCAGGCGCTCGGACACGCGCTGCCGCTCTCCTGGGCCCTCGTCTTCGGAGCTCTGATCAGCCCGACCGACCCCGTCGCGGTGCTCGCCACGCTCAAGAACGTGCAGGTGCCGCAGGCGCTTGAAGTCGAGATGCAGGGCGAGGCGCTGTTCAACGACGGCGTCGGCGTGGTGCTGTTCACCGTACTCCTGGGGTTTGCTGCTGGCGGTGGCGGCGAGCGAGGCGCGCTCGGCATCGCCGAGTTGCTGCTGGTGGAGGCGGGCGGTGGTATCCTGCTTGGCCTCGTCACCGGCTACGTCGCCTACCGGGCCATGCGCGCCATCGACGACTTTTCCGTGGAGGTGCTGATCACGCTGGCGCTCGTGACCGGCACCTACGCACTGGCGCAGAAGCTCGGCACTAGCGGTCCCCTCGCCGTTGTTGCGGCCGGGCTGCTGGTCGGAGAGCGGGGGCCCCGCTACGCCATGAGCGAGCGCACGCAGGGCTACGTTTCCGCGCTCTGGACCCTCGTCGACGAGGTGCTCAACTCGGTGCTGTTCCTGCTGATCGGCCTGGAGGTGCTCGTCCTGCGGTTCGACGCCTCGGCGCTGTGGCTGGCGGCTGCTTCCGTACCGCTCGTCATCCTGGGGCGCGGCGTGGCAGTCTCCGTGCCCCTGCTCCTGTTCCGGTGGAGCGACCGCCTCTCGGCGCGCAACGTGCCGTTCCTGACCTGGGCGGGCGTGCGCGGCGGCATCTCGGTCGCGCTGGCGCTCTCAATCCCGGAAACCGAGCCCAAGTCGGCGCTGCTCGCGGCGACCTACGCCGTCGTCCTATTCTCCATCATCGTCCAGGGCTCGACCCTCGGCTTCGTCGCCCGCCGCACCGTCGATACTCCCGGCAAACGCGGCGATGCATCAGCGCCGCTATGACCGGCAAGCTTCCAGTCCACGACGTCGAAAGCCCGCTCTAGTGTCGGCAGCGGACCTTTGGTTCTTCGACCTTGAAGGTCTGCAACTGGCGCACAGCAGAACAATCGGAGCGCGAACTCCTGACCCCTTGCAGACCCTCAAGCCTGCTGGCCGAGACGTCCGCTTGGTAGGAAGAAGCGGATCTTTGAGCTGCGGTCACGACCTCAGCAGGTTGAAGCACATTAGCGACCGCGCATCTGCCTATGCCGACGGCCCACGTCCCGCCTTTGGCGTCAAGGCTCAGCGTCATTGGGCCTTGCGTAACCCCCCGCCAGACATCAGGCGGTTCATCTGTGCGGGTCGCATGCCCTGAACGCCTCGTGACCACCGCTCCACGTGCGTAGGGCCCTGACAGCCCAATCGTCTTGACCGACCACACTGATTGGGAGACGGCCTCCGGAGCGGGCCGGGGCGACGCCGGCCACCGTCGCGACGCCGCGGGACGCACGTGCCGATGCCAAAGGCCCTCGTCCGCTCTAGCTCACCTACGGGGCACACGTCCCACGGGGCGCCGAACCGATGCCAGACCACCCGTTGCTGAGGAAGCTCGCCGCCCTGTCGCCGTTGTCGGACGAGGACCGACGCCTCCTGGCGCAGGTCGCCGCCCACCCCGTCGCGATCCCCGGTAGGACGGACCTCATCCGCGAGGGCGACACGCCCCGGGGCGTGTTCCTCGTCCTCGACGGCATGGCCTGCCGCTACAAGATCCTGCCCGACGGGGCCCGGCAGGTGCTCGCCTTCCTCGTCCCGGGCGACTTCAGCGACCTCGACGTCGCCCTGCTCGGCGCGATGGACCACGCCATCGGCACCCTGTCTTCCTGTCGCGTGGCGCACATCCCGGCCCGAACCGTGGCGGACCTCTTCGACAACCACCCTGCCATCGCCCGTGCGCTCCGCCTGGCCGCGCTGGTGGAGGCCGCCACGGTGCGGCAATGGCTGGCGAACATCGGTCGGCGCCCCTGCGAGCGGCGCCTCGCCCACATCCTGTGCGAGTTGCTGGTGCGGCTCCGGTCCGTGGGGCTGGTCTCCGACGCCGGGTTCGACCTCCCCCTCACACAGGTCGACCTCGCCGACGCGACCGGTATGACGTCCGTCCACGTCAACAGGTCCCTGCGGTCGCTGCGGAGGCGCGGGCTGATCGAGATCCGGGGTCGCCGCGTCGTCATCCCGGACCTAGTCGCCCTAAAGGCGGCGGCCGGTTTCGACCCGGGATACCTGCGCCATGCGGCGGCCGATCCCCGACCGGACCCCGGGCCGTGCCTCCGCAGCGCCCCCCCGGGAGACATCGTATTCCGGAAGGCGGCACTGCCCGAGGCAGGGGCCTAGCCGTCCGGCGTCAGCGCTCGCCTCCCCCGAGCACCAGCCGCAGGGAGCGGGCGAGTTCGTCGCGGCGGTACGGTTTATTGAGCACCGGGAGCTCGCCGCGCCCGATCATCTGCCCCTCGTCGAGGTTGGCGACGTAGCCCGAGGTCAGCAGGACCTTGATGCCCGGGCGGAGCCGCTGCGCCTCGACCGCGAGCTGCGACCCGTTCATGCCGCCCGGCATGACCACGTCGGAAAACAGGATGTCGATGCGCTCCACCCCCGTGAGGTGCCCCAGCGCCTCGGCGGCGTTGCGGGCGACGACTACCCGGTAGCGCAGTTCCTCCAGGCTCTCGGTCGCCATGGCGAGCACCTGCTCGTCGTCCTCGACCAGCAGAACCGTCTCGCCCTCGCCGGCGCGGCGCAGCGGGATGGACGCGGCCGGACCCGTGCCGACCTCTTCGCCGGCGGGGTCGGTCGAGCGCGGGAAGAACAGGTTCACCGTCGTGCCCTGGCCGACCTCGGAATCGATCCTCGCGAAGCCGCCGGCGCTGCGCGTGAAGCCGTAGACCTGGCTCAACCCGAGCCCCGTGCCCTTGCCCACCTCCTTGGTGGTGAAGAACGGCTCGAACACGCGCTGGAGCTTGTCCGCTGGGATGCCTGAGCCGGTGTCGGACACGGAAACCACCACGTAGGGCCCCGGCGCCACGCCCCAGTCGGCGACCGCACCCGTGCCGAGATGGACGTTGCGGCTCGTCACCGCGATATGAGCGTGGCCGTCCCGCCCCTCCATCGCGTCGCGCGCATTCACGACCAGGTTCAGCACCGCCGCCTCGAACTGGGCCGGGTCGATGCGGATCGGGTCAAGCGCCGGGTCGAGGTCGAAAGCGAGCTCGACGGCGCCCCCCGCTGCGCGCTCGGCCAGCGGCTTGAAGGCCAGCAGCAGGCGGTTCGGATTGAGCGTCTGCGGCCGCAGCATCTGCCGGCGCGAGAAGGCCAAGAGCTGCTGGGTCAATTGCTCGCCGCGCCGGGCCGCGCCCATGGCCGCCTCGGCTAGGCGCTTGACGCGGTCGACCTGCTCGGGCCGCCGCAGCATCATGTCGAGGCCGCCCACGATAACGGTGAGCAGGTTATTGAAATCATGCGCCACGCCGCCGGTCAGCTGGCCGATGGCCTCCATCTTCTGGGCCTGCCGCAGCGCCTCCTCGGTGAGCCGCTGGTCGGTACGGTCCATCAGGATGCCGGCGATGCGCGCGGCGGCGCCGTCCTCGTGCTTGATCTGCCCCCTGAGCGCGATCCAACGCACCTGTCCGTCGGCACGCCGAATGCGGCATTCCAAGTCGAGCGCGCCGGTGTCCACGGTCGTCGCGAACGCCCGTTCGGCAGCTGCGCGGTCCTCCTCGACAATGTGGGCGAGGAGCGTCTCCCGGTCCCAACGGGGGCCTTTCCCTTCGTGGCCGAAGATCGCGTCGAAGCGGGACGAGCGGCGCGAGGCGCCGGTGCGGTAATCGAGGTCCCACGACGCCATGCCGGCGGCGTCGAGCGCAAAGGCCAGGGTCTCGTGCGCGGCCTCGACCTCGCGGGTGCGCTCGGCCACCCGCCGCTCCAGGTCCTCGTTGGCGAGGCGGAGATCCTCCTGCGCCCGCTCTCGCTCCAGCAGGTGCCCGCGGGCCTGGTACTGGCGCCTCCGCGCCCTCAGTGCCGAGGCCGCCGCGCTGGCGAGCGTCTCGGCGTTCACCGGCCGCTCCAGCAGGACGACGTTGCCGAGCCGGGCGAGCAGGCGCGCGGCGCGCTCGGACCGGCGCCCGGCCTGGCGGGTGGCCAGCACGATGAACGGAAAGTCGGACCATGGCGGCTGGGTATCGAGCCAGGCGAACAGGTCGGCGAGGTCGCCCTCCAGCGCCTCCTCGGTGACGAGCGCCGCGCCCGCCCCGGCCGCAAGGCCATCCAGCAGGCAGGTCAGGTCCGGGCACGCCTCGGCGCACGCGCCGGCCTGGACGAGCACCTGCCCGGTCACCGCGGCGTCGCGCCCGCGCGGCGCCAGGACCAGGATGCGTTCCTCGTGGGCCGCGGGCGACGCCGTCACCGGACCTCGCCCTGGCCCGCGAGCATCGCGACCTTGCCGCGATAGGCCGGCAGGCCGGACAGGACGCCCTCGAAGTCGCCAAGCGCCTCGCCGACCCGGAGCCCGCCCGGCCCGAACTTCAGTTCGCGGATGCTGCGCTCGTGCGCGTTGACCCTGCTCTTCACGACCGAAAGCGCGGCGCGCACCTCGCCCTTTGCCTCAAAGAACCGGAACAGCAGGATGCAGTCGCTAAGATAACTCAGGTCGACGTCGGTGCGGACCTCGCCGACGACCCCGTGCTGGCCGAGAACCAGGAGCGTGGTGACGCCCTGCTGGTTCAGGTAGCTCAGCAACTCGTGCATCTGCAGGATCAGGAACTCCTCGCCCGGCATCGCATGCAGGTAGGCATTCAGGCTGTCGATGCTCACGAAGGTTGCGCCGCGTTCCTCGACCGCCTCCCGGACCATCGTAGCGAACTCGCCCGGCGAGACCTCCGCAGGGTCGAGTTGCGTGATGACGAGGCGCCCGGCCTCGATGTGCGGGGCGAGGTCCATGCCGAGCGTGGCCGACCGGGCGAGGAGTGTCCCCAGCCCCTCGTCGAACAGGTAGTAGGTGGCGCTCTCCCCGCGCTCCAGGGCGGCCAACATGCAGCGGATGGCCGTCGTCGTCTTGCCGATGCCAGAAGGCCCGAGAAGGAGCGTGTTGGTCCCCGGCACCAGACCCCCGCCAAGCAGCAGGTCGAGCTCGCCCGAGCCCGTGGACTTGCCCTTAGGGTCGAAGCTCGCGTGGTGCTCGGCGGCGATCAGGCGTGGGAAGACTCGGATGCCGCCGGTCTCCAACAGTAAGTCGTGGAAGCCGCCGCGGAACTTGATGCCGCGCATCTTGACGATGCGTAGGCGACGCCGCTCCGAGCCGTACTCGCGGGGCATCTGGTCCAACGACAACACCCCGTGCGCGATGCTGTGCAGTTGCACGTCGCCGGTCTCGGAGGTCTTGTCATCGAGCATCATCACGGTGCAGGCGCGCTTGGCGAAGAACCGCTTGAGCGCCAGGATCTGGCGCCGGTAGCGCAGCGGGTTCTGTGCGAGCAGGCGCAGCTCGGAGAGGCTGTCGAACACGAGCCGGTCGGGCTTCGATTCCTCGACGCGGGCGATGACCTCATGGACGGTCTCGCCGAGCTCGATCTCGGAGGGGTGCAGGATCGACTGCTCGCTATCGGGGTCGAGGCCCATCTCGTCGACGAGCTCGTAGACGTCGATGCCGTCGAGCGTCCAGCCATGGGTCGCCGCCGCTGCCCGGAGCTCGTCGCTGGTCTCGGACAGCGTGACGTAGAGGGTGCGCTCGCCGCGCGCGGTCCCCTCGCGCAGGAACTGCAGGGCCAAGGTCGTCTTGCCGGTCCCGGGGGTACCCTCCAACAGGTAGAGCCGGCTCGGGGTCAGCCCGCCGCAAAGGACGTCATCCAAGCCAGGTACGCCGGTCGAGATCCGGGAATCCCCGCCGGGCGGTGGGCTTTTCGCATGTTCCGTCATCGTCACGGTCGAGGCTCCGTAGCGTGGGGCTCGCCACGACATGCGCACAAGTTAGCGCCGCGCCAAACCCTTGTCAGCGCTCGCGACAACGCATGGTGGGGATTCGTTGGCGGGCGAACCCGACACCAACGAGAAGGCTCGACGGCCGGTCATCGCCGAGCTGGCCGGCAAGTCCGAACAAGCCTCAGCCTTCCGGACCGCCACCGATGAGGAGACGAAGGGCGCCGAGGAGACCACGGCCCTGATCGAGCCGGTCAGCAGGACTTACCTCGACCTCACGCTGAGCGGTTCGAGGGCCGATAGCTGACGGACCGAAGCCATGAATGATCCCGCCTCGGTTGCCCTCACCGTCGAGGCATGCGGCGAGAGCGACGGCCAGTCCTGCCGTCACCTGACCGACACGAAAGGCGTGTCCGTGAGGGTGTCGGCCGGGTCGCACGGAACCGCGGAGGACGCGGGCGCCGCCGGGTAGGCGGCCCTGCGAGCGTTCGGGTCGGTCGCCTTAGGTCCGATCAGCAAGAGCAGACTTGCGACCGCGGGCCGCACCAAAGGTTCAAGGCGTTGCCTTTGGATCCTTATTTTGGTTGCGCGCCCTTAAATCGATCTACACGGACGTGGCTCACCATGGGGATTCAAAGGTCCCCAGGGTCGCCCCATGCTTACCGTCGTCGGTTGTCTCGTCGAGGCTCATGATTTCCGGCTTGTCGCCTTGGCGGCTGGCATCTGCGCCCTCTCGGCCTTGACGACGATCTGCCTCGTCAGCCACGCCCGCTGGGCTGCCGGCTGGCCGCAAGCCGGGTGGCTCGCCGTGGCGGCGACGGCCGGCGGCTCTGGCATCTGGGCGACCCATTTCATCGCCATGCTCGCTTTCGTGCCGGGCGTGCCGAGCGGCTACGACGTCGCGCTCACCGGCCTCTCGCTCGTCATTGCCGTCCTGCTGGCCGGCTCCGGCCTCTCGCTGGCCGTCATCGTCGGCGGCCGCGCATCGGCCTGGGCAGGCGGCGCCATCCTCGGGTTCGGCATCGCGGCGATGCACTACACCGGCATGGCCGCCTACGACGTCGCCGGCCACAAGGCGTGGGATCCCGCGACCGTCGGCGTCTCGCTCGCGCTGGGCGGCATCCTCGGCGGCGCCGCCCTAGCGGCCCAGCTCGGCGCCCGCGGCCTCGTTCGCCAGGTGCCGGCGGCGCTCCTGCTGCTGCTTGCCATCTGCAGCCACCACTTCACCGCCATGGGCGCCGTCACCGTTACGCCCGACCCGACACGCGCCGTCTCGGAGGCCGCGATCCCGAACGCCTGGCTCGCGGTGGCCGTGGCCCTTGCGAGCTTCGCCATCCTGCTGCTGGCCGGGGCCGCACTCGCGCTCGATGTGCGCGACCGCCGTCACGCCAAGGTGGAGGCCGACCGCCTGCACAGCCTCGCCAACGCCGCGGTCGAGGGTCTCGTGGTCTGCACCGGCGACGCGATCGTCAGCGCCAACCGCAGCTTCGCCAAGCTGATCGGTCTGCCGTCCGGTGCGCTCGCGGGCACGGCCCTGTCTGCGTACCTGCCGGGCAACGCCGCCCGGCTCGCGCTCGCCGGCCAGCCCGAGCGCCCGGTCGAGGCCGAGCTGCGCCGGGCCGACGGGACGCTCGTGCCGGTCGAGATCATCATGCAGCCGGTCGATCACGCCGGTCGGCCGCACTACGCCGTCGCCGTGCGCGACCTGCGGGCGCGGCGCCAGGCCGAGCGCCAGATCCAGTTCCTCGCCCACCACGACGCCCTCACCGGACTGGCCAACCGGGCCAGCTTCGGCAAGCGGCTCGAACAGGAGATGCGCGCCGTCGACGCTGGCGGGCGCAAGCTCGCGGTGCTCTGCCTCGACCTCGACCGCTTCAAGGAGGTCAACGACTTGTTCGGCCACGCGGCCGGAGACGCCATGCTGGAGAACGTCGCCCGGATCGTCTCGGCCGAGCTCGACGACACCCAGATGATGGCCCGGCTCGGCGGCGACGAGTTCGCCGTGCTGATGCCCTGCGGCGGCCCGTCGGAGGCCGGCCGGCTCGCCGAGCGCATCCTTGAGGCGCTGCGCTCCGGCCGGGCGGATGCGGGCGGCCCGCAGATCGCCACTAGCATCGGCGTCGTCCTCTACCCGGACGACGCGCAGGAGCGCGCGGCCCTCCTGAGCTACGCCGACACGGCCCTCTACCGCGCCAAGTCGGAAGGCCGGGGCACCTACCGTTTCTTCGAGGCGAGGATGGGCGTCGAGGTCCGCGAGCGCCGTCTCCTCGAACACGACCTGCGCCACGCCGTGGCCCGCGGCGAGATGCAGCTCGTCTACCAGCCGCAGACGAACGTCGGCTCGGGCGCCGTCATCGGCTTCGAGGCGCTGCTGCGCTGGAAGCACCCGGAGCGCGGCTACGTTACGCCCGCCCTCTTCATCCCCATCGCCGAGGAGAGCGACGCCATCCTGCAGATCGGGGAGTGGGTGCTGCGCGAGGCCTGCCGGGAGGCAGCGACCTGGTCGAACCCGCTGTCCATCGCCGTCAACGTCTCGGCGGTGCAGATCCACAGCCCGCACTTCGTCGGGCTGGTGCACGAGGTGCTGCTCAAGACCGGGCTGGCGCCCGGCCGCCTTGAGGTCGAGGTGACCGAGACTGCCCTGATCAGCGACCCGAACCGAGCGCTGCTGACCTTGAGGCAGTTGAAGTCGCTGGGGCTGCGCATCGCCATGGACGACTTCGGCACTGGCTACTCGTCGCTCTCGAACCTGCGCTCGTTCCCGTTCGACAAGATCAAGATCGACGGCTCGTTCGTGCGCTCCGTCGACAGCAACGAGCAGACCGCGGCCATCGTGCGCTCGGTGCTTGGCCTGGGGCGCGGCCTCGGCCTGCCGGTGCTGGCGGAAGGCGTCGAGACCGACGCCGAGCTCGGCTTCCTCGCCGCCGAACAGTGCCACGCGGCCCAGGGCTACCTGATGGGCCGCCCGTCGCCCATCGGACAGTTCGCCCAGCACACGCATGGTACGGATCCCGTCATCGCCGATGATCGCAAACGCGCCTGAGCCTGTCGGCGGGGGCTAGCGTCGATCTCGCCCGTATCAGGGTGTCGGGTCGGCTAGGACGGGGGCGGGCATGGAGGGGCGCATGACACGAGACACGTCCACGACACTCCCGCCGCTCCGGGTCGCCGCTTTGGCATGCGCCCTGGTCGCCGGCTGCGGCCTCGCCCCAGTCGCCCTCGCCCTCGCGCCACGCCCCGGCGAACCCATCGCGGTCCTCACCCTCTTCCCCGACGCCCCAATCCCCAAGGCCGTCGCCGCCTCGGGCGCCTCCATCCTCTGGCTCTCCACCGGCGGGCACGTTGCGGTGCTCGACGCCTCCGGGCGCGACGCCGCCGCCGACCTGCGCCGGGCCGGCGCCTTCCTCGTCCTCGCCGCCGGGCCCATGGGCGCCTGCCTCCCGGGCTACCGGCCTCCCCCAATCCTCACCGGATCATCCCCGTCATGACCGACAGCAGCAGCCTCGACCGCCTTCGCCTCGCCTTCCTGCCGGTGATGCTCAGCGCGCTCGGCGTGCTCGCCGTCATCGTCACGGCATTCGCCTGGTGGCGAGACGTCATGCCCGTGCCCGTGACGGTCCTCGCGGTCCTCCTGCCCGGCGCGACCCTCGCCGCCGCCCGCCGGCACGGGGCGGCGGCCATCACGCGCCACCTCTCGTCGGCCTCCTTGATGATGCTGGTCGGCCTGCTGGTGCTGGCCGCCTCGGGCACGCACCTGCAGATCGACCTGCACATGGTCTTCTTCGCCGCCCTCGCGGTCGCCGCCGGCTGGTGCTGCTGGTCATCCATCCTCGTGGCGGCCGGCGTCGTGGCCGTCCACCACCTCGCGTTGAACGTACTCTACCCGGCCGCGGTCTTCCCGAACGGGGCCGAGTACCTGCGTGTCGTGCTGCATGCCGTCGTCCTCGTCACCGAGGCCGCCGCCCTGGTGCTGGCTGCCCGCCAGCTCGCCAAGGCGCTGGCCTCCGCGGAGGCGGCCACCCGGCAGGCCGCCGACAGCGTGCTGGCGCAGCGCCGCGCCGAGGCGGCGGCCGGCCAGGACCGTAACCTGGAGGCCCACCGCCAGCGCCGCCTCGGCGAGGTCGTAGCCGATTTCCGCGACGCCCTCGTCGAGATCGAGCGCACGGTCGAACGCGAGACGGGCGGCATGCGCGAGACCGCGCTCGCCCTCAGCGACGTCGCCGACCATTCGAACCGTCAAGCGGCCGCTTCCGAGGCCACGGCGTCGGCGACGGCGCAGAACGTGCTCTCGGTCTCGGCGGGGGCCGAGGAACTCAGCGCCTCCATCTCCGACATCGCCGGTCAGACGGAGCGGGCGAGCCAGCTCATCGCGCGCATGACCGAGATCGCGCGGAACACGAACGAGGAGGTCGAGCAGCTCGCCGTCGTGGCCGACCGCATCGGCACCGTCATGGGCCTGATCAAGTCGGTGGCCGACCAGACCAACCTCCTGGCGCTCAACGCCACCATCGAGGCGGCGCGCGCCGGCGCCGCCGGCCGCGGCTTTGCGGTGGTGGCATCGGAGGTGAAGGCGCTGTCAGGCCAGACCATGCGGGCGGCCGACGAAATCGTGTCCCAGGTGGAGGCCATCCAGGCCTCGACGCGGCGCACCGTCGGCTCCGTCCACGCGATGGCCTCGGCCACGCAGGAGGTGAACGCCCTGACCACGTCGATTGCCGTGTCGGTCGAACAGCAGCGGGCGGCGACGCAGGAGATCTCCCGCACCGTGGCGCAGGTCGCCCAGGGCAGTTCCGAGGCGCACGCCGGAGCCGTCTCGGTCTCGCAGGCCACCCTGGAGACGCAGCGGCACGCCGACAGCGCCCTGACCGCGTCCGAGTCCCTCAAGGCGGTCGCGGCCGACCTCGCGCGTTCGGTGACCCAGTTCGTGCAGCGGGTCACGACCGACCTAGAGGAGCGCCGCGGCACGGTTCGGGTCGCCGTCGACGAGGCGGCCTTCCTGCACGTGCGGGGGCGGCGGCATTCGGTGCGCCTCGCGGAGGTCTCCTCCCACGGCGCCCGCATCGCGGGCGCCCCGCAACTTGCGCCCGGCGAAGCGGTCGAGTTCGAGACGACCGACGGGGGGCGCACGCCGGCGGCGGTCGCGTGGAGCGAGGGCGGCACGGCGGGGCTCGACGTCCGCGCCGGCTTGCGCCACCCGGCCCTCGAAGGGGGCCTCGGCGTGGCGGCCTGACGGGAGCCCGCGCCTGGCCGGCTCGCCGACCGCCACGAGGTCGGCTACCTTCGGCACCGCCGACGTTACGCCACCGCGGAAGCGGCCCGAGGCTCCGCGGCTTTCCGGGTGCCGAGGCTGTCGGGAAGGGTGAGATACTCGAAGCGGCCGCTCGCACGCTTGTCCGCCCTCAACAACCCCAAGCCACGCACCGCGTCCCTTCCGCCCGCGGCCCAGCGGTCGCGGATGGACGAGGGCGAGAAGTCGAAGCTCTTGGCCGCGAGCTCGTCGGCACCGGCCTGATAGACGAGGTGGAGCAGCGTCACCGCCGGTCCCTCGGGATCGAGCCTCTCGCGCAACTCGTACTCGCGCCTGAGGCCCGCAACCGCCCGGCGCGGGGCGCTGGCGAAGATGAGGTCGTTGGCGCGTTCCAGCACCGCGTCGAGGGAGGCGGGACGCGGCGCCCGCAGGGAGAACAGGTCCGAGGCGATGCAGAGGAGGTCCCGCTCCGGCTCGGTCTCGAAGAGCGGGTCGAGGGGCAGGTTGTTGGTGTAGCCCGCGTCGCACAGGACGCGCCCGTCCACCTCCACGGGCGGGAAGGCGGGCAGGATCGCCGTGCTGGCCAGGATGTGCTCGGACCGGACCTCCTGGCGGGCGGTGTCGAAGTAGACCTCATCGCCAGTCTCGATGTCGACGCAGCCGACCGTCAGGCGGGTGTCGGCCCTGTTCAGCCACTCGAAATCGACGAGGCGCTCCAAGGTCCGGAGAAGCGGCCTGTTGTCAAACAGGGCCACGTCGTTCGGCACCCATGGCAGCGCCGACCATGGGCCGGGCAACCGGTGGCCGAAGATGCTCGGGCGTCCCCAGGCGAGCGCCAGTAGGGCGTGCAGCCCGTTGTAGACCTGGCGCGGCTTGAGCAGCCCGGTTGCGCTCGGGCCCGTGGCCTGGGTCGCCTCGTCCCAGAACATCCGGAGCTTGGCGACCCTGTCCTCGGGGGCGTTGCCCGCGATGATGGCGGCCGTCACCGCGCCGATGGATGCGCCTGCGACCCAATCGGGCCTGAGCCCATGTTCGTGCAGCGCCTCGTAGGTCCCGGCATGGTAGGCGCCGACGGCGTTGCCGCCGGCAAAGACCAGGGCGAGGTCGCGTGTGTCGTCCACCATCGTGCCTTCATGCGTTGAGGCCGTTCGCGGCCGGGACCTGGCCGGCGTCAGCCGTGCGGCTTGAACACCACTTTGGTGCAGTTGTCGGTCTTGTCGCGGAACGCTTCGTAGAGTGCCGGCCCTTCCTCCAGGTTCGTGGAGCGATGGCTGACGATGAAGGAGGGGTCGATCTCGCCCTTCTGGATGCGCTCCAGCAGCGGCTTCATATACCGCACCATGTGGGTCTGACCCGTCTTCAGGGTCAGGCCCTTGTTCATGAGCACGCCGAGGGCGACGGGGCCCACCGGACCGGCAAAGACACCGGGCATCGAGACGTTGCCGCCGGGCCTGCAGGCGAGGATGGCCTGGTTGAGCGCGAAAGGCCGCTCCAGGCTGACGGTGTGCTCCATGATGGCGGAGGAGACCTTCTGGAGCGTGGTGTCGGCCCCGTGGGACTCCATGCCGACCGCCTCGATGACCGAATCGGGCCCGAGGCCGTGGGTCATCTCCATGAGCGTGTCCTGCACGTTCTGGCTCGACAGGTCGATGGTTTCTGCGCCCGCCTCGCGGGCGAGGGCCAGGCGCTCCGGCACGCTGTCGATGGCGATGACGCGCTTGGCACCCAGCAGGTAGCAGCACTTCACCGCCAGCACGCCGACCGGGCCGCAGCCCCAGATGGCGACGGTGTCCTCCGGGCCGATGTCGCAGTGCTCGGCGGCCTGGTAGGCGGTGGGGAAAATGTCGGAGAGGAACAGCACCTGCTCGTCAGTGAGGCCCTCGGGGACGACGATCGGCCCGACGTCGGCGTAGGGCACCCGCAGGTACTCGGCCTGGCCGCCGGCGAAGCCGCCGGTGATGTGGGAGAAGCCGAACAGGCCGGCAAGCGGGTAGCCGTAGGTCTCGGCCTGCAGCTTGCCGTTCGGGTTGGTGCGCTCGCAGCAGCTCCAGTTGCCCCACTTGCACTGGCGGCACTCGCCGCAGCAGATGGTGAAGGGCACCACGATGCGGTCGCCGACCTTGAGCTTGTGGTTGTCCTTGCCGACCTCGATGACCTCGCCCATGGTCTCGTGACCGAGGATGTCGCCGCACTTCATCGTCGGCATGAACCCGCCCATCAGGTGCAGGTCGGAGCCGCAGATCGCGCAGGCGGTCACCTTGATGATGACGTCTCGCCCATGCTCGATCTTCGGGTCCGGCACCGTCTCGCAGGTGATCTTGCCCCGGCTCTGCCACGTGAGTGCTTTCATGGTCGGTCGTCTCCGATCGTCGCGTATCGGATGGGTAAGGAGGTCGGGCGCGGCTTGGTTCCGGCGCGGCGAGGCGCCCAAGATCAGCGATGGCGCGGCCTGGATCGCGTGCCGAGGATCACGGCGGCCGTCGCGGCCAAGCCTGCTGCGAGCACGCCGGCCGTCGCGAGCGGATGCAGGGTCGCCCGGGTGTAGGCGCTGGTGCGCATGACGTAGACCGGCGGGTCCCCGCGGACCGAGCCGGCGTGCCGCGGCGCATGGAGGGCACCCTGCGGATCCCGTGGAGGCTCAGACCGCTTCTGCAGCGCTATGATGGCCGGCGCGAGCTCGTCGTAGGCGCCCGGCGCGAACTCCTTGCCCATCACGAACAGCTTGCCGCCGCCTCCCACGACGATGCCCCGTTGCGGGTGCACGGCGGCGTGCAGGATGGCGTTGGCCACCTCCTCCGGCGGGTAGATCGGCGGCGGCAGCGTCGGCTCGCGGTCCATGTAGTTGCGGGCACGCTGCGGCAGGGGCGTGTCGATGGAGGCGGGCTTCACCAGGGTGACCGAGACCGGCGCGCCCTCCGCGATCAGCTCCATGCGCAGGGTGTCGGTGAAGCCCTTCACCGCGTGCTTGCTCGTGGCGTAGAGGCCCTGAAAGGGGAAGGCGAGGTCGGAGGCGATGCTGCCGACGTTGACGATCGCTCCGCCGCGCCGGCGCAGGTGCTCCGCGGCGACGAGCGAACCGTTCACCGTGCCCCAGAGGTTGGTCCGGATCAGGCGCTCGTGGTCCTCGTGGGCGATCTCGCGCAAGGGACCGTAGACGGTCAGGCCGGCGACGTTGACCCAGGTGTCGAAGCCGCCGAACGTTGCCACGGCCTTGTCGGCGATGGCGAGGACGTCCTCGTGCCGGCCCACGTCGGCCACGACGTAGGCGGCCTTCGGGCCGAGCTCGGCGGCGATGCGGGCGAGCACCTCCGCGCTGCGGGCGGCGAGCACCACCCGGGCGCCGCGCTCCGCGGCCATGCGGGCGGTCGCCAGCCCGATGCCGCTCGACGCGCCGGTGATCACGACGACCTGCTCGCGCAGCGGCTTATGTGCCATGCCCGGTTCGCTCCTTGCCGGCCCCGGGAGGGACCCGGCGAGGCTACGCGCCAGACGCCGAAGCGTTGCGAACGGCGTCGCGTCCGCGCGGGTCGTCACCGTCGCACCCGCTCCGGCTCCCCCGCTCGATCCGGTAGTGGATCGGCTTGAAGCTGCCGTTGTTCGACTGCGGCGCAGAGCACGCGGTCAGGCCGACCACCAGGTCCGCCTCCGCCTCGAAGGTGATGCGGTCGCCGGCCCGGCTGAGAGGGGGCTCCACCGCCAACGCGCCCGTCGCCGCGTCCACCGGCACGTTCATGAAGCAGTTGAACGCCACCGGGATGCGGTCCGGGGCGATGCCGTAAGGAGCCAGCGCCGCCGCGAGGTTGCCGAAGCAGCCGTGGTGCGGGTCAGCGTCGCGGTAGATGATGCGGAAGGTGTCGGCCGAGCAGGGCGTCAGCAGGAAATCGTGGCGCCCGACCGTGTCCTCGACGATGCGCAGCAGCACGTTCGAGCGATTGGAGTAGAGCGGGTCGCCGGTCGTCAGGTAGATGCGGCTCGCGTAGTCCAGCGTTCGGCCCGACGAGATCACCTCGTCGAGGTCGTGGCGGTTGAAGGCCAGGAGGTCCGCCACCTGCTCGCCGCGCGGGTCGATGACGATAAGCCTATCGCCCTTGTCGAGCGTGAAGGCGACGCCCGAGCGCGGCGCGATCTCGTGGGTGCCGGCGTCAGCGCACATCGGCGCCCCCGGTGTTCATGCCGCGTGGCCGGAACGGGCAACGCCACTCCTCGCCGACGACCCGGCCGCTGTATTGCCGCGCCTCGGACGCCTCGCCGTGCCGGGCCAGCATCGGGTTCACGG
Source organism: Methylobacterium gregans (assembly GCF_022179245.1). Classification (GTDB taxonomy): domain Bacteria; phylum Pseudomonadota; class Alphaproteobacteria; order Rhizobiales; family Beijerinckiaceae; genus Methylobacterium; species Methylobacterium gregans. The sequence continues at coordinate 64,833 of NZ_BPQM01000047.1, forward strand.
AGCCGGCGAGCGCCTCGTCCCGCTGTAGGATGGAGGAGCGCAGCTTCTCGTAGCGGCCGGCCGCGCGGAGCTGCTCGAACTGGGCATGCAGGTTGAACACCAAGGCGGGCGAGGAGAACCGGCGTGCCGGGCGGCTGGCATGCGGGTGCAGCCCGACGACGAAGAACGCCTCGCCGGCGAAGCTCAGGGAGAAGTGCGGGCTGTCTGGCTCCTGCGCGACGCGACCATCCCAGGGATGGCCGAGCCAGGCATCCTTGTCGGCGAGCGACTGCACCCGGTCCCAGAGGTGCCGCTCGAAGCCGGCCTCGTCGAGGTCGCCGGGTCCCTCGAAAATGACGGCGAAGCTCTGGAAGAGGTCGGGCCGGCGGCGGTAGCGCGCCGCGAACGCCATCAGCGCCGGGTAGATGCGCATGTCGTCCCAGGCCGAGGTGATGTCGCGGGCGACGAGCACGCGCATCTGGCCCTTGCTCAGGGCCGACTTGGCGCCGACGCAGGGGAAGGCCGCGTCCCGGATGAAGGCGCGGAAGGCTTCGGCCCGGGGGTGGTGGGTGTCGTCACGGGGCAGTTGCATCGGAACTCGGAACGCACGTCTCACGAAGGTCCGCGAAACCGGCACGCGGTTCCGCAGCGTCTGGCAACGGCCTCGCTTGAACCGCGTGCCGCGCGGCCTCCGATGTGTCCTACCTATCCACAGTCAGCAGTCCCTCCCGGTCGGGGGTCAGCGCCTCGATGAAGTTGCGCATCCAGACGGTCGACGACCGCGCAGACGTCGATGCCGTCAAGGGTTCAACCATGGGTCGCGGCCGCCCGGAATCCCTCCGTGGTCTCGGACAGGGTGACGTAAAGGGTAAGCTCGCCACCGGCCGCCCCCTCGCGCAAGAATTGGAGCGCCATCGTGGTCTTGCCGGTGCCGGGCGTGCCAACCTGCAGGTAGAGCCGGCTCGGGGTCAGGCTGCCGCATAGGACCGCGTCGAGGCCGGGTACGCCGGTCGAGATCCGGGATACCCCACCGGTCGGAAGGGGCGTCGCAGGGTTCGTCATCGGCTCGATCCAGGCCCCGTGGCGTGGGACAGATCCCGGCAGGCGGGCACGGTAACGTCAAGCTAAACCCTTGTCAGCGCATGGGACGACGCAGGGGGAGATCCACGCCCCACGCCCGCAACTCGAAGGGACACCGCGCTCCAACCTGGATATCTCGGCCCGACCGCTATCTCCCCAGGCGCGCAAACCCGCGCCGGGAGACGCCGGCGTCTGGTCGAACGACGAGGTGGCGCTGCCGGGCGATCCGCCGGGCAACCTGGAAGTCGTCGACGGGCTCCCCGAAGGCGGCAAGATCCCCGAGCTCGACGGCAATTACGGCGCCTTCGCGCCGAACTACGCGCCTGAGGAGATCTTCGAGATCGCGAGCAAGCTCTACAAGAAGAGCCGCTGACCAGGGTCCCGGGCGGCGTCCTCGCGGATGTCGCCCGGGCTTGGCGAGGCGTGCCCCCTGATGCAGGGCTGGAGTCGAGGGAGGGCTCACCAGTAAAGCTGCATCCGCCCGATGAAGGTGTCCACCGAGAAGGGCGCGCTGCCGAGGGCGTCGGACTGGGCTGCACCCGGGCGCACCCGTCCGTGGATGTAGTCGGCAACGAACCGGAGGTTCGACTCCGGGTACCAGTTCAGGCCGAGGGTCACGTCCCGCTCGGTGCCCCCGCGCAGGCGACGGTCGTCGAGGTCTATGGCGCTGAGGCGGGCAGCGATCTCGAAGACGCCGACGCCGCCGCGAGTGACGCGCCGGTCGTCGCGTACCTTGACGCTCTTGAACGTCGCGTAGGTCGTCCCGCCCTGGGGCGTCAGCGCGTAGGCTCGACCCTCCCCGTTCAGGACGATCGATCCTTCAACATAGCCGCCCTGGAAGCTGAAGCCCGGCAAGCCACCGAACCGCTCGACATCGGCCCGTATGTACTCGGCCTGCACCAGGAACGGCCCGTTGCGGTAGGCGAGCTCGGCTCCCAAGCGCGACACGCTCGCCACGCCCGGAAGGTCCCCGGTATCGACGAAGGGACGTCCGAACAGGAACGCTTCCGCCTGGCTGGAGAAGCTGAAGTCGGCGTCGCCTCGGGAGCGGCTGCGGTAGATCCCGGCGACGCCGAGATGCAGGGTCTCGCGCTCTTCCATGACCGGCGCCCATGTCGCCCGGCCGGCCGCGGCGACGCCATCGCCGGCCACGCCGTTGCTCGCCGCGTTCCCGAACACGCCGGCGACCGCCGTCCAGGCCTGACCGTGATGCCCGACCGCGAAGCCGAAGCGGCGTTCGGGCACGAGGGCGTTGGCGAGCGAGCGCTCGGTGAACAGCGTGTCGTTGTTGCTCTGCAGCCATTCGAGGCTGAACGGCACCTTCATGTTGCCGAGCGTGAGGATGGTGTCCGGAAGGCCTTTCCACGCGACGAAGGCGTCGTTGATGGGCAACATCGCGTCGTTGAAGTCGTACTGGAAGGCGATCACCCAGTCCTTGCCGATGGTCAGCGTCGGCTCGATCCAGGCGCGGCGCACGGCAACGTTGTCTGGGAAAGCGCCCGGCAGGCCGGGAAGGCTCAGTCCCGCGGCGCCGGCGTCGACGTGAAGCCGCCCGCCGATCTGGAGCTTCGCCTCCTCGGGGAAGGTCAGCGTCAGGCCCTTCTCGTCGTAGCGCGGGCGCTCGCCGTAGGGGCCGACCACGCCCTCGACCGCATCGTCGCCGTCCCGCGCACCTGCCGGCGAAGCAACCAGCATGACCACGGAGAGTAGGCAAGCGAAGCGGGCAGGCGTCCGGCGGTTCATCCGTGCAGTTGAGATCCTGCAGGGGAACATGCCAAGCCGGACACCACCGGACATTCAAGATACATTCCGCCTGTGCCGGCTGAGTTACACGGTCGGGCCCTGAACTCGTCCAACGTCGCTCAGAGACGGGACGCGCGCAGCATTCTTGGAGGCTCGTCCCCGATCCCACAGTCTCCTCACCGTCATGAGGGGCGCAAGGCGCTGGTGCGTCCCCGATGGGGCTGCGAAGCTTCGGCCGTCCCGGAAGTCGCACGGCGCCGTGCAATACTCTCTAGGCAGGAAAAAAATTTCTGGCGCGGCCGGAACCAGCGTGCACCCGTGGCGTTACGCGCGTGCGAGGCCCGAAAGGGCTCGCGCTATGGGCGCCGGCCACCCGGTGTCCGGCGTCCCTTGTAGTCACGTTGCTCATCGGAGGATGTGGTTATGAGGACCTACGACGTTGCGCCCCTATTCCGTTCCTCGGTCGGCTTCGACCGGGTCTTCGATCTTCTCACGCAGGCCGAACGCGCTGAAGCATCTGCTGCCTGGCCGCCCTACAACATCGAGAAGGTGGCCGAGGACGAGTATCGCATCACCATGGCGGTCGCCGGCTTCACGCCCGACGAGATCGAACTCACCCAGCATGACACCACGCTCCTCGTCTCGGGCCAGAGGAAGGCCCAGGAGGGCGAGCGGCAGTACCTGCACCGCGGCATTGCAGCCCGCACCTTCCGCCAGACCTTCAACCTGGCCGAGCACGTGAAGGTGACGGGTGCTTCGCTGGAGAACGGTCTGCTCACCGTGGATCTGAAGCGAGAGGTGCCTGAGGCACTCAAGCCCCGTCGGATCGCCATCGGCGGCACGCAGGCCGCCGTCGGGCAGGACAACGCGCCGGCCCAGATCGAGGGCGAGGCCAAGGCCGCCTGAACTGGCCTCTTCGAACAACGACACGAACTCGCGGGCCGGCTGGCCCGCGAGGGCGAGTGCGCGCCATCCGACATGCTGACGGAGATGAGTCATGGCTGTGAGAGATCTGATCCCCTGGGGCCGCAGCACGAACGCTCCCGTGCCGAGCCGGATGCGGGACGAGCCCGCGAGCCCCTTCCTGACGCTTCACCGCGAGATGAACCGCCTGTTCGACGACGTGTTCAGCGGCCTGGGCGGTGGAGCCCTCGGGCCGGCGATGCGTGGCCTTGGCTGGCCGAGCGTCGAGATGGTCGAGACCGAGCAGGGCTTGCGCGTCTCGGCCGAACTGCCGGGCCTGGACGAGAAGGACGTCGAGCTCACGATCGATGACGGGGTCCTGACCCTGTGCGGCGAGAAGCGCGCCGAGACGACCGACAAGGAGCGCGGCTACACGGAGCGCTCCTACGGCCGCTTCGAGCGCAGCCTCGCCCTCCCGTTCGCCGTGGAGGAGGACAAGGCCGAGGCCTCGTTCAGGAACGGGGTTCTCAGCGTGACGCTGCCCCGCTCGGCCAAGGCGCCGGATCGCGGCCGCCGGATCGCGATCAACGGCGGCACGCCGCAGTCGACACCGCACTGATCGGGAGCCTCCCCCATACAAGGCGAGAGAGAAAGGACTGAACGCATGACATGGCGGTCGGCGCGGGCCTGCGGGTCGCGCCGGCTGTCCAACCTTTGCTCAACAGAGGAGGGTTCACATGCAGCAGATCGAGACAACCATCGAACACCTCGGCCCCGTTGCCGCCGCGACGCTCAGAACTTCGGCCGTCGATCCGTTTGAGGCCTTCATCGCGCCTGGCGACGTGTTCCGCCATCCGCGCGAGGTCCTGGCCTATCCCAATCTGTCGACTGCCGAGAAGCGGGCGATCCTCGCCTCATGGGCGTCCGACGTCCGGGCGGTCGAGTCCTGCCCGACCCTGCGCTGCCTGCCCGGCTGCCGCGCCGAGCCGGTGCCGCTCCACGCGATCCTAAGCGCGTTGCAGGCGCTCGACCAAGATACGCCAAATCCGGCGACGGGCGAGGAGCCCGAGCAGCGGTTCCCGCTCGCTTTCCGGTACCGCCGGCTCCGCGACGGAGCGGCTTCACGGGAAGGCCTGAACTGAGACCGGGAGAGACAGGATGGCGACATTCCACCTCAGAGATCGGGCCTGGCGCCCGCCCATGCTGCGGTCCTCGTCGAGAACCGAGCCGCGGCAAGGCGCGAGCATGGCCGTTCTCTGCGACTGGGCGATGTCCACCGCCCTTTGCGTGGGCGTCTCGGCCTTTCTGCCGGCAGCGGTCGTGCCCTGGATTCTGGCCGCGATGCTGAACCTAGCCGGTCTCGTCTGGCTCGGCGTTGCGCTCACGACAGCCGGGCCGCCGTTCAAGCGCGGGCGGTTCACTGCCTGGGACGGGTCGCTGCTCTCCTTTGCCACGAGCTTCGGCGTACAGGCCGCTGCGCGCCTCGGGCTCCTAGGCGCCTGATCAACCCGCCGGATCGAACCTGAAGTTCGTCATGCAGGATCAAGTGATTGGCATCGGTCACAACAATCCGCCCTCGTCGATTCCAGCCGTGCCCTGGCTTACTCGGAGACGAGCCTACATTCGGCGCCGCGGCCGGTCGGTCGAGACGGCAGGCCGTGCGCACGCGGACGAGTGGGTTCTCACGTTCGAGCGCGAAACGCCGCCCGAGATCGATGACCTGATGGGCTGGACAGGCGGCGAAGACACCCTCGCGACGGAGGTTCGGCTGACCTTTGCCACGAGGGCGGAGGCGGTAACTTACGCGGAGCGCCAGGGCCTCGACTTCGTCATCGGCGCGGCCCCCGGGCGGACCGCTTCGGTCACCCTGGTTCCACCGTGGCAGTGGAACAGGCGTCCCGCTCCGCCCCTGGGGCGGCCGATCAGGATTTTGCCTCGGCCGCAGGCCGCGGACTCCCAAGTCGAGAAGTCCCGTGACCAAGGAGGATTGCCCGACCTAGAGCGGGCCCTCGTGAACCCGGCGGCCGTCTTCGCTACGCCGCAGGATGTCCTGGATCATCCGCGGCTGATGCGCGGGTGCAAGCGCGAGCTCCTGCGCCGTTGGGCCTGGGACGAGTACCTCAAGGAGGTGGCGGCCGGCGAGGGCATGGCGGAGGGCGAGCCGTCTCGTCTCGACGAGGTCAAGGCCGCACTCTTGCGCCTGGGCGAGACGTGGCGGCCCAAGCCGTTCGCGCCGGCCGCGGGCGTTCCGCGCACGTACGGGGAGGCTGAGCTCGCTGCCTGAACGTGCGGGCACATCGATCGGAGCCGATGGAGAGGGCAGGCGCCGCCTGGGCCTGCAGGCATGATGGAAGCAGTCGTCGACGACCTTTGCTTCGAGGAAGGAGGGTCAAAAATGGGAAGGGATTGGAAGGAGCAGCGCGCCGCATTCAACCTTCTGAGCGGGCTTCTGGGACTTGTCCTCGCCGCGACACCGTGGCTGCTCGGTGAGGCCATCGACCCGCTGGCGGTCTGGAGCGCGGTGTTCGGGGGCGCCCTGGTGATGCGGCTCGGTTTCTCGGCCGCGCTGGCCTTCCGCGGCTGGAAGGCATGGGGCCAGGCCGTCGGGGGGCCGGGCTCATAATTGCACCCTGGCTTCTCGGGTGGGACGGCCGTTCGGCGATGAGCTGTGCGCACGTCGTCGTTGGGGCTGCGGTCGTCGCGATCGCGGCAACGGGGCTCAGGAGCGGGAGGGCTCACCGGACATCGCCGCATGACAATCCTCCCCGGGCGGCACAGCCATGCTGACCGGTCTTGTCCTCACGAGCATCGCCGCGGGGGGCCTGACCGTCCTATCGGCGCCCCTGGCGTTCCAGGGGCTGCTCGACCTTCGCTACCCGCAGCCTCGCAAGGGTCCCGACCGTAAACCCGTGCCCCCTCCGCTTCCTGGACGCCGACTGCCAGCGAGCGCCTTCCGGAGAAGGCAACGACGCGGGGATCGGCCGAGGGATGAGACAGGCGGCGGGGATCTGAGCCGGGACGATTGCGGCCTGGATGATGGCCCTGGGTGGCAGAGGGCTGTCGATGAAGCGCGACATCCCGCGAGCAAGGGCCTATGAGCGTTGCAGGAACAGGCTGTGGGCGAAGACGTGGATGAACCAGTGACCGGACCGGCCAGGGCAGATCGGAACGAAGGGCCGTCCTTCTTCTCCCGACATGTCTCGGCGGCCGCAGACACGTTGCGCGACACGCGCAAGGCGTGGCCTGGTCTGAGCCTCTACGAGCGCTTCGAGGAGGTGGTCGTCGTGGTGCTCACCGGGCTGATCGGCCTGGTCATCGTCGCGGCGATGATCAACCTCTGCGTCCGCGTGGTGCTGCTTGTGATCTTCGGCCTGCTCGACCCTGCCGAGCACAGCGTGTTCCAGGCCGTGTTCGGCATGATCTTCACGGTGCTGATCGCGCTGGAGTTCAACCACTCGATCCTGAGCGTGCTGCACCGGCAAGAGAGCATCATCCAGCTGCGCACCGTCATCCTAATCGCGCTGCTGGCGCTTGCCCGCAAGTTCATCATCCTGGACGCGAGCAAGACCGAGCCACTGACCATCATCGGGTTGGCCGCCGCCGTCCTGGCCCTTGGGGCTGTGCACTGGCTGGTGCGAGACCAGGACCGTAAGGATACGCGACAGCCGGACGGTCCTGCTTAGGCCTGACAGGGAACGGTCCGGCATGGTCGGCCCCGGGGCGGACGCCAAGGGGCTAAAGGCTTGCAACGCTGGCGCGTTCTTCGTGTCAGCCGCGGCGAAACCGCGAAGCCGAAGGTACCTGGGACGATGCGGCGCAGCCCTGGGCGCCGAGCGTGGCAACCCCGGGACAGGTTGCCGGTTGGACGTCGGGTGCCCGGACGCGCATGCATCGCCAGGCCGGCGACGCGGTGGGGGCGGTCGGACGGGAGGATGGCGTGGCTGGGGAAGACGGGATGGGGCCGGCGGCGGTCGACCTCCCGCTGCTGCGCGCGGCGGTCGAGGCGTCCGGGGAAGCCATCCTCATCACCTCCGCCGACCTCGAAGAACCGGGGCCGCAAATCCTGCCTTCACCCTTATGACCGGCTACGAGGCGGTCGAGGTAGTCGGTCGATCGCCGCGTCTGCTGCAGGGACCGGGCACGGACCGGTCCGTCCTCGATCGCATGCGGGCCGCCCTCGAAGCCGGCGAGCGCTTTCAGGGCGAGGCGCTGAATTACCGCAAGGACGGCTCCACCTACACGGTCGAGTGGCTGATCACGCCCGTCCGAGAGCCGGGCGGGCGCATCACGCATTGGGTCTCGGCGCAGCGCGACGTCACCGAGCGGCGCGCCGGCGAGGACCGGCAGGCGCTGCTGGTGCGCGAGCTGCACCACCGGGTGAAGAACACCCTCGCAACGGTTCAGGCCGTCCTGAACGCGACCATGCGCTCCTCGCTCTCGGTCCCGGAGTTCACCCGCGCCCTATCCGGTCGCATCGGCTCCCTGGCCCGGACGCACGCCCTGATCACCGAGGACCGGGATCAGGCGGCCTCGTTCGAAAGTCTGCTGCGGGCCGAGCTCGGGCCCTACGACGAGCGCGGGCGCCTGATCTTGGAGGGCCCGAGGGTCGTGCTCCCGTCGGAGCTCGCCGTTCCGGTCGGCATGGCCTTGCACGAACTCACCACCAACACCCTGCGGCACGGCGCCCTGGCCGACCCGAACGGCCGGCTTCAAGTGACCTGGTCGGTGGAGGACGGACCGGCGGGCCGCGGCCTTTGCTGGACGTGGTCCGAGCACGACGGGCCACCGGTGGCCCATCCCACGCGCGCAGGCTGCGGGCACCGCCTCCTCAACAAGGTCCTGGCGACACAGACGGGAGCCGAGGTCCAAGTCGACTTCGCGCCCGACGGCCTGCGGGTCTCGGTCCGGATACCGCTACCCGGCCCCGCCGCCTGACGGGTTCCGATGCCCGCCGAGGTCCGTTCCCGCTTGTGGCTGGCCTCAGCAGCCGCGTGGGAGCTAGTCCCGGATCAAGCCTGGACCACGCGCAGGAAAGCTGACCGTTCGGCGACTTGGCCAGCCGCCGTCGCGCGCCGGGTCTGGTTGCGTCCGCCTTCCTTGGCCGCGTAGAGCGCCGCATCCGCCGCGCGGTAGACTGTCTCCGCCTCCACGCCCGCCCCGCCGACGCCGCCCGCGAGGCCGACGCTGACCGTGACCGAGCCCGCGCCGATGGCCGCGGAGGCGACCGCGAGCGTCCCGACCATCGCGTGCACCTTCCCGGCGACACGCTCGGCGCCTTCCACGTCGGTATCGGGCAGCAGGACCGCGAATTCCTCGCCGCCGACCCGTGCCACGAGGTCGTCGGGCCGGTGCACGCTCGCCGACAGGCAGCGGGCGAGCCCCTTGAGCACCGCGTCGCCGACCGCGTGGCCGTACCGGTCGTTGAAGCGCTTGAAGTGGTCGGCGTCGACGATGAGGAGCGACAGCGGCTTGCCCGTGCGCCGTGCGCTGGCCCAAGCCGTCTCGAACACCTCGTCGAAGCGGCGCCGATTTGCCAGGCCCGTAAGGGCATCGGTTTGCGACAAGGTGGCGAGCTCGGCCTGCATCGCGTCCCGGCGCCGCAGCTCGCGTCCGAACGAGAGCGACAGGGTCGCGGTCAGGCCGCACAGCACCAGCACGATCGCGCCGATGACGGCGGCCTTGGCGCGCCAGCCCGCCTCGATGTCGTCGGTGGCGAGGGCGACGTTAAGCACCAGCGGCAGGTCGCCGACCTGGGTGAAGGCGTAGTGCCGCTCGATCCCGTCCCGGACGGAGGTGCCGACGAAGCTGCCCGAAGGGGCGCTCACGAACCGCCTGAAGGTGGGGGCTCCGGCGATGTTCACGCCGATGTCCGCCTCCTCGTAGGGGTGGCGCATGATGCGCGTGCCGTCGCGCAGGTACAGGTTGATCGCGCCCTCGGGGCCGAGGCCGAGCTGGTCGAAGAGCCGGCTGAAGTAGGCTAGCTTCAGGGTGCCGAGCACCACGCCGCCGAAGGAGCCGTCGGGCTTCGAGATGCGGCGGCTGAACGGGAGCATGCGCTCGCCCGTCAGGCGGGAGACGAGCGGCCGCCCGATGTGGAGGCCGACGTCGGTGCGCTCCGCGTGGACGCGGAAGTAGTCGCGGTCGGCGTAGTTGCCCTTGCGGGGCGGCAGCGCCCCGGCGTCGACCGCGATGTTGCCGCGCTCGTCGATCACGAGCATGACGCCCATGTCCCGGGCCGTCGCCGAACGGTCGAACAGGACGAGCTGGCGCATCGCCGGGCTCACCGCGTCGAGTTCGGAGGCGCGGAGGTTCTCCTGCACGCCCTGCAAGGACAGGTCGAAGATCTCGACGTTGCGGGCGATGTCGCGCTCGATGACCTGCAGCAGGTTCTTCGAGGTCTGCTCCGCTTGGACCCAGGCGTCGCGGCGCAGGTCGAGCAGCATCAGGCCGGACACGACCAGCATGCCGAGGGGCGCCAGGACGCCGAGCGCGATCCAGGTGCGGGCGGAGCGCAGCCGCTTCGCGAGGCGGGGCGGCAGGTCCATCGGCGGGCATTCCCCAGGCGTTCTCGTCGTCGCATGGTTTCTGGCACACGAAGCCTTACGCCGGCATTACGTGTGGGGCGCCGCGGGACGCCGACGTCGATCGTCGCCTTCGACGCCTACGCTTGGCTTGCGACGGCGACCTCGGGCACCGGGGCCTCGACCGTGAACACCACTCCGCCCGGGCGATACGCGATCCGAGCCGTGCCGCCGAGCTCCATCGCCAGTGCCCGCTCGATCATGCGCGAGCCGAAGCCGTTCCGCTCCGGCTTCGCGACGGGTGGGCCGCCGATCTCCTCCCAGCGCAGCCAGAGGTGCGGTGGCTGCCGTCCCTCCACGATCCCCCAGTCGAGGACCACCCGGCCGGAATCGTTCGACAGGGCACCGTACTTCACCGCGTTCGTCGCCAGCTCGTGCAACGCCATCACGAACGCCAGGCTCGCCCGCGGCGACAGCCAGACCTCCGGACCGGCGACGGTGGAGCGCCTGGCGGCGCCGCTCCGGAACGGTTGCAAGGCCCGCTCGACGATCTCGCCCAGCGTCGCCCCTCCCCAATCCCCACGGATCAGGGCGTCGTGGGCCGCCGCCAGGGACGCGAGGCGCGCGTCGAGTGTCTCGCGGGCCTCGTCAAGGCCGCCCGCGTTGCGCAACGTCTGGTGGGCGATGGACTGCATCGTCGCCATCGAGTTCTTGACCCGATGCGTGAGCTAGTCCGCC
>NZ_BPQM01000048.1 GCF_022179245.1 Methylobacterium gregans
GCACCGCTGATCCGGGACAATGTCCCGGATCAGCGGTGCTCAGCGTCGGAAACGTTACGACCACGGGCCAGAAGGGTGCGCGTACATCCGGCGTCACCATTCTGGGCATCATGGCCGCTTCCAGCCCAGCGGGATACCGCAGCCGGGATGCCCGAGAATGGCAGCCGCATGGTTAAGAAACGGTGAAGGCTCGCGACCAGTGGCGCGTGGCCTTCACCGGCCGGGTTCAGGCGCTCTGAAGCTGACCTGCCGACTCCTTCCCGGAGCGGCGATCCGTCTCGACCTCGTAGGAGATCTTCTGCCCCTCGACCAGGGTACGCATGTTGGCCCGCTCGACCGCCGAGATGTGAACGAACACATCCTTGCCGCCGTCATCGGGCTGGATGAAGCCGTAGCCCTTGGTCTCGTTGAACCACTTAACAGTGCCGGTGCTCATAAAAACCCTCTCCTCCTCGGCGACTGGCCGAGCTGGTACTCAACTTCGTGGCCGGCTCTACGATCCCCGGCCCGTCGATGTGACAGCCTGCGACGCGCGGCAACACTGCATGATACGTCGCGCTCGTCCGCCAGGCTAGCTCCCGGATGGCGAGCTGACACCGTCCTCGCGGGCTTGCCGCATCGCTCGCAGGCGTGATGTCCGATCCTCCAGAGCTTGGCGCTCCTCCGCAACCTCGTCCCATACAGCCGCGGCTCTCGACGTCCGTTCATCCTGCCTGACAGCGGAGATGCCACGGTAGACCGGAACATGAGTTTGCGGATCGGCCATATGCTCTCCTCTGACATGTTGCAGAGATCAATTTAGAGCATCAGCGGCATAAGTCGAACTGTTCTGCACGCCGTGTGTAGATCGCGTTCAATCGCGTGATTGTCGGAGGCGCGAGCGGACGCCGGGCGCATCGGGATCGGGCCTTCTGTCGCAGCGCGAAAGCGGGCGCTGCCACCCATCTCTAATCCATGCGATCGGCACCCTTCACCATCGTCATCTCTGGTAAGCGGTACGAGTGCCGCGTGGTCGGCAGCACCGAATCCGAGGTTGCCGATACGGCCGAGCGAATCCTGCATCAGCTCCGACAGGAAGACCGAATCTGGCCCGCTCAGGTGAACATCGACTGCGCGGATTTCGAAGCGGGAAAGCGCCTCGCAGCGTATTTCGCCGCCATCACGGTCGAGCCCGACCTCGACTGACCCATCCGCGACGCGGTGCGGACGGGTGCGACGATCTCGATGCACAACCGCGCGGGCACCTCCACAGTGTCGCCGCGTTCCGGGCGCCTCATCGTCCGATGGCAGCTTGTCGTCGAAGACGGTTCGGCCTATCGGCTCATCAGAGAGTGCGCGCGTTGATCAATGCCTTGGCCGCGGTCTTCACCGTTCTTGTCGTGCTCCTCCTGCGAGCCGTGCTGAAGCTGGCGCTCCTCCCCTTCCGTGCCCTGCGCAGCCTCTGGCGGCGACAGACGGCACCGGTCTGATATCGGCTCGGGATGACACGCCGATAGCCGGATCACCGGTCGTGGTGAGCCGCCGCGCGGTCGGCGCGGCCGCCCTCGCGGCGGCGGGCCTGCTGCCCCGCCCCGTTCGAGCTCGCGACGCGGCCCTCTCGTCCGCGACGGAACGGCCGATCCGCATCGCAATGCTGCTCTATCCGGGCATGACGGCCCTCGACGTGGTCGGCCCGCAAGGCTTGCTCGCGGGCCTCGCGCCCGGCAGCCTCCATCTCGTCGCCCGAACCCCAGGCCCCGTACCGAGCGACACCGGTCTGAGCCTGCTCGCCACGACGAGCTTTGCCGATTGTCCCAGCGAACTCGACGTGCTGTTCGTGCCCGGCGGCGACGGTACGCCCGCGCAGATGCGCGATGCCGCAACGCTCGCCTTCCTGCGTGACCGGGCGAGCCGGGCGCGCTGGGTCACGAGCGTCTGCACCGGCTCGCTGATCCTCGCCGCCGCCGGGTTGCTCGATGGATACCGCGCGACCTCGCACTGGTGCGTGCGCGAGAGTGTGCTGCCGCTCCTCGGCGCGATTCCGGTCGACGAGCGCGTGGTGTTCGACCGTGACCGGATCACCGCGGCGGGCGTCTCGGCCGGGCTCGATTTCGCCCTCGCGCTCGCCGCCCGCCTTCGGGGTGAGGATTACGCGCGCACTGCGCAGCTCGTCGCCGAGTACGCACCGCAGCCGCCCTTCGCGGCAGGTAGCCCGGCCATGGCGAGCCCGGGCACTACGCGTGCCGCCCTGGCGATCCTCGGCGATCTCGTCGCCGAGGCGCGAGCGGCAGCGACGGGTCGCGCCCGTTGACCGCTCGCTGCGGGCGAGCGACACCGTGGCACGATCGGATCGGCGCCGTCAGGCGAAATCGCCGAGCTTGTCAGCCGCCTCCCCCTCCTTCGTCAGCTCGTCCGAGCGGCCGCCTTGCACGGGCGGCGTGGTCGGTTCGTGTGGGGGATCGCTCTCGGGTGCCCTGGGCGGTGCCGGTGGATCGCCCATCGGCTCGGGCGTCTCGTCGAGTCTCGGGGTGTCGGATCCGTCCAGCATCGGGGCGCACCGTGGGTATGGCAGGTCGGAACCAAGCCGTTCACCGCGTCGTCGTTCCGGCAGAATGCGAGCCGAAGACGTAGCGCGCGACGAACAGGTTCTCTCGTCAGCCCCCGGCTCCTCCCGCCAGGAAATCGAAGTCGCAGCCCTCCGGCGCCTGCGTCACGCTCCGGCGATAGAGCGCCTTATAGCCCCGCTTCGGAGCGGCCGGCGGCTGGAAACCCTTCATCCGCCGTGTGATCTCCTCGGGTGCGACGAGGAGATCCACGCGCTTCTCCCGGATCGACAGGCGGATGCGATCACCGTCGCGGACCGCCGCGAGCGGGCCGCCGATCGCCGCCTCCGGCGCGACGTGCAGCACGATCGAGCCGAAAGCCGTACCCGACATGCGCGCGTCCGAGATGCGCACCATGTCCTTCACGCCCGCTTGCGCGAGTTTCTTCGGAATCGGCAGGTATCCCGCCTCCGGCATGCCCGCCGCGTGCGGGCCCGCGTTCTGCAAGACCAAAATGTCGCCCGCCTCCACGTCGAGCTCGGGGTCGTCGATGCGCCGGCTCAGATCTTCCAGCCCGGTGAACACGACGGCGCGTCCCTCCGACTCGAACAAGTCCGGCGTCGCCGCCGCACGCTTGAAGATGGCGCCGTCCGGGGCGAGGGTCCCCGACAGCGAGACCAAGCCGCCCACTGGCGAGACCGGATCGGAGGCGGGCCGGATCACCGACCTCTCGATCCAACCTGCCGGCTCGTCCAGGCGCTCGGCGAGCGTGCGGCCCTCAATGTCGAGGGTGTCGAGGTGCAGCAGGGGCCGCAGCTCGCGCAGCAGCGCGCCCATGCCGCCCGCGGCGTGGAAATCCTCCATGTAGCCCTGGCCGACCGGCTTCAGGTCGACGAGCACCGGCGTCTCATCCGAGATCATGTTGAAGCGCTCCGGCGAGATCCGGATGCCGAGTCGTCCGGCGATGGCGGTGAGATGCACGATGGCGTTGGTCGAGCCCGAGAGGGCCATCAGCACCCGGATCGCGTTCTCGACAGACTTCTCGGTGATGACCTGGGAGGGCCGGATCTTCGTCTCGATCAGGCGCACGGCGGCGCGCCCACTCTCCTCGGCGGCGACGAGGCGGTCGGAATGCACGGCCGGGATCGCTGCGGTGCCGGGCAGCGACATGCCGAGCGCCTCCGCGATGCAGGCCATGGTGGAGGCCGTGCCCATCACCGCGCAGGTGCCGGCGGTGACCGAAAGTCGGCCCTCGACCTCAGCGATCTCCTCCGCGTCGACCGTTCCGGCGCGGTACCTGCCCCAGAAACCGCGGCAATCGGTGCAGGCGCCGAGGCGCTGACCGCGGTGGCGACCGGTCGACATCGGCCCGGTGACGAGCTGGACGGCCGGCACATCGGCCGAGGCCGCGCCCATGAGCTGAGCCGGCACGGTCTTGTCGCATCCGCCGATAAGCACCACCGCGTCCATGGGCTGGGCACCGATCATCTCCTCGGTGTCCATGGCCATGAGGTTGCGGTACATCATGCTGGTCGGATTGAGGAAAACCTCTCCGAGCGACACGGTCGGGAAGGGTCTGGGCAGGGCGCCGGCCGCCAGCACCCCGCGGGAGACCGCCTCTACGAGCTCGGGCATGCCTCTGTGGCAGTTGTTGAAGCCCGAGGGCGTCACGGCGATGCCGACCACGGGCTTGCTCAGGAGGACCGGCGAGATGCCCATGGAACGCGCGAACGAACGGCGCAGGAAGCGGGCGAAGTCGCGGTCCCCATAGTTCGTCAGGCCCCGGTCGAGACCGTGCGGTTCATCCGACATGCGCGTTTCCTGAATCGGCGTTTCGGGCTTCGTCCTGACCGGCTCGAGGCCGAACCGCTGCGAGAGCGATCCGGTCCTCGCGCGTCTCCGCCTTCCGATTTCGGGATGGCGGCAATCCTCGAGTTTGGTCTCGAGGATATCCCGGTGGCGGGCGCTGTCGACAGCGCGGCCGAATCCGCCCTGCCGCGACCTGTGCGCGGCGCCCGTGCGGCCTGGGACGGACACGAGCGCACCCGTGGCTCGAAGCTGAGCGCGGCTCAAGACACGATGATCGTTGCCGCATCGAGGAGACCCGGCGCGCGACCTGTCCGCTTCCAGCAAGGGCTCCGACGATCGGCAACGCATTCATTCGGAGCGCAGCGACATCACGCCCGAGCCTGCGGAACCAGTCGTGAGCGCAATCCCCCGTGTCCGCGAAATCAGGGGCGGATCAGGGCGATGGGCGTCACGAGACCGTCTGAGCGGAGGCGGTGAGCTGTGCCACGACGCGGACCAGCTCCGCCTCGCGGTAGGGCTTCCCCAGTCGGGGCCGGTCCTCGTAGCCGGAGCCGCGCGCGACCTGAACGTCGCCGGTGGCGAACAGGTGCGGCACGCCGAGCGCGCCGAGCCGGTCGGCGATTGGGAACACCGTTCCGCGCTCGCCCAGGGTGAGGTCCAGCACCGCCGCGTCGAGCGCGCCGTGCTCGATCAGGGCGAGCGCCCGCTCCATGCTCGGCACCGGCCCGACCACCACGGCCGCCAGCCAGGCTGCGCCCTCGGGGTACATCAGGGCGGCTTCCGCCCGTTTGCGTTCGGTGATGGTGGTGAACAGGACCGCCACGTGATTCCGTTCCCGGTCGAGGGCGAAGATGTTGAGGTCGAAAAGTCGGGGTCCCCACGAAGTAACGAGGCGTCCTCCCAGCGGGGCGATGGGGTTGCCTGGCCGAGCGGCCACGGCCGCGCATCTGCGGTGTCCTTGCAGGGGCTCGACTTTCTACTACTGATTGCATAAACGCGCCACACTGCGTGAACAACCCGAGCTGCTCAGCTTCGTCGAAACCATGGATCGTTCTCTGCTCGGGCAGGCTGCCATCGAGGCCGAAGTCGATCGCTTGCAGCGGCACGCCCAGTTCCGCAAATCACCCAAGCTCGCCGCTCTGCTCGCCTACCTCGTCCACGAAAGCCTCGTCGGACGCGGCAGCCGCCTGAAGGCCTACACAATCGCCACGGAGGCGCTCGGCCGCCCCGAAGACTTCGATCCCATCGCCAACTCCATTGTGCGGGTCGAGACGCGCCGCCTCCGCTGCGCCTCCGGACGAGGGCTCGCCTATTTCGGTGTCGGTGCCGTGCGATCCGCAGGCGATCGCAGAGGCCTGCAACACCCTGACGGAACTCAAGCCGTTCTTCGCAATTGTCGGCCTCCAGCTACGCAGCATCGTCGAGCAGACCGAGGAGGCGGCCTCGGGGTTGCTGACCCAGCTGCGCACGCTCGACGACGCGCTCGCCGACGCGACGGCCTTCATCGGCACGACCCGACAACGCATGGGCGGCCTCGTGGAGCACGGCGACACGGCCTACGCGGCCCTCCTCGCCGCCCTCCACGCCTATCTGGCGACGCGTCTCGAGGAGACGCGCTCCGAGCGCGAGCATCTGGCGGCGATCGCCGATCAGATGAAGGAGCTCGACGGCCTGACGCATGTTCTGGAGCAGGTGGGCAACGCGAACAACATGCTGGCGCTCAATGCCAGCATCGAAGCGGCGCGCGGGCGAGACCGGGCTCGGCTTCGGGGTCGTCGCGCGGGAGCTCCGGACCCTGGTGCAGCGCTCTCGCGGCGCGGTCGCGGATGCGAGCGGCAAGATGAGCGCGATGAAGGAATCCATCGAGGCGAACCTGCTCGCAGCCCGCACGGAAGTCCGCGCACAGGCCGAGCAGGCGAGCATCGAGCGCCTTCTGGCCGAGGTCGCCGCGCTGTCGGAAGCCTTCGCTGCCGTGGGCGCGCACAGGCGGACCTCGGCGCGATCGATGACCGCAACCACGCGATCACGCTGCAGATCATGCAGGCCGTCGGCAGGGTCCAGTTCCAGGATGTCGTACGCCAGCAGATCGAGGGAATCGGTGTCGCAATGGGCCTCCTGCACCGTATCCTCGACGATCAGCGGGACGCCTTGACGGGGATGGAGACGGCACGGGCGGTGACGCCGGCGATGCTCATGGAGCGTGTCCGCTCCGGGTACGTCACGCAGATCCAGCATGAGAACGACCTGCGCGCGCGCGGTCAAACCTCGGACGCCACTGCTCTGCCCGACATCGAGCTCTTCTGAGGCGGTGCGAGCGATGCTGGTCCAGGACCGTGCCGGGCATTCGTGGCGGCGCTCCGCTTCCCCCTCCCCCGAGCGCGCGCCGTCGAGCACCCTGTCCCGCGCGTCCTCGCGAGAGGCGAGCGGGAAGCTGCCTCGTCGCCTTCAGCGTCCCGGCTTGGCGACAGGGTCAGGTGGAAGGTCCACGGGTAGGTTCCGACGTTTCGAGAGGATGTATGTACCCGCTGCACCCGCATGAGGCGGAACGTCTCCAGGCACTGTACGATCTGGACGTGCTCGGCTCTCCGCCCGAGCCGCAATACGACGCGATCTGCCGGGCTGCTCGGGCGCTGTTCGGGGTCCCCATCGCGCTCGTGTCGCTGGTCGGTGAGACCGAGCAGCGCTTCAAGGGCAAGTGCGGCCTGGACGCGGATGGGACGGCCCGTGGGGTCTCGTTCTGCACCTACACCATCCTGTCCGATCAGGTGCTGGTGGTCGAGGACACGACTCAGGATGAGCGGTTCGCGACCAGTCCGCTCGTCACCGGCGAGCCGCATGTCCGCTTCTATGCCGGTGCACCGCTCGTGCTCAGGCCGGGCATCCACCTCGGGTCGCTGTGCATCATCGACCGTGTGCCTCGCGCCCTCCTGCCCGAGCAGCAGGAGCAGTTGCGTGATCTGGCCCAGGTCGTGGTCGGTCAGCTTCGGCTGAGCCAAGCCGACAGGACTTCGCGCGAGCGGGCGGACCGACTGCGCGAGAGCGAGGCCAACTATCGGCTGCTGACCGAGAACAGCACCGACGTGATCGTTCGGGCGGACCTCGACGGTCGGCTGCGCTACGTCTCGCCCGCGATCGGCCGGCTGCTCGGCTACGGATCGCACGACCTTCTCGGCACGCACCTGGACGCGCTCGTCCATCCCGACGAGGCAAGCGGCTACGCGCGCCTGCTGGCGCAGATCGAGACCGGGCAGATCAGCGAGGTGGTGGCCCAGCAGCGCTACCGCCGCCGAGACGGCAGCTTCGTCTGGGTCGAGGTCTCCTTCAGCCGCACGCAGGACGCGGCGACGGGCGGGCCCAACGGCTACGTTGCGGTGATCCGCGACTTCTCCAAACGCAAAGCCCTCGAGAACGAGATGGCGCGCGCCGCGCGCCACGATCCGCTGACCGGTCTGCCGAACAGGCTGCACTTCCGCGAGCAGCTCGATCAGGAGATCGCGCGCGCGAAGCGGACCGGCACCGCCTTCGCGTTGCACTGCCTGGATCTCGACCGCTTCAAGCTCGTCAACGACACGC
The DNA here is from genome assembly GCF_022179245.1 of Methylobacterium gregans. Classification (GTDB taxonomy): domain Bacteria; phylum Pseudomonadota; class Alphaproteobacteria; order Rhizobiales; family Beijerinckiaceae; genus Methylobacterium; species Methylobacterium gregans. The sequence goes on from NZ_BPQM01000048.1 coordinate 7,905, forward strand.
TCGGGCATCAAGCCGGCGACCAGTTGCTGAAGGTCGTGGCGCAGCGGATCAGATCCGTCCTGCGCACCGAGGACACGGTCGCGCGGCTCGGAGGCGACGAGTTCGTCATCATCCAGACCGGCTGCACCCGCGCCGAGGATGCCGGCCGGCTCGCCGAGCGGGTCATCGCAGCGATGCTGCCACCGGTGGATCTTGGCGGTTACCCGGCCGGCGTCGGTGTCAGCATCGGAATCGCGCTCGCGCCGCGCGACGGCCTCGAAGCCGACGGCCTGTACGCGCACGCCGATCAGGCCCTCTACCGTGCCAAAGCAGAGGGGCGCTGCACCTTCCGCTTCTGGACAGAGGGGGGTGCTCACCGCGATCCCTCATCCGCACCGGGCGGCGCCGGGAGGGGGGACTCCGCCCTCCAACGGGTTACGCCGGATCCGCTGCTCGTGGGCGACCTGCTGCGGGACATGCTGGAGAGCAGCAGCGACTGCGTGAAGCTGCTCGATCAGGACGGGCGGCTGCTCTTCCTGAGTGCGGGCGGCCTCCAGGCCATGGAGATCGACGATATCGGCTTCTTCCTCGGTCGGTTCTGGGCTGATCTCTGGCAGGGCGAGGACCGGATCGCCGTGCAGGATGCGGTCGAGCGGGCCCGAGCCGGGCAGGCCGCCCGCGTCCGCGGCTTCTGCCGAACGGCCAAGGGGCAGCCGCGGTGGTGGGATGTGATGCTGAGCCCGCTCAAGGGTTTGAGCGACGCGGGCGGCCTGATCCTGGCGATCTCGCGCGACGTCACGGCGCAGGTCGCGCTTGAGCACGAACAGCAGAGGACGGCGAACCGCTACAGGGCGCTGGTCGAGGCGAGCGCGAGCATGGTCTGGCGCGCGGAGCCGGACGGCTCCCTCATCGAGAGCAGCGGGTGGGAAGCCTACACAGGACAGCCGCGGAGCACCTACACGGGCTATGGCTGGCTGAGTGCGGTCCACCCCGATGACCGGGAGCGCGTGACCACTGCGTGGCACGCGATCTTCGCCTCGCAAGCGGCGGGCACTCTCAAGTTCCGCACCCTGAGCCGCGACGGAACCTACCGCTGGACGCTGACCAGGGCGGTGCCGCTGAGGGACGCCTCCGGTCGGGTCCTCGAATGGGTCGGAACCGACAGCGACATCCACGAGGGCGTGCAGGCGACGGAGGCGATCCGCCTCAAGGAGGAGCGGTACCGGCTGGCCATGCTCGCCACGGACGATGCGATCTGGGATCACGACCTCGCGACGGACGGCGTCGCGTGGAGCGAAGGGACCTGCCGGCTGCTCGGCTACGCCGACGCGGAGGTCGCCGGCACCGGGGCTTGGTGGCTGAGCAAGATCCACCCGGATGACCGCCCGCGCGTCGCAGCCTCGATCCAGGGCGTGATCGGCGGCCGGGAGCCTCGCTGGAGCGAGGAGTACCGCTTGGCGCGTGCCGACGGCAGCTACGCGGAGGTGAACGACCGTGGCTTCGTGATCCGTGACGCCGAAGGCCGAGCCCTGCGCATGGTCGGCGCCGTACGCGACATCAGCGAGCAGCGCAGGGCCGATTCGGCGCTGCGCGCCAGCGTGGAGCGCCTGCGGCTTGCCTTGCGGGCAGGACGGATGATGGCCTGGGAACACAACCTGAGGACCGGCTGCACCACGCGGTCGGGAAACGCCTTCGACCTGCTCGGCATCCGCTCGGGGCCCCTCTCGCTGTTTCTCGACCGCGTCCATCCTGATGATCGCCCGCGGATGACGCGGCTGGTGCAGAAGGGGAGCCAGGACCGGGAGGAGCGCGAGTTCCGCTATATCCATCCTGACGGCCGCGTGCTCTGGCTCAGCGCCGCGGTCGAGCGCGTCGATGATGACAGGATCGTCGGCATCACCTGCGACATCACCGAGCGCAAGCAGGCCGAGGCGCAGGCGTGGCGGGCCGCCAACCACGATGCGCTCACGGGCTTGCCGAACCGCCGGCTGTTCCACCAGCGTCTGGAGCAGGCGCTTGCCGACGCGGCGCAGGGCGGCGCGAGCATGAGCCTGCTTCTCCTGGACCTCGACCACTTGCGCGACGTGAACGACACCCTCGGACACGATGCGGGCGACGCAGTGCTGGTCGAAGTCGCTCAGGTCCTGCGGGAGGGCCTGCGCGAGACCGACACCGCGGCGCGCCTTGGCGGTGACGAGTTCGCCCTGCTGCTCACGGCACCGCTGCGCCTAGAGCACGCGTCCGGCCATGCACGGGCGCTGGTCGAACGGTTGGGGCAGCCCCTCCCTTACCGCGGCCACACGCTCTCCTGCAGGGCGAGCATCGGGCTCGCATCCTACCCGGATCACCATTGTGAGCCGCGCGAGCTCCTGAAGGATGCCGACATCGCGCTCGATCGTGCCAAGGCACAGGGCCGGAACCGCGCGGTCGTGTTCGCGCCGGAGATGCGCGCGGCGACCGAGCGGCGGGTCGCCATCGCGACCGAGGTTCGGTCTGCACTGGAGGCCGGCCAGATCGTTCCGTTCTACCAGCCGAAGGTGTGCCTCACGACCGGAGCCGTCGTCGGCTTCGAGGCGCTGGCGCGCTGGCAGCATCCGGAGCGAGGGTTGCTGACACCCGGCTACTTCGGCTCGGCATTCGAAGATCCGGAGCTTGCGACGGCCATCGGCGACACCGTGCTCCGCCAAGTCGTCGCGGATCTGCGGACGTGGCGGGAGCGCGGCCTGAAGCCCGGCCGGGTGGCGGTGAACTTCGCCTCGGCGGAGTTCCGCAAGCCTGACCTGGCCGGCAGCATTCTGGCGGTGCTGGACATGCACGGCGTTCCCGCCAGCCTGTTCGAGGTAGAGGTGACCGAGACCGTCTTCCTCGGTCACGGCAGCGAGAACGTGCCGGCGACCCTCCAGCGGCTGCAGGATGCCGGTATTCTGATCACGCTCGACGATTTCGGCACCGGCTTCGCCTCGCTGACGCACCTGAAGCAGTTCCCGGTCGGGCACCTGAAGGTGGACCAGAGCTTCGTGCGCAACATGGAGCAGGATCACGACGACGCCGCCATCGTCGCGGCCGTGGTCGGCCTCGGCCGCAGCATGGGCGTCAAGGTCACGGCCGAAGGCGTCGAGACCGCAGGTCAGGCACGGCGGCTCGGCGCGATGGGCTGCAACTATGCGCAAGGCTATCGCTACGCCAAACCCATGGGCGGCCCGCGCGTGCCGCGCTTCCTGACGCAGTGGCGCGCCGCCGCTGCGGCCGAGGCGAAACAGACCACGGCGTGCTCGCCTGAGCAGCCGCTGTGAGTCCTGGACGCGGGCGAAGGGTTGCGGCGGGGCGGCCCGTACCCGGCCAAGCGAGCCGGGTGACCCGGCCGGGTGCACCGATGCATCTGGCCGGGATCGTCTCGAAGCCGCTAGCGGTCAGGCAGCGGCGAGCGCCGCGGCACCGGAGGGCATGCGGGGCCGCGGCATCGCCATGGCCGGGCACGGCGGCGGGTCGTCATCATCGTCCCGGCGGCGAGGGCGCACGTATCGGTGCAGGTGCGAGAGACCGCGCGAACGCTTGCGCGGCGCTTCCCGCTTCCCCGAAGGCGCGACGGCCTCGCAGTCAAGCCGGGCAAGGGCGGCCAGCACTGCATCCACCGATACCGGCTCGGCCCGGCAGCCGGCGAGGCAGCGCAGGCCGGGCGCATTCTCCAGCGCGCAGGCATCCGAGGCCCAGGAGGCCAGGATCGCGCGCTTCTCCCCCGAGGTCAGGTGCGGGTGCGCCAGGACCTCTCGCGGGTGCCGGAACACGTCGCCGGGCGTGGCGAGCGCCTGCCAGGCCTCGAACGAAGCGGGCTGGGTGCCCTGCGGGTTCATCGGGCCGCAATGCGTGAGGTGCGTCTCCATTGTCGACACGGGTCATCCTCCCTGATGGTGCGGAGCGTTGCACGAAAGGGGACGGGGCCCCGGGGGCCGCCGGCCTCCGGGACCATCGGTTCGTCTGCGAGGTGCTGCGGGGGCTCAGGCGGCCCTGGCGCGATCCTCGAGCCGGGTCGGCGCATTGTCCTGCCCGGCGGCCTGCCAGCCGCCGATGGCGATGCGGCGGGGCTTCAGCGCTTCCGGCACCTCGCGCTTGAGCTCCACGGTCAGCAGGCCGTGCTCCAAGGCCGCACCCGTGACCTTGACGTGGTCGGCGAGATTGAAGGTCTGGCGGAAGGCGCGCGCGGCGATGCCGCGGTGCAGGTACGCGCGCTCCCGGTCCCCATCCTTCCTCTGACCGCTGACGAGCAACGTGGTATCGTGCTGGGTCAGCTCGATCTCGTCCTGCGCGAACCCGGCGACAGCCATGGTGATGCGGTAGGCGTCATCGGCGACCTTCTCGATGTCGTAGGGCGGCCACTGCATCGAGGGTTCGACCCGGGCAGCTTGGTCCAGCATCGCGAACAGGCGGTCGAAGCCGACGGTGGAACGATAGAGCGGCGCGAAATCGTAGGTCCTCATGACCACATCCTCCTGGGAGCAACGTGATGACGAGGGCCGCCGGACACTCGGTCCGGCGCCCAAGATGCGAGCCCGATGAGGCCTCGCGCGCGTGAAACGCCGTCAGGCCTCCCCAGTTCCGCGCGCAGCACGCCTTTTCCAGGTACGGGTCGTTCGGTTCTGCAGGCCCCCGGGCGATCGAAGCGCCCGCGCTGAGCCTGGTCGACACAACCCATCGGGACGGGCCCTCACCAACCCATCGTGCCGGGTTCGCCCTTGAACGGACCGACGACCCGGCTCGTGACCCAGCCGCCATAGAAGCCGCCTGGCTGCGGGGCGACGCGCTCCTCGCCGACGAAGCAGGCATCCATCGGACCGGCGTAGAAGGCGACGTGGTCGGCGAGCGCGGCGAACGGCTCAGTCGGCTTCGGATAGACCCACGCAACCCGCTCTGCGCGCCGCTGCGGCCCGACGACATCGAAGTAGGCGGCGCGGCCCTTCCATTCACAGACGCTGCCGCCGCCAGCCGGAGCAAGCGCACCGGGGAGGATATCGCCCGGGTGCAGGTAGTAGGTCGGCGGATGGCTCGTCTCGAGCACGCGCCAGCCTCGCACCGTGTCGGCGATGGTGACGCCCTCGAAGATCACCCTCAGGCGCTCCGGCACCGGTTCCAAGCGCGGCGGGCGCGGGTAGTCCCACACGCTCTCCTGACCGGGACTGGTCGGCAAGGGGATGGGTCGTCTCATTCTCTGGGTCCGGTCGATGAGAGCAGTCGGACTGCAAGGTGGGGCCTCTCGGCCTCCATCGGGGAAACTCGCAGAGGCAGACCATGGCTCACACGCGGGAGGCTACGCCGAGGCCGGCACGGAGTCCCTGTCGCCGCGGACTCGTCGATGGTGCCGATCTGTCACAGGAGCTGCCCAACGAGCGGCGTCAGAACGTAAACTCCCCACGCGCCTCGAACCAATGGCATACCAAGAGGGCCGACCCCGGCGGAGCGATCAAGCTGTGACGTTGCGCCCTGGAGCTCCGATGCCGTGACACCGCTGCAGCAGAACCCGGACGACGAGCGCCGGGCCAACAATTTCGGCCTGGTCCGGCTCGTGTTTGCCGCTCTCGTGGTGCTGTCACATGCCCCAGAGCTCATCGACGGCAACCGCTCACGCGAGCCGCTCACCAAAGTGTTCGGCACCCTGTCGCTCGGTGAGCTTGCCGTCGATGGCTTCTTCCTGGTGAGCGGCTATCTGATCACCAGAAGCTATCTCAACACCCGCCCCTTCTCGGCCTATCTGATGAAGCGCGCGGTGCGGATCTATCCAGGCTTTCTCGTCGCCTCGCTCGTCTGCATCGTCCTCGTCGCGCCGTTCGCCGGGGGCGATCTCTCGGCGGTCTCGGTCCTGCAGTGCTGCGCCAGGGCAATGCTGCTCCTGATGCCAGTGGTGCCGGGTGCCTTTGCTGAACTACCGTTCCCGTACTTGAATGGGTCGATGTGGACCATCCCGTGCGAGTTCGGCTGTTACCTGCTCCTGTCCCTTGCCAACGATGCGCGCGCATTGCGGCGGCCTGGACGGTCCGTTCTTCTCCTCGCGGGGCTCGCAGGTCTCTACGTCCTGCGCTGGTTCTTTTTGCCGATCGGCGCGCCCGGCTCCCTGCTTGGCACCCTATCGGAGCTGATCCGGCTGACCTTCGTGTTCTTCTGCGGGAGCGCCTTCTACCTGTTCCGGGACCGCATCAGCTACACGCGGCGCGGCGCCCTCATCGCGGCCCTGATGCTCCTGCCGCTGATGTTCAGCCCTCCGCTCGCTGAGCCCGCCTTTGCGGCATTTGGCGGGTACCTGATCTTCTGGTTCACCTTTGCGGTACGCCCCGCGCCTGTCAGCCTCGCCCTCAACAGGGCAGATCCCTCTTACGGCCTCTACCTGTACGCCTTTCCGGTGCAGAACCTCCTGGTGCTGCATGTGCCGGGCCTCTCACCCTGGTCGAACAGCACGGTCGCGCTGATCGTCGCGGGTTTCCTCGGCGTCCTCAGTTGGTACGCAGTCGAGCGGCCAGCCCTGCGTCAGCAGGAACTGGTGCGGCGCGTATGCCGGCGTGCGGCGACAGCTCTCCTGCCGGCAGCGCGGCCCACACAGGCGTGAGCCGGCGCCCGGTCCGGGACGGCTTCGTCGTTCGGACCGCTGCATTGCGGGCGCATCCTCAACAGGACGAAGAGCAACAGGAGCGTCTCGGGATCCTTTCCCCGAGCGGCAGCTCAGACCTATGCCCTGACGCGGCGGGCGAAATCGAGGATCCGCTCGGCGATACCTCGCCACGACTTCGCCTCGGCGAACGCGCGCATCTCGGCGCCGCCCGTCTCTCGATACAGGGCAGCCGCCCTGACGGCCGCAGGAAAAATGTCCTGCACCCGGTAGGGAAAGGCGAAGGGCAGGCCAAGCCTGCACAGTTCCGCGCTCGCCTTGTAGACGACCGGCAGGCGGGCCGCCGCATACTCGTAGAGCTTCATCGGGCTGCGGGCCGCGTTGAACGGGCGGTCGCTCAGCGGGAGCAGGCCGGGACCCGCGCGGCGGCAGAGGGTTTCCCTCACTGTCTTTCTCGACGAGGGCGCCCGGATCTGCACCGGGCATCGGATTACCGGCCCTGGTCATGGGCTCACCTTCGTCGTGGTGGCGGATGTGAAAGTCGCGGGCCGCGTCCCCACTCCTGCTGCGCTTCATGCGACGCGCGAGCAGATCAAGTCAGGCCATGACGGTCTGCAAAGCTCGACCTTCGCCGCACATGGCGCGCGGAGAAAGGCGGCGAAGGCAGAATGCGAGGGAACTACGACGTTGTGACCCCATCAGGCGAGTGCGAGGATCCGGGCCATGTCACCGCTCGCCCGACCGCCGCGCCGCGTCCTGATCCTCGCCGCTGCGCCGGCACAGCTTCTCGACATTGCGGGGCCGGCCGAGATCCTGACACAGGCCAACCGCCTCGGTGGTGGGGGACTCTATCATCTCGCCTGCCATATCGTGCCGGAGCCGGGATCGCCGGCGACCACCGCGGGGCTCGCGCTCGGCTCGACCATCGAGGTGTCGGACCTTGAGGCTTGGCCCACGCTCGACACACTCATCGTCGCGGGTGGAGAGGGAGCGCGCCGCCGCTGCGGCGAGCCAGTCGTCCGCGACCTCACGCGCCGCTTGGCGAGCCGGGCGCGGCGGGTCGTCGGGGTCTGCACCGGCGCGTTCATCCTAGCCTCGGCCGGCTGCCTTGACGGGCGCCGCGTCACCACGCACTGGCGCTGGGGCGAAGCGCTCGCGAGCGCCCATCCGGGGATCACCGTCGATCCCGAGCCGATCTTCGTCCACGACGACGGCGTCTGGACTTCGGCCGGAATCACCGCAGGGCTTGATCTCACCCTTGCCCTGGTCGAGGCCGATCATGGCCATGCCTTGGCGCTCGCGGTCGCGCGCGAGTTGGTCATGTTCCTACGGCGGCCCGGCGGCCAGAAGCAGTTCAGCCCGCATCTCGCCGCACAGACCAGCCTGTCCACCCGGCTCGCCGACCTCGTCCCGTGGATGAGCGAGAACCTGCACCGGCCGCTGCGGGTGGAGACGCTTGCCGCGCGCGTCGGCCTGAGCCCGCGCCAGTTCGCCCGCGCCTTCCGCGCCGAGACAGGCACGACACCCGCCCGCCTGCTGGAGCGGCTCCGGGTCGAGGCGGCACGCCGGATGCTGGAAGCCGAAGGGAGCAGCCTCGCGGCGGTCGCCGCGCTCTGCGGCTTCGGGGCCGACGAGACCATGCGGCGTGCCTTCCTGCGCCAGGTCGGCGTGCCTCCCGGCGACTACCGCAACCGCTTCCGCGCCGAGCGGCGCCTGTCCCAGCCAGAATCCCAGCGGGCATTCATCGAGAGGAGTCTTCACGCATGATCGACCCCGAGCGTCACCTTCGGATCGGCTCGCTCCTCTTCGAGGGGCTCGACCAGATCGATCTGACCGGCCCCTTCGAGGTGCTGGCCCGGATCCCGAACGCGACCTACCGGATCTACGCACCGGACCGGGAGCCGGTGCGCGACGTGCGCGGCCTCAGGCTCAGCCCGGACGCGACATTGGCGGAGGCACCGCAGCTCGACCTGATCCACGTACCCGGTGGCTACGGCCAGGAGGCGCTGATGGAGGACGAGGCCGTGCTGGGCTGGATCCGGGATCAGGCCGCGGGGGCCCTGTGCGTGTTCTCCGTCTGCACCGGTGCGCTGGTCTGTGGCGCGGCCGGCCTGCTGAAGGGCCGGCGGGCGACCACGCACTGGAGCGCGCATCACCTGCTCCCCCTGTTCGGAGCGACTGCCGTGGATGCCCGGGTGGTTGTGGACGGCGACATGATCTCCGCGGCCGGCGTCACGGCCGGGATCGACGGGGCGCTCACCGCAGCGGCACATCTGCGCGGCGCGGAGGCCGCGCAGGTCATCCAGCTCTACATGGAATACGCCCCGGAGCCGCCCTTCGATGCCGGCACGCCCGACCGTGCATCGGAGGCCGTGCTGACCCAGGCCCGCGCGGGCGCGGCTGAGATCACGGCCCGGCGCGAGGTCACCGCACGCCGTGTCGCGGCCCGGCTCGGGCTCTCGAGGACCTGATCCGCGCGATCCTCTGGGGCGCAGCTCAGTGCATGGCCTCGGCGAGGCTGCGGCGGCAATGGGCCGGGCCCGCCTGCATCCCGATCTGCATCGACGGGTCGGCGCGGAACAGCGCCGTCAGGAAACCGACCACCGCCCGGATCCGCGGCGCGAATTGCAGGTCCGTGTGCACGTTGAGCCAGAGATCGCGCGTGGTCGCGGCGAGCGCGGGCAGCACGGGCACGAGGTCGTCGCGTCCGTTCACGGCGAAGCTCGGCAGCAGCACCAGCCCGAGCCCTCCGACAGCAGCCTGCTTCTGCGCGATCATGCTGGTCGAGTGGAACACCGTGCGGCGCTCGCGCGCGACGTCGTCGAGCCAGCGCACGCAATCCACCTGGATCAGGTCGTCGATGTAGGAAATGAAGGCGTGCTGGCGGAGGTCGTCGAGGCTCTGCGGCATTCCGGCCCGCGCGAGGTAGGCGGGCGCGCCATAGAGGCCGAGCCGGAACCGGCCGACCTGCTCCGAGACGAGGCCCTGGCCGGGCGGCCTGAAGAAGCTCAGGAAGAGGTCTGCCTCGCGCCGGTTGACGTAGACGGTCTGCGCAGAGGTCACGAGCTCGACCGTCAAGTCGGCGAAGCGCTCGCGCAGGCCGACGAAGCGCTCGGCGAGGTAGAGCGAGGCGATCCCCTCCATCGTGGCGATCCGCACCCGGCCGCAGGCCTGGCCGGAGGTGGGCGAGACCTCCTCGCGCAGTGCGATCACCGCGCTTTCGGCTCGCTCCGCGTGGCCGAGCAGGCGTTGGCCCGCCTCGCTCAGCCGCAGGCCCGAGGGCACGCGCTCGAACAGGGCGAGCCCCAATGCGGCCTCCAGATGGGCTAGGCGCCGGCTCACCGTCGACTGGTCGACCCGCAGCCGCTTGGCAGCCCCGGCCAGGCTGCCGCCGCGGGCGGCGTTGAGGAAGACCTTCAGGTCGTCCCAGTCGAGCAGGTCGAGCGAGCGCATGGGAAATGCCCGGCAAGATTCGCGCCAAGGTTGAGGGCGCAAGCATCCTGCACGATGTCCGCAAGTGGCCTTGCAGATTTCTCGACTTCGCCGGCCAGCACCCGTCGGTAAGCTGCCTCACGAAAAGGTGAGTCATGCTTCCACGCTTCAAAGCCGCCGCTGTTCACGCGAGCCCCGTCTTCCTCGATGCGGCCGCCACGACCGAGAAGGCCGTCTCGCTCATCCGGGAGGCGGCGCGCGCCGGAGCCGGCCTCGTCGCCTTCCCGGAGACCTTCATCCCGGCCTTCCCAGTCTGGGCAGCGCTCTCGGCTCCGATCGACAACCACGACCTGTTCGCCCGCATGTGCGCGGAGTCGGTGCGCGTTGACGGGCCGGAGGTGGCGCGGATCCGGGAAGCGGCGCGGGCCGCCGGGATCGTCGTCTCGCTCGGCATCAGCGAGCGCTCGCCCGCGAGCCTCGGCTGCCTGTGGAACAGCAACCTACTGATCGGCGCGGACGGCAGCCTGCTCAACCACCATCGCAAGCTGGTGCCGACCTTCTACGAGAAGCTGGTCTGGGCGGCGGGCGACGGGGCCGGCCTGCGCGTGGTGGAGACTACGGTCGGGCGCATCGGGCAGCTCATCTGCGGCGAGAACACCAACCCGCTCGCCCGCTACAGCCTGATGGCCCAGGGCGAGCAGCTGCACATCTCATCCTGGCCCCCGGTCTGGCCGACGCGCCGGCCGAAGGGCGGCGGCAACTACGACATCGTGGCGGCCAACCGCATCCGCACCGCGGCCCACTGCTTCGAGGCGAAGGTGTTCGGGCTCGCGACCGCGGGCCTGCTCGATAAGGCGGCCTTCGACCTCCTCGCGGCCCACGATCCCGCCGCCGCCGAGGTTCTGGAGGGCACGCCGCGCCCGGCGAGCTTCTTCCTCGACCCGACCGGCGCACAGATCGGCGAGGCGCTCCTCGATGAGGGCATTCTCTACGCCGAGATCGACCTCAACGCCTGCGTCGAGCCCAAGCAGTTCCACGACGTCGTCGGCTACTACAACCGGTTCGACGTGTTCGATCTCGCGGTGAACCGCCGCCGTCTCGAACCCGCGCAGTTCCGCGACGGTCCGGCGCCTGCCCGACCGACCGATCCGACTCCGTCCGAGGCCGATGGCGCGTGACTTGCCCGATCCGATCCCGCTGAGCACCCGAACAGGAGTCGTTCCATGTCCCTGGCCAAGTCCCTGGACCGCCGTAGGCTGCTGCTCGGAGGGGCCGCCGGGCTCCTTCTGCCGGGGCTGGGACGCGGCGCCCTCGCCGAGAGTCCGGCCCGGATCGGTACCTTCCCCGACGGCGTGAGCGCAGACTCCGTCTTCGTCGGGCTCAACATGCCGCTCACGGGCGTCTTCTCGGGCGACGGCAGCGACCTGAAGCTCGGCTACGAGCTGGCGATTGCCCAGATCAACGCGGGCGGCGAGATCCCGGCCGTCTGGGGCCTCAAGGGCAAAGGCGTTCTCGGGCGGCAGATCCGGCACAAGGTCGCCGACACCGAGGGCAAGCCCAACGTCGCGGTTCAGGCCGCCACCCAGTTCATCCAGCGCGACAAGGCGATCCTGTTCCAGGGCTCGGTGAGTTCCGCCGAGGCCATCGCGCTGGAGGAATTGGCCTCCCGTGACAAGGTCCTCTACATGGTCGGCATCGCCGGCTCGAACGACGTCACCGGCAAGAACTGCCAGCGCTACGGCTTCCGCTCGCAGCAGAACGCCTACATGGCAGCCAAGGCGCTGGCCCCCGTGGTCGCCAAGGCGCTCGGCACAAAGCTCAAGGCCGCCTTCCTGGTGCCGGACTACACCTACGGCCAAACGGTCTACGATTCCTTCGCGAAGTTCACCAAGGAACAAGGCTGGACGCAGGTTCTGAAGGAGACCGTGCCGCTCGGCACGGCCGATTACAGCTCGGCGCTGCTCAACATCGCCAACAGCGGCGCCGACGTCTTCGTGAACATCTGCTTCGGCTCGGACGCCGTCGCCTCGACCAAGCAGGCCGAGCAGTTCGGCATTCTCTCGAGCATGAAGCTCGTGGTGCCGAACCTCTCGGCCTTCCAGGACAAGGAGGTCGGCCCAGAGCTGATGCAGGGCGTCTACGGCTCCTGCGACTTCTGGTGGACGATGCAGGACCGCGCCCCCCTCGCCAAGCGTTTCGTCGAGAGCTTCGAGCAGAAGAACCGCTACAAGCCCCGCTGGGGCGCGCATATCGGCTACCTGCAGACCTATCTTTGGGCGCTCTCGGTCGAGCGGGCGAACAGCTTCAACCCGGTCGATGTGATCAAGGTCATGGAGTCCTCGAAGGCTCAGCCTTACGAGACTACGATCGGCAAGGTCTATTACCGCGCCGAGGACCACCAGATGGTCCGGCCGATCCCGATCCTGCGCGGCAAGGCCCCAAAGGCCATGACGGGCCCGGAGGATTACTACGAGCTGCTCGACCTCGTGGACGGCGAGAGCGTGATGAACCCGCCCGACCTGTTCGGGTGCCGGCTCGGCTCCTACACCTGAGGCGCGCGATGCCGAGCACCGCCGCGCTCCTCTCGCAGGCCTTCAACGGCCTCGCCCTCGGCAGCCTGCTTGCGCTCGTCGCCAGCGGTCTCACCATCATCCTGGGCACGCTCGGTGTGCTCAACTTCGCCCACGGTGCCCTCTTTGCGGTCGGCGCCTACACCGCCTTCGTGATGATGCAGGCAACCCACTCCTTCGTGCTGGCGCTGCTCGGCGGCTCGGCCGTGATGCTGATCGTTGGCTTCGCGATGGAGCGGCTCGTCATCCGGCACTTCTACGCCCGGCCCGACGAGGACCAGATCCTCGTGACCTACGGCATCGGCATCGTGCTGGTGGAGGGCCTGCGAGCCTATTTCGGCGGCAACAGCCAGCGGGTGCCGGTACCGTCCTGGGGCGTCGGCGCGACGAAGCTCGGCTTCATGATCTACCCGACCTACCGCCTGCAACTCATCGGCATCGTCGCCGCGCTGCTCGTCGGCCTCTACCTCGTGCTCTACCGGACCTCGGTCGGGCTCGTAGTGCGGGCCGGCATCGAGAATGCCGGCATGGTCGGCATCCTCGGCATCGACGTGCGGCGCACCTTCCTGTTCGTCTTCGCGGTCGGCATCGTCGCGGTGGGGCTCGCCGGCATGCTCTACGCGCCGGTCGTCGCGGTGACGCCCGACATGGGCGCGAGCTTCATGGTGCAGTCCTTCGTGGTGATTGTGCTGGGCGGGCTCGGCTCCTTCCCGGGCGCGGTGATCGGGGGACTGATCGCGGGCGAGATCATCAGCCTGACGAGCGCCTTCGATTCCGCCTACTCGGAGGTGATGCTCTACGGGTTGATGGCCCTCGTCCTGGTGGCGCGTCCGCAGGGGCTGTTCGGCACGGAGGGGCGGGTCTGATGCGCCGCCTCGATCCGCGCGCCCACTTGGTCGAACTCGCGCTGCTCGCCGTCCTCGCCGTGGCACCCGTGCTGCTGCCGCCGCTCGGCTTCTCGCACGATCTCCTCAGCCGCGCGCTCAACTGGGCCCTGTTCGGGCTCGGGCTCGACATCCTGTTCGGGCTCGCCGGTCTCCTCTCGTTCGGGCAGGCCGCCTTCTACGGGATGGGCGGGTTCGTGGCCGCCTACCTGCTGGTCTCCGGCACGATTCAGAGCGTCTGGCTCGCGCTCCTGGTCGGCACAGTCTCGGCAGGCGTGCTCGGCCTTGCGGTCGGCTGGCTCGCAGTGCGGCGCATCGGCATCTACTTCGCCATGATCACCCTGGCCTTCGGCCAGATGGCCTACTTCATCGAGAACGGGCCGCTCTCGGACTATACGGGCGGGGAGAACGGTATCGCGGGCGTACCCGTGCCGGTGCTGGGCTTCGGGACCTACGCCGTGCGCATCACCGCGGGCCTGCCGATGTATGCGCTGCTGGCCGCGGCCTTCTTCCTCGGCTTCGTCCTGGCGCGGCGCATCGCCCGCTCGCCGGTCGGCCTGATCCTCAGGGCCGTGAAAGAGAATACCGGCCGTGTGGCGATGCTCGGCCACGACGTCCCGGCCTACAAGCTCGCGGCCTTCGCCATCGCGGCGCTCTACGCGGGGCTCGCCGGGGCGATGCTCGGTCCCTTCCAGAGCTACATGCCGCCCGACGCCTTCGCGCTGGAGACCTCGGGCCAACTGGTCGTGCAGACGATCGTGGGCGGCGTCGGCACCCTGGTCGGCCCGCTCGTCGGCGCCGCTCTCTGGCTCTGGCTGCGCGACAACCTCCAGCTCATCCCGGGCTTCGGCCCCTTGTGGAAGCTCGTCCTCGGCCTCGCCTTCATCGGCCTCGTCATGGGCCTGCGCCGGGGGATCTGCGGCGAGATCCTGCACCGCTGGCGCGTCCGCCGCGACGCGGCGGCCCTGCGCATGGCTCGGGCCCGCACCGCGGCGATCGAGGCCGCGGGTGGCACGCCTGCCACACCCGCTACCCCAGTTGCCGCAGAGGTCGCCCTGGCCATTCCCCGCCCGGCGATCGACGGGCGGGCAGCGGAGGCCGAGATCGCGCTTGAGGCGCAGGGGCTCGCCCGGCACTACGGCGGCCTGAAGGCGGTCGACGGCGTCAGCTTCCGGGTGCGGCGCGGCTCGATCCACGCGGTGATCGGTCCGAACGGGGCCGGCAAGAGCACGCTGTTCAAGATGCTCTCCGACGAGGTCGCGCCGAGCGCGGGCGCCGTCCTGCTGTTCGGCTCGCCCTTGACCGGCTCGGGGGTGAGCCGCGCCGCCCAGCGCGGCGTCGCCAAGAGCAACCAGCTCAACCAGCTCTTCCTTGGGCTCAGCGTGCAGGAGAATCTACGGGTCGCGGCCCTCTCCCGCTCGCGGGGCCGCTTCCGCCTCGACCTGCTGCGTCCGGCGGACGGCCGGCCCGAGGTCGAGGCGCAGGTCGCGGCGATGCTCACCGTCCTCGACCTCACGGAGCGCGCCGACACCCCGGCCAGCGTCCTGGCCTACGGCGAGAAGCGCCGGTTGGAGATCGGCATGGCGCTGGCCACCAGCCCGAACGTCCTTCTCCTCGACGAGCCGCTCGCCGGCATGAGCCTCTCGGAGCGGGCGGCGACCTGCGCGCTGATCCGGCGGATCGGCCGCTCCTGTACCGTGGTGCTGGTCGAGCACGACCTGGACGCGGTGTTCGGGCTGGCCGAACGGATCACGGTGTTGAGCGAGGGGCGTCTCCTCGCCGACGGTCCATCGGAGGCGGTGCGCCGGGACCCGGCCGTGCAGAAGGCCTATCTCGGCGCCGTGCAGGCGGACGCGGCCGAGACGCGGGAGAGCACCCATGAGCCTGCTTGAGGTCGAGGGTATCGACGCCCTCTACGGCGATTCCCACGTTCTGTTTGACGTCTCGCTGCGGGTCGAGCAGAACGAGGTCGTGGCGCTCCTCGGGCGCAACGGCGCTGGCAAGACGACGACCCTGCGCACGCTGATGGGCGTGCTCAAACCCCGCACAGGAGCGATCCGCCTCGCGGGCCTGCCGATCCACGGCCTGCCGCCCGCCCGCATCGCCCGCGCCGGCATGCAGCTCGTGCCGGAGGAGCGCGCCGTCTTCGGCGGCCTCACCGTCGAGGAGAACCTGCGCGTGGCCCGGCTCACCGCCGGGAAGCCCTGGCCGCTCGACCGGATCTGGGAGGTCTTCCCGCGCCTGAAGGAGCGCCGCGCCTCGCGCGGGCGAACGCTCTCGGGCGGTGAGCAGCAGATGCTCTCGATCGCCCGGGCGCTGATCCGCGACCCCACGCTCCTCCTGCTCGACGAGCCGTTCGAGGGGCTCGCCCCCCTGATCGTGCTCGATCTCGTGGCGCTGACCAGGCGGCTCGCCGCCGAGGGCCGCACCATCGTCATCGTCGAGCAGAACGTGTCGGCGGTGCTGGACCTCGCCGACCGGGTCTACGGCTTCAACAACGGCCACATCGTCTACGAGGGGCAGGCCGCCGACCTCCGGGCGAATCCAGCCCCGATGCGCGGCTTCATGGGGTTGGCCGCCTGAGGCGCGCCCGATCGGATACGGCGCCTCAGGCCCACGCCCCGGACCGTGCGCGCTCGCGCATGCCCTCGACGAGAAGGCGCAGGGCCGGCATCCGCGCGCGACCCGCATGGTAGAGCAGATGCACCGGAAGGGCCGGCGGCGCGTGGTCGTCCAGCACGCTCTCCAGCGTGCCGGCGGCGAGACCCGCTTCCGCCTGATAGCTCAGGACGTTCGCGATCCCGAGCCCGGCGGCTGCGGCGGAGAGCTGGGCGTCGACCGCGTTCACCGTCAGCCGCGCCGCGACCGGGATGCCGGCGGCGCGTCGGCCGAAGCGCCACTGGGCGCCGGCCCGGATGTTGTCGCCCGCGATCAGGTCGTGCCCGGCAAGGTCGCCGGGCGTGGCGGGCCGTCCACGTCTGGCCCAGTAGCCCGGGCTCGCGACGAGGACTTGGCGCACGGCGCCGACGGCGACGGCCCTGAGGCTGCTGTCCCGCAGCGGCCCGATCCGGACGGCCACGTCGATGCCCTCCTCCACGAGCCGGATGTTCCGGTCGAGCAGCATGAGCCGTGCGGTCATCGCCGGGTGCTCGGCGAGGAGCTCGATCACCACGGGCAGGACATGCAGGCGACCGAAGACGACCGGCGCCGTCACGTGCAGCTCGCCGCGCGGGGCTGATTGCCCACCCATCGCCGCATGCTCGGCCTCCCGCAGCTGGGCCAGGATTTCGCGGGCCCGCTCCAGCAGGGCCGCGCCCTCCTCCGTCAGCGCCACGCTGCGGGTCGAGCGGCGGAACAGCGCGACGCCGAGATGGCGTTCGAGTGCCGCGACGGCGCGCGTCACGGCCGGCGGCGACAGGCCGAGATGGCGGCCGGCTGCGGCGAAGCCGCCCCGCTCGGCAACCGCGACGAAGGTGCTGAGCGCCGCGAACCGGTCCATCGATCGTTCCATTCAGCGGAATTCTGAAGTCCGATCCTGGCCTGTTATCGCCGCTGCGTGAAGGGATTAGGTTTCCGCCATGCCCAACGCCTACTTTCACACCCTGTTCGGGGACGCGGCGCGCGCGCTCCAGATCCGTGCCGGCTCGCGGGCCAGCTATGCCCGTCGGGAGGAGTCCGCGCCGGGCGCACGGGATCCCCTGACGGAGCGGGAACTGAGCTTCCTCGCGGCACGCGACAGCCTCTACGTCGGCAGCGTCACGTCGGACGGCTGGCCCTACATCCAGCACCGCGGCGGCCCGCCCGGTTTCGTGCAATCCCTCGGCGACAACCGCATCGGCTTCGCCGACTACCCCGGCAACCGCCAGTTCATCTCGCGTGGCAACCTGAGCGAGGACGGGCGCGTGGCCCTCTTCGCCATGGACTACGCGGCGCGGCGGCGCCTCAAGCTCATCGGCCGGGCCCGCATCGTCACGACCGGTGACGATCCCGCTCTCGTCGCGCGGGTCTCGCATCCGGCGGCTCCGCGGGCCGAGGCCGCCTTCCTGATCGATGTCGCGGGCTTCGACTGGAACTGCCCCCAGTTCATCGAGCCGCGCTTCACGCGCGCCGACATCGCGCGGGAAGTCGGCCCGCTGCTCGCCGAGAACGCCAGCCTTCGCGCCGAACTCGCGCGCCTCAAGGGAGAAGCCGCATGACGAACGCTATGCCGAACGCCGTGCCGAACGCCGTGACGCGAGGGGTCCACCATGTCGGCCTCGCGGTGCCCGACCTGCCCGCGGCCGAACACTTCTTCGTGGAGGCGCTCGGCTGGTCCGTGGTCGGCGGCGTGCCGTCCTACCCGGCCGTCTTCGTCTCCGACGGCGCGACGATGGTGACGCTGTGGCGGGTCGCCGATCCCGGGGGCGCGGCGCCCTTCGACCGCCGCGCCCATGTCGGTCTACATCATCTCGCTCTCGGCGTTGCCGACCACGCCGCGCTGGCACTGGCCTACGAACGTGTCCGAGCGCATCCCGGCGTCATGATCGAGTTCGCGCCAGGTCCGATGCGGGAAGGCTCGTCTACGCATCATTTCATCTGCGCCATGCCGGGCGGGATCCGTCTCGAATTCGCGACCGTCTCGGGATGACCGGCACCGGCGCGTGCAGCAGGCACGAAGCACGGTGCCGGTCGGCGCGACGAACGGGCGGCATGCGGCCTCTCGATGCCGCTTTCAACTGCATGGGAAGGCGACGCAGCGGATTGCGGCAGCCTTTCTACATGATCTGGTCGCCGCCGTGCCATACACGATCCACACAGTGCTGACGGGTAACGGCATCCAGTTCGCCGACAACCACCGGGCGAACACGCTGAGTGGGTCGAAGCGCGGGTAGCAGAAGAAGTCGATGGTGCCGTTGGCGCACACCAGGGCGGTCGTGCGCAGGTTGCCGATGAGGCCGTGCCCCTCGATGTCCGCGTAGCCATGGTCACCTCTCGGATTCGCTGAAGTGACAACGCCTGGACAGCACTCAACTCTCAACTCGTGAGCGCGAAGTGCTTGAGGGCGTGCTTGGCGGAGGCACCAACAAGCTTATCGCCAAGAGGATGGGGATCAGTCCGCGCACGGTCGACGTTCGTCGTGAGCGCTTGATGGAGCGGCCCGGCGCCGAGACGCCGTCCCAGCTTTTGAAGATAGCTGCAACTGCCGGATTGAAGCCGTCAGATTGACGTGCCCGCCTGATCGCCCTGCGAGGCGTCAGAGATCCAGCGGATGACGTCGGCGCTGCGCGAAGCTTGCCGGCTCCCGCAGACAACGGGAACATCCTTAGGGACACCCCTTATCAAACCAAGCGACTCCAGCCGACGTTCTTCAACGGCAAGGTGGTTACCAAGGTGGTTGCGCTGTTCGGAGTCGTTCGCTCCGCATCCCAACACGCCGCCTGACCATCACGCGAGTCCGCACGTCGCAGCAATCTGACCAACGGGGTGACCCATGGCTGATCGATACGGCAACGTGAGAACGCGCGACCCAAAGGAGCATTATCGCGTTTCGGCCGGCTCGCGTGAGCACTCGGGGTCCGGCTTCGGCGGAGTCGGATGGGCGCTGGCGAGTGCAGCTGGCGTGGCTGCTCTTGCCGTCCTCGGCGCCCAGCAGCTCGCCAAGCCAAGTCGAGGGCGCACGAGAGAGACCGAAGCTGCAAACGGCTGGAGCGAGGAGCCCGAGGTCGAGTATTCCATCACCATCGAGCGCCCCGCCGACGAACTCTATCGGGCTTGGCGAGATCCGGCGACCCTGCCGTGCATCATGGCGTTCTTGGCCGAGATTCGCCCCACCGGAGACGGACAGAGCGAGTGGCGCGCCGACGGCCCGCTCGGCCAAAGCCGGGCCTGGGTCATGCAGATCAGTGAAGAGCGGCCTGACGAGTTGATCCGCGCAAGCTCGGGCGGCGCTGGCGCACTTGTCACCGAGTGCGAGGTCCGCTTCCGCGCGGCGCCCGGTGGTCGTGGCACGATCACCACGTTGCGCGTCCACTTCGATCCGCCCGGGGGCATGCTCGGCGACGTGGCCGCCCGCTTCTTCGATGGCGTCGTGCCGAAAGAGCTCGCGTCGAAAGCGCTGCACTTCTTCAAGAGCCTCGTCCTGACAGGTGAGATTCCCACCACCGATCGTCAGCCGGCGGCCCGGCACGATTCCCGCTGAGGAGCCTAGGTCATGCGCGCGCTCTACTGGAACGGCGTCAACGACCTGCGCGTCGGAAGCGTCAAGGATCCCGAGATCGTCAACCCTCGCGACGCCATCCTGAAGATCAGGTTATCGACCACCTGCGGCTCGGACCTGCATTTCATCGACGGCTACATCCCGACCATGAAGGCCGGCGACGTGATCGGCCACGAATTCATGGGCGAGGTCGTCGAGGTCGGGCCGGAGGTGAAACAGGTGAAGAAAGGCGACCGGGTCGTCGTCCCCTCGTTCATTGCCTGCGGTCAGTGCTGGTATTGCCAGCAGAAGCTCTTCTCGCTGTGCGACTGTACCCACCCGAAGCCGGAACTGCAGGAGCCGCTGCTCGGCTATCCAACCGCCGGCATCTACGGCTACACGCATGCCTTCGGCGGGTATGCGGGGTCGCACGCCGAGTATATCCGCGTGCCTCATGTCGACGTGGACTGCTTCAAAGTGCCCGACGGCGTCGCGGACGAGACGGCTTTGTTCCTCTCCGATGCCGCACCGACGGGCTACATGGGCGCCGACTTCTGCGGCATCCAGCCGGGCGACACGGTCGCGGTGTGGGGCTGCGGCGGCGTGGGCCTGATGGCGCAGCAGAGCGCGCGGCTGATGGGTGCCGAGCGGGTGATCGCGATCGACCGTTTCCCCGAGCGGCTGCGGATGGCGCGCGAGCACGCCGGCTCCGAGACGATCGACTACACACAAGCGCACAGCGTCCTGGAAGCCTTAAAGGAGATGACGGGCGGGCGCGGGCCAGACGCCTGCATCGACGCTGTCGGGATGGAGGCGCACGGCACCGGATCCCAATACGCCTACGACCGGGTGAAGCAGGCCTTGCGGCTGGAGACGGACCGCGCCCAGGCGCTCCGCGAGGCCGTCATGGCCTGCCGCAAGGGCGGCACGCTTTCGGTGCTCGGCGTCTACGGGCTGATCGACAAGTTCCCGATGGGCGTCATCATGAACAAGGGCATGACAGTGCGTACCGCCCAGCAGCACGGGCAGGCCTACATGGATCGGCTGCTCGCGCATGCGGAGAGGGGCGAGCTCAACCCGGCCTACCTCGCCACCCACCGCTTCTCGCTCGAGGACGGACCGCGCGGCTACGACATGTTCAAGCACAAGACGGACGGCTGCGTGCGCGCGGTATTCGCGCCGTAGCAGCTGCCGCCCGTCGCAAGCCTGCCCATGCCAATGGGGGGTGACCATGGCCAACTTCGCGGCCGCTGCATCCACCGCCCTCGCGCATCAAGGATGCCATGCTGATCTACGACTACGCGTGCGGAGGTTGCGGCCCATGTCGCAGTTCCAGGACCCGTGCGCCTGCCCGGAATGCGGGGCCGGGGCGTCGCGAACGCTGCTCAGAGCGCCCGCCATCACCGGCATGGCCCCGACCCGGCGCACCGCCCTCCCCTCGAACGAACATGATGTCAGCAGCCAACGTGCCACAAAGGCGCGCCATCCCACCGGCTGCGGCTGTTGCGTGCGCCGGTGGCCGATCCCGAGCGCACTGTCCTTGAGCGGCGGCCACGTCTTCTCCTCGAACAGCCCGGTGCGTCTGAGCGGGCAGTGAGCACCATCCCACAAGAGCCGCTTCCATCGAAGAACCCAATCCTTGTCGAACGGAGGCACGAACATGGCTTCTGTAACCCTCAATGGCCTGAACGTCGCGATTCTGGTGACGGACGGTTTCGAGCAGGTCGAGATGACCGAGCCGCGCAACGCGCTCGACGCGTCAGGCGCCGAGACCCAGCTCGTGTCGCCTAAGGACGGCCAAGTGAAGGCCTGGAAGTTCACAGAATGGGGCGACACGTTCCCGGTGGACATGCCACTCGACAGTGCCCGGCCCGAAAATTTCGACGCTCTCCTACTGCCGGGCGGCGTCATCAACCCCGACAAGCTCCGTACGCTGCCCGACGCGGTCGCGTTCGTGAAGGCCTTCTTCGACGCTGGCAAGCCCGTGGCCTCGATCTGCCACGGCCCTTGGACCATCATCGAGGCGGGTGCCGCCCGCGGACGGCGCCTGACCTCCTGGCCGTCGCTGAAGACCGACCTCAAGAACGCCGGGGCAGAGTGGGTCGATCAACAGGTCGGCGTCGATCAGGGCCTAGCCACGAGCCGCCAGCCCGACGACATCCCAGCCTTCAACCCGGAGGTGCTCAACCTGTTCGCGAGCGCACGCAGGCAATTGCGACAGACAGCGGCCGAGTGAGATCCGCTGACCCAGCCGGCGCTGCGAAGCGCGCGCCTTCTTCGCCAGGAGAGGAGAGCATGGAACGACGCTCATTCGGTCCTGTACCGCGCGAGGTTGCGGTGATCGGCCAGGGAACTTGGTACATCGACGACGCGCACCGGCCGACCGCGGTCGCTGGCCTGCGCCGCGGCCTTGATCTCGGCATGACCCACATCGACACCGCCGAGATGTACGGCGACGCCGAGACCGTCGTTGGCGAGGCGATCACCGGACGGCGCGACGAGCTTTTCCTTGTCTCCAAGGTCCTTCCCAACAACGCCTCGCGTGCCGGAACCGTGGCGGCTTGCGAGCGCTCGCTCGCGCGCCTGCGCACCGACAGACTGGACTGCTACCTCCTGCACTGGCCTGGCTCGCACCCGCTCGATGACACCTTTGCCGGCTTCGAGCGGCTCCGCGAGCAGGGCAAGATCCTGTCTTGGGGGGTTAGCAACTTCGACGTCGCCGATCTCGACGTCGCGTGGAAAGCTGGGGGCGAGGGCCGCATCGCTTGCAACCAGGTACTCTACCACCTTGAGGAGCGCGCGATCGAGCACGCCGTAGCGCCCTGGTGTGAGGAGCATGGGATCGCCGTAGTCGCCTACAGCCCATTCGGCCATGGCAGCTTCCCCGGCCCGCGCACGCCGGGCGGCCACGTTTTGGAGGACATCGCATCAAACCACGGCGCGACCGCGCGCCAAGTGGCGCTCCGCTTCCTGGTGCGGCGGTCGTCTTCCTTCACGATCCCCAAGGCGTCGAGCCCCGAGCACGCCGCCGACAACGCGGGCGCCGGCGCGCTCTCCCTAACGGAAGCCGAGCTCGCCCGGCTTGACACGGCGTTCCCACTTGGTCCGCGGCCGCGTCGGCTTCCCATGCTGTAGGCCAGTGATGCTCGCTTGGCCAGAGCAGGCGTCGCCGTGCTGTGCCCCCGTGGCATGGTGCCGTGCAGTCACGCCGCTCCGCACCGCAACGCTGCCGCCCACTCGGGACTGACCGCCAAAGCACGGTGGACTTCATCAGAAGAGGCGATGGTGAGATGGCCAGCAACGTATCGCGGGGAACCACAGGCATGTCAGGTCATATCGCCCCCCTTCCCCACTACGCTTGACTCTGGGAAAGCAGAAACACCCTGGGAACCGAATCCCCAGGGCGTTCCTTGGCTCAGCAGGCCAGTTTGATCGGGCTGGGGATGCTCGAGCCAACCAGTCGGCTCAATATGAGCCGAATTTGTAGTTTACGCCGGCGCGAACGACGGCAAATTCGTCGTCGCGTTGACCGACGGCATTGAAGACGACTGGGGTGTTGGTCGCGTTGCTGATGATAAAGGCGCCCTGGCCACGGGTCCCGCGGTCGAGGCTTACATACAGACCCTCGATCTTGAATGTCACAGCCGACGAGCGGAAGAAGTTCAGAAACGAGTCGTTCGCCAGCGCCCACTCGACGCCACCACCAGCTGCCCAGCCAGTACGAAAATCGTCGTTTCCGTTGAAGCCGCCAAAGGAGCGATCCGTGCTACCCGAACCGTAGGCGAAGCCACCGGTGCCGTACACAAGGATGCGATCGAAGGCGTAGCCGAGGCGGCCGCGCACGGTGCCGAAGAAGTCGAGGCTCGACAGGCCCCGCGGGTCGACCACCGAGAAGCCAGCAGCGAGCGGACCGCCGGTAATTACCGCGGCGCGGCGATCCCGACCGAAATCGAGGTACTGCGCATCGGCCTCGATGCCGAACACGACGCCCGAGCCGGGGGTAAGCTGCCAATTATAGCCGATCTGACCGCCGCCGGTGAAACCGTCCTGGCTGTCGTTGCGGAACGTGGCAATTGTGCCGGCCGGCGCGAAAGGAGGACCGATGACGAAGGCGTTGCCCTGCTGGCGGCCCGTGTCGAAGGCGTAGCCGACGTTGAAGCCGGCGTAGAAGCCTGTCCAGGTGAAGACTGGAACCGGGGTGAAGACCGGCGGGGGCTCGGCACGCCGCGGAAGATCGGCAGCAGCAGCGACGGCAGTCATGCCGGCGAGAACGGTTGATGCAAGAAGAAGCTTTCTCATGATTCTGATCCCACACTCCCATCACCGGGATGGCGCGAACAGCCAAGACAAAAGCAGCGTGCCTCGATAGTGCAGCAAAACAACACAGTGAATTATCAGCAAAATTGTGGCAGATATTTGATTCACATATGAGAGTTATGGCGCTTGCATCAACCCCATCAGCTAGAGAACTTAATTTTTGCTATATGCGACGGGCCGCTAGAGGCTGTCATGAACTGGCTACCAGTAAGGCGGCCTTTTTGAGCATGAGGCAGACAAAGGCGACGATGTGTAGGTCGGCCACCGTGGTGGCATAGAGCTCGTAGTCTCTGACGAGCCGGCGGAAGCGGGTGGCCCAGGCAAAGGAGCGCTGCACGACCCAGCGCCGGGGCAGCAGCACAAAGCCGCGCTTAGCCTCGGGCAGCTTCACCACCTCCAGTTCGATGCCGTGTCGGCGCGCAGCTGCGGCCGGTGTCTGGCCGGTGTAGTTCTGATCGACGAAGGCGACCTCGACGCTGTCGCCGGTGGCCGCCTGCACGGCCTTGGCCAGACGCTCGACCTGGGCACGGTCATCGGCGTTGGCCGGCGTGACGTGCAGGGCCAGGAGATGGCCGAGCGTATCCACCGCCATGTGCAGCTTCGAGCCCTGCTTGCGCTTGGCCCCGTCGTAGCCGGCCCGCTCGCCGCTCTCAGGCAACGCTCGCAGCGTCCGGCTGTCGAGGATGGCCGCCGACGGCTCGGCCTCGCGCCCGGCCGCCAGGCGCAGCACGGCGCAAAGGTCCTCGGCCAGTTGCTCAAAGCGACCCGCGGACAGCCAGCGTTGCGCCTGCTGGTAGACCGCCGCCTAAGGCGGCAGGTCGTGGGGCATCCAGCGCCACGGCGCGCCCGTCTTCACCACGTAGCGCAACCCGTTGAACACCTCCCGCAACGGGTGCGTTCGCTGGCCCGCGTTCTCACGGGGTCAGATCATCTGGGGGTTAGGGCAGGGCACTTTTCAGCCGTGGCGGCGCCCTCCCCTACCGTGCGGATAGCTTATCTGCAGCGTTGACGCTCTCCAACGCAGCCTCGCCCTAAAGTAGCAACGTGTCGGCGGGATTAGCGTTTGCCCCGCCGTCGAGAGCGCACAATGGCCAGATCGGCGCCCGCACCAGGAGAAGGTCATTGCACCGAAATGGTGACTCCGAGCTGAGGTGCTTCCAGTCGGGATACAACACCATCTGCTGATCCTTTCGGTTCTCTGCCCACTACCCCGCAATCCGCCCAGTGCCCTACCCTCCCCCACGTAATGAGGACGCGGGCCATCACGGCAACCGGAAACTCGGCCTGGTTGTCTCTCATGAACCGGAAGGCCCCAACGGCAGGACCCCGGTCTCGCGCGCGAACCAGACCGTAGCCGATCCGATGTTCGGCCGGGGGTAATCACGAGTCCGGAACCGGCCTCCTCCAGCGCGGCGAGTTGGTCGTCACGGCCGGGAGTTGCAGAGTGTGAACGACTGATGGGCGTAACGCCGCGACTGGCCGGTCTCTTTCGCCCATAACCCCGAGATTGTCCGGAGAACGGTCACGCTGATCACAGCACTCTGACGAGCTTTTCCGATGCGCCTCTGTCAGCCTGGTCCCGCCTCGCCGAGGCCGAGCCTGGGACAGCGCAGGGCAGTTCCGACACGCGGCTGCAGCTTGGCCAGCGCCGAAGCCTCGAACAGGCCGAGATCCGCGCTCGTGACCAGCGCTTGCATCATCTCGTCCTCCATGAAGGCGATGAAGGCGCGGACCCGGCGGGGCTGATGCAGGCGCGCCGGGTAGACGATGCGGACCCATCGGTCTGTCCCGCCCCACCATTCCGGCAGGATGCGCACGAGGCCTCCCGCACGTACGTCGTCGACCACATCCCAGGCCGCCTTCATCGCGATGCCCAGATCTGCCAGCGCGCCGACGTGGCAGATCTCGCCATCATTGCCGCCGGCTACCGAGCGTATCGAGACCTCAACCGACTCCTCACCGCGCCAAAGCCGCCACTGGGTCGGTGGCGGATCGCCCACCGTCAAACAGGCATGCTTGGTCAGATCGAACGGATCTCGCGGTGTGCCGGCCTCTGCGAGATAGGCCGGAGAGGCGCAGAGAACGCGTGCGTCGGGCACGAGAGGACGGGCGATGAGGCGGCTGTCGGCCAAAGGGGCCTGCCTCATGGCCAGGTCGATGCGGCGCTCCACGAGATCGAGAACGTCGTCGCTGGTCAGAATCTGGACTGAGATGTTGGGATAGAGGGCGAGGAAGCGTTGCAGGCGCGGCGGGATCTGCCGCTGCGCGAAGGCGGCCGTGGCCGTCACGCGGACGATCCCGCTGTGGCCGTCACCGCAGACCTCCTCCGCCGCCTGGATGGCATCCAGGGCCAGCCGGCAGCGTCCAAGGAATTCCTGGCCCTCCTCGGTCAGGCCGAGCTGACGCGTGGTCCGCTGGAGCAGGCGGACGCCGAGCTGCGCCTCCAGGCGTTTGAGACGCTTGGAAACCAGGGTGAGCGAGACGTCGAGTTCCTGTGCGGCCCGCGACAGGCTGCCCGCGCGCACGATGGCGTCGAAGACGCGAAGATCGTCAATGCTGTCGAGCCGCCCCATCCCCTGCATTAGAGCGTTTTCGGGCTGAGCTGAATCGGACGTGCTGGGTTCACGCAGCGGTGTAGGGCTGCTTCAATGTACGCTCCCGATGAGGAGCAAGGCATGGGCCGACCCTACAGCCAGGACCTACGCGAACGCGTCGTTGACGCGGCCGGGGCGACGTCGCGTCGACAGGCGGCCGCGCGCTTCGG
>NZ_BPQM01000049.1 GCF_022179245.1 Methylobacterium gregans
GTTTTGTTAGACGCTCTTACTCGGCCTTCACGCCGGCCTTCCGGAGCGGATGCCCCAGCCGTTCCATGTCGCGCGCGACGCGTTTGTCGAGTGCTGCGGCGCTGGCCTGATCGGGCGTGGGAGGGAGCGCAGCCAACGCGTCGAAGCGAATCCACGTTGCCGAAGTTCGCGTATAGCCGTCCAGGGCATTTCGGGCATCGCGCAGCGGTCCCGTCGTGCCGCCTGCGCCACCGACATTCTCGACGACGACCGATTGGCCAAGACTCCGCTCCCGTCGCCTCTCCGACAATTCTGGTCGGAACGTCGCGGGTGCCCCGGGGTGCATACGGCACCACGGCCACTAAGCGAAGGGGGTCTAGCTCGGCTCGCGCGCGGGTGCGGCGGCGGATCCCGGAACGAGGCTGGCGACGTGGGCGCAACGCACAGCAACGAGCCTTCGTATTTTCATTATATCCTCTCAATATAAGAAAGATCGCTAGTCCTTCGAAAGGCGGCCAACGCGAAGCGGTGAGCGCACGTTTTCAAGCGAGCTTGCGTTGGAGCGAAGTCGCGCCATCGCGTGCGGTCACGTAAGTGCCGTAGTCGGTCGGAACTATTTTCGCTCGTCAAAGCCTACCTGGCCCGGGTGGTACAGGGTTTCATCCGCGGCGCAGCAGCTTGGCGTGATGAACTTGCGATGCGGGTAGATTTGATCGTGCGGGCGGTAAGTGCATATTTGCTTCTTGTGTTATCCAATTACAAGTTGTTCTCCCGGGCGGCGTTCGGGAAATTCAGATTTCATTCCTTCGCTGCATCGGATCGGAACACCTTTTTAACCGTAGAGCCGCACTAATAATTTCCGGAAAACGGGTGGGTTAAATAGGAGTTCGTCAATGTTTGGGCGAAATTTCTCGATCAGGAAAAAACTGGTTTATGCATTTTCGTTCTGAGTATTTTGGTCGTCGGTGTTGCCTCAATTGGGCTCTTTGGCATCAGAGATCTAAGTATAGAAGCCTCGAAGCTAGGGCATAATACCGTTCCGAGCGTTCGCTACGCTGGAGAGCTTCGCGGCAACGTGATCGACGTTCGCGTCAGCGTCGTCAATCACGTCCTCTACACGGATCCCAGCCGAATGGCTGCCGAGGAACAGGCCTTGGCCACGAAGACGCGGGCCGTTCAAGAGACGATGGCACGTTACGCGCCGCTCATCAGCCTGCCGGGTGAGCATGAGCTATTCGCAACCTTTAAGCGGGAGTGGGCGGCATACCTTTCTGCCGTCGACGCTGTGATGGCGTTGTCTCGGACCGGGCAGAAGGATGCCGCGCAGCTTGCCATGACCGAGCGTGTGCGGCCCCGTATCAAGGTGGCGGCTCAGGCCCTCGAAGACATCGTGGTCCTCAACAACAAGGCCGCTGACGTTGGCATCAAGGAGACCGAGGCAACGGCCGAGCGCGTGCGTATGCTGATGGTCGTGATGGGGCTTGTCAGCGTGCTTCTCGCGACCCTTCTCGCCGGATTGATCGTCCGAAGCATTGGAACAAGCATCCGTTCCGTCCTCGCGCCGATGGGCCGCCTTGCTGCGGGCGACCTCGACGTGACCATTCCCGACGACGGTGCGCGAACGGAGATCGGCGCCATCGCCCAGGCGGTTCGCGTGTTCAAGGATGGGCTCGTCCGGATGCGTGCTCTGGAGGCGGAGACTGCCCAGGGCCGCCTCGCTGCCGAAGAGCAGCGAAAGGTCGGCATGCGCCAGATGGCCGATGCCTTCGAGCAGGCGGTCGGCACCATCGTGGGCATGGTTTCCTCTTCAGCCACGGAACTTCAAGCCACGGCTCAAACGCTCGCCACCTCGGCATCCGCGACGGCAAACCAATCCGTTACGGTCGCAGCTGCTGCCAAGCAGGCTTCCTCCAATGTCCACAGCGTCGCTGCTGCCGCAGAGGAACTCGGCTCGTCCGTACAGGAGATCGGACGACAGTCTGCCGGTTCGTCCGATCTCGCCCAGACGGCCGTTGGCGAGGCGGACCAGACCAGGCAACTCGTCCAGGCCCTGAGCCGGGCATCGGCCCGGATCGGCGATATGGTGGGACTGATCTCGACCATTGCCGCTCAGACAAACCTCTCGGCGCTCAATGCCACGATCGAGGCGGCCCGAGCGGGCGAGGCGGGGCGAGGCTTTGCGGTTGTCGCGACGGAGGTCAAGGAATTGGCGGCGCAGACGGCCCGGGCCACCGAGGAGATCGGAACGCAGATCAGCCAAATCCAGGAGGTGACGGGCCAGGCGGTCTCGGCCATCGGATCGATCGCCATGCGCGTCCGGGAAATCAGCGGCGTGGCGACCTCGATCGCGGCGGCTGTTGAGGAGCAGGATGCCGCGACCCAGGAGATCGTGCGCAATGTGGCGCAAGCCTCGGCGGGCACGGGCGAGGTGACAACCAACATCGCCGGCTTGGCGCGGACCTCGGAGGACACCGGTGCGGCCGCGAGTCAGGTGCTGTCGGCGGCCTCCGAACTCGCCCGTCAATCCGAGCGTCTCAACATCGAGGTTGCCGACTTCCTCAGAGATGTGCGTGCGGCCTGATTGTCTCTCCATCGAGGACTGACGAGACCTCGCCCTGTATGTCGTCCTCGTCGGTCCCTCTCGGCTGATCCGCGAAAGCATCGTCAGCCGGCTTTTTGGCGGAGGCGGCCTTCGGAGCCATCTGCCGCACAGGCGCATGGTAGCGCCGACGCGTCGGTGGCCTGTGTGGTCACGTGGCCTGGGACGCTGCCGCTCGACCGCTTGAACCTGCCGTGGTCGCCCGACGTCGAGATGGGGGTTGGCCGCGATCGAGCTTCCGACACGTCCTCAGGCGCCCAGTCGCTTCGAAAGTTCGCGAGCGGCGGAAGATACGAGTTGACCGATCTCATGAACCTTCGAGCTCTGCATTCTCGATGTCGGTCCCGATACCGATATGCCGGCGATCGCCTCCCCATAGACGTTGAGGATGCAGGCCGCGACGCAGCGCATGCCGGTCGTCCGCTCCTCGTCATCGAGCGAGTAGCCCAGACGCCGGCTTTCCGCGATCGCATCGCGAAGCTGCTCGGCACTGCAGATCGTCTTCTCGGTGTAGTTCTTGAATTCGGCCTTCCTGATGAACTGCTCGATTCTCTGATCGTCGAAGGAGCTCAGCATAGCCTTGCCGATTCCGGATGCGTGCAGCGGTGATTTTGTGCCGGGAGGAAAGAATGCCCGTATGGTTTCGTGGGTTTCGACCTGGCTTATAAAAATAATTTCTTCGTCTTGTTCGATACCGAGATTTGAAGTCTCGCCGGTCTGCAACATGAGATCGCGCATGATGGGCCGGCTTCTCTCGAAGATCCCGGAACTCCGCATGAACGATGAGCCGAGCCGGAAAGCTTCCGGGCCGATGAGCCACTCCTGCCGCTTCGGATCGATCTCGACGTAGCGCCGCCCCTCAAGGGTTGCCAACACCCGATGCATCGTCGCTGCCGATTGATCGAGGTGGTCGGCAAGCTGCGTCAGCGTCATGCCGTCATGAGCCGCAAGGGCCTCGAGAACGTCGAGGGCCCGGTCGAGTGCCTGGATGCCGGACGGCTGTTGCGCACCTGAGCCTTTGGGTCGTCCGCGGCGGCGGAGTTGCTTCTGCATCTGCATATCATCATCGAAAGCGAGGTGAAAAATTTGATCATGAAATGCATTTGCGCACAATGAAAAATACCAAGCAACTGCTCCGGTTGACTTAAAAGACCTTTATCCGCGTAATGAAAAACGTTTTCAAAAAAATTTACGGCCTTGTCCCGCCATGCTAGCCCTGAAGGCGCGAACGGGGACGAACGCATGAGCACGCAGAATCCGACCTTCATCCCGGGGCCGACGAACATCCCGGACGTCCTGCGTAAGGCAGTCGACATGCCGACCATCGATCACCGCAGCCCGCTGTTCGGCGCGATCCTCCAACCCGCTTTGGCTGGGGTGAAGAAGGTCCTGAAGGCTCCGAGCGCCGAGATCTTCGTCTTTCCCTCGACGGGAACCGGGGGTTGGGAAACCGCGATCACCAACGTTCTGTCGCCCGGAGACAAGGTGCTGGCCACCCGGAACGGCATGTTCAGCCATCGCTGGATCGACATGTG
This sequence comes from Methylobacterium gregans, assembly GCF_022179245.1. Classification (GTDB taxonomy): domain Bacteria; phylum Pseudomonadota; class Alphaproteobacteria; order Rhizobiales; family Beijerinckiaceae; genus Methylobacterium; species Methylobacterium gregans. The sequence continues at coordinate 4,114 of NZ_BPQM01000049.1, forward strand.
CCGCCGCCACGGTCTGGATGTCACCGTCGTCGCGCAGGAGTGGGGCGACGGGATCCCGACCGACCGTTTCGAGGAGATCCTGACCGCCGATACGGATCACCGGATCAAGGTCGTGCTGGCGACCCATAACGAGACCGCGACCGGCGTGCGGTCCGATATCCGCGCCTTGAGGTGCGCCCTCGATGCGGCGAGGCACCCGGCCCTCCTGTTCGTCGATGGGGTCAGTTCCATCGGGTCGATGGATTTCCGGATGGACGAGTGGCGCGTGGACGTGGCGGTGACCGGGAGCCAGAAGGGCTTCATGCTGCCGCCCGGCCTCGCGATCGTCGGGTTCTCCCCGCGCGCGCTGGCGACCGTCGAGACCGCCAAGCTGCCGCGGACCTTCTTCGACATCCGCGACATGGCCCGGGGATACGCCAGCAACGGGTTTCCCTACACCCCGCCGGTCGGGCTGCTCAACGGTCTGAAGGTCGCCGGCGACATGCTGCTGGCGGAGGGGCTCGACAACGTCTTCAGCCGCCATCATCGGATTGCGGAGGGCGTCCGGCGGGCGGTGGGAGCCTGGGGCCTGCGCCTGTGCGCGATCAGGCCCGACCTCTACTCGGACACGGTCAGCGCCATCCGCGTGCCCGATGGTTTCGACGCCAACCGGATCGTGGCCCATGCCCTTCAGGGTTACGGCGTCGCCTTCGGAACGGGCCTCGGCGATGTGGCCGGCAAGGTCTTCCGCATCGGGCATCTGGGCAGCCTGACCGAAGTGATGGCGCTGTCCGGACTCGCGACCGCCGAGATGGTCATGGCCGATCTGGGGCTTCCCGTCCGGCTCGGTTCCGGGGTTGCGGCTGCGCAGGAATACTATCGCGGCAGCCGGTCCGCCGTGGAAGCGCTGGCGGCATGACGATGGATGGAACCATGTACATTCCGACCCTGGACGACATGCTTGCGGCGCGTGAGCGTATAGAGCCGCACATCCACCGCACGCCCATTCTGACGTCCCGCCTCCTGAACGAGCTCTCCGGCGCCGAGCTGTTCTTCAAGTGCGAGAACCTCCAGAAGGCAGGCGCGTTCAAGGCGCGCGGCGCCTCGAACGCGGTGTTCGGGCTCTCTGAGGAGCAGGCTCGACGAGGGGTCGCCACCCATTCCAGCGGCAATCACGGCACCTGCCTGTCCTACGCGGCCAGCCGCAGGCGCGTCCCCTGCACCGTGGTGATGCCCCGCACCGCGCCTCAGGCGAAGAAGGACGCCGTCAGGGGCTACGGGGCGCGGGTGGTCGAGTGCGAGCCCTCCACCACGAGCCGGGAGGCCGTCTTCGCCGAGGTGGTGGCCGAGACCGGGGCGGAGTTCGTCCATCCCTACAACGATCATCGGGTGATCGCCGGTCAGGCAACCTGTTCGGCCGAGATGATCGAGCAGGTCGAAGCTCTCTCCGCCGTCGTCGCGCCCATCGGCGGCGGCGGCATGATCTCCGGCACCTGCCTGACCCTATCGAACCTGGCGCCCGGCATCCAGATCTTCGCGGCCGAGCCGGTGCAGGCCGACGATGCCTGCAGAAGCTTCAGAGCCGGGCACATCATCGCCGATGATGCGCCGAACACCGTCGCGGACGGCCTCAAGGTGCCGCTGAAGGACCTGACGTGGCACTTCGTCCGCAACCACGTCACCGACATCCAGACCGCCTCCGAGCAGGAGATCGTCTCCGCGATGAGACTGATCTGGAAGAACCTCAAGATCGTGATGGAGCCCTCGAGCGCCGTGGCGCTGGCCACGATCCTGAAACACCCGGATGTGTTCGCCGGCAGGCGCGTCGGTGTGATCATCACCGGCGGAAACGTCGATCTCGACACGCTGCCCTGGAATTGAGGAGGTCGTGATGAACGCGAATGTCAATCTCAACGATCTCGAAGTCGGCTTCGATGTTCCCGCCCTGCCGGGCATGCGCATGGATGACATCCAGACCCCGTGCCTGATCCTCGATCTGGACGCCCTGGAGCGCAACATCAGGAAGATGGGCGACTACGCCAGTGCTCACGGCATGCGCCACCGCGCGCATGGCAAGATGCACAAGTCCGTCGACGTGCTGAAGCTCCAGATGGAGCTCGGTGGGGCGGTCGGCGTCTGCTGCCAGAAGATCTCCGAGGCCGAGGTCTTCGCGCGGGCCGGCATCAAGGACATCCTCGTGTCGAACCAGGTTCGCGACCCGGTCAAGCTCGACCGCCTCGCGCGGCTCCCCCGCTACGGGGCCCGGGTGATCGTCTGCGTCGACGATCCCGCCAACGTCGTTGACCTGTCGGAAGCCGCCCAGCGCCACGGTACGACGATCGAGTGCTTCGTCGAGATCGATTGCGGGGCCGGCCGTTGCGGGGTCAGGACGACCGAGGCTGTGATCGAGATCGCCCGGGCTGTCGACGGCGCGGCGGGGCTGAGGTTCGCCGGGCTGCAGGCCTATCAGGGCGCGATGCAGCACATTGCCGGATTTGAGGATCGCAAGGTCAAGCTCGACGCAGCCATCGCGCAGGTCCGCGAGGCCGTCGACGCCCTGAAGGCCATCGGCCTCGATCCCGAGCTGGTTTCGGGCGGCGGTACCGGCTCGTATTATTTCGAGGCCGGCTCGGGGGTCTACAACGAGCTCCAGTGCGGATCCTACGCCTTCATGGATGCCGATTACGGACGCATCCACGACAGGGACGGCAAGCGCATCGATCAGGGCGAGTGGGAGAACGCACTCTTCATCCTGACATCCGTGATGAGCCACGCCAAACCGCACCTGGCGATCGTCGATGCCGGTCTCAAGGCTCAGTCGATCGATAGCGGGCTGCCCATCGTCTTCGGCCGCGACGACGTGACGTACATCAAGTGCTCGGACGAGCACGGCGTCGTCGAGGATCTCGGCGGTGTCCTCAAGATCAACGAGAAGCTCCGCCTCGTCCCCGGCCATTGCGATCCGACCTGCAACGTCCACGATTGGTATGTCGGCGTGCGGAACGGAAAGGTCGAGACGCTCTGGCCCGTCTCAGCCCGGGGTAAGGCTTACTGACGCGCCACCGGGCACGGAGCCGCTCACAAATTCCCCCTGCGCTGCCATCAGCGGAGGGATGGCTCCCGTTAATCGGGAGTTTTGCGCGGTGTTCAGAATCCTCAAGACCGCCCCAGGGAGCAGAAAACCATGATCATCGTTCCAGAGCGGGAGATCGCCGGCCTGATCACGGCCGCCGATTGCTTCACGGCCGTCGAGCAGGTGTTCGCCTCGATGGCTCGGAAATCGGCCTACAACTTTCCGGTCATCCGGGAGGCGATCGGCCATGCCGATGCCCTGTACGGATTCAAGTCGGGCTTCGACCGCGAGAGTCTGGCCCTCGGCCTGAAATCGGGAGGCTTCTGGCCGAGGAACGGCGAACAGGGGCTGACCAACCATCAGTCGGCGATCTTTCTCTTCGACGCGGATTCCGGGCAGTGCCGGGCCGTCGTCGGAGGCAACCTGCTGACGGCCTTGCGCACCGCGGCGGCCTCGGCGATCTCGATCAAGCATCTGGCGCGACCGGATGCGAAAGTCCTCGGCATGATTGGGGCCGGACACCAGTCGACCTTCCAGCTGAGGGCCGCGCTCGACCAGCGGGCCTTCGACAAGGTGGTGGGCTGGAACATCGATCCGGGTGCGCTGATCCGCCTTGAGGCGGTCGCGGCGGAGAAGAACGTTCCTTTCGAGGCGGTCGACCTCGTTCGCCTCGGTGAGGAGGCGGACGTCATCATCACCATCACGTCGTCTTTCGCGCCGATCCTCAGGACGTCGCAGGTCCGTCCGGGAACACACCTCGCCTGCATGGGAACCGACACGAAGGGCAAGCAGGAGGTCGAAGCCGAACTCGTCGCAGCGGCCACCGTATTCACCGATGAGATCGCGCAATCCGTCCAGATCGGCGAGGCGCAGCACGCGGTCGCCGCTGGACTCCTCGCCGCCTCGGACATCGTCGAGCTGGGAACCGTGATCAACGGAACGCATCCCGGTAGGAGATCGGATCGCGAGATCACTCTGTTCGACGGCACCGGCGTTGGCCTCCAAGACTTGGCAGTTGCCTCTGTTGCCGTCGATCTGGCCATGTCCAGAGGCGTCGCGAGCGAGATCGAATTCTGATTGCGAGCACGCGGGCTTCCATGAAGGAGGACCGGCTTTCTCGACTCCACCGGGGCACGTCAGATCCGTGCGCATCGAGGAGGCCTGACGACACGAGGATCAAGGCCACATCGGGCCGGAGAACGCATGTCTGGTTGTGAGAAGTCTTGGCTGGAGGTCGCGTCGAAGGACCTTCTGCGCAAGACCGTTGTGCAGACGACGGCCGCACAGAGGCAACCCCTGGAACGACGAAATGGATAGGTTCTTTTTCTTTGTGTCGTCCTGCGAGAGACCTCCGATCTGAAATCCGGGATCGATCGCGGCCGGGACCCTCTTGTTCGTGCATGATTACCGCTTCGGCCATGCGATGATCCTGCGGCAGGCCGACGAAGTCGTGATCGAGCGATCGAACGGGCTTCGCTACCGTGTCGATCGGGCGCGCTGCCCATGGACCGCCACTCCCATAACGCTGCCCGATGCCACCGCGGTGACGCCACGGCCGCAGCGGGCCGGCGCCTTCGCGACGACGTCGGGGGGCAGCCGCCCCGACGAGGGGCCGAGCCTCTCGTGGCGCAGTTCCGCTTCGACCGATCCATATGATTTTTGTATGGATTACTCGCAAACTGATATTGGACTTACATAACCCCGCGGATCACCGTGAGGATGGCTCGCCTACTGGCAGTTGCGTCGCGAAAGCTCAGCATTGTGACGCATTCATCGAGCAGGAAAACTCTCGGACGACCAGATAACTGGAGTTTGAGAGCAAACAAAACTAAAATAAATCGGGAGGTTGATATGCGCCGCTTATCGAGGTCCCTCTTCGCCCAGGTTGTTGCGGCGCTGGTTGCGGGTGTTGTTCTGGGCATCGTCTGGCCGGACTTTGCGGTGGCGCTGAAGCCGCTGGGCGACGGCTTCATCAAGCTGATCAAGATGGCGATCGCTCCGCTCGTCTTCGGCGTGGTGGTGCACGGCATCGTCGGGGCGGGCGACCTGCGCAAGGTCGGGCGCGTCGGGCTCAAATCCCTGATCTACTTCGAGGCGGTCACCACGCTGGCCCTCCTGCTCGGCCTCGCCCTCGCCTACCTGTTCGAGCCTGGCCACGGCATGAACGTGGACACGGCCAGCCTCGATGCCCGTGCGCTCAGCCCCTACACCGACCGCGTCGGGCAGGTCACCGGCACCGTCGACTTCCTGATGAAGATCATCCCCACCACCGTGGTCGATGCCTTCGCCAAGGGCGACATCCTGCAGGTGCTCGTCATCGCCATCCTGTTCGGCTCGGGGCTGGCGCTGCTGGGAGAGGCCGGCAAGCCGCTGGCGGCCAGCATCGAGCGCATCACCCAGGTGCTGTTCAAGGTCATCGGCTTCATCGTGCGGCTGGCCCCGCTCGGCGTGCTCGGCGCGGTCGCCTTCACGGTCGGCAAGTACGGGGTCGGCTCGCTCAAGCAGCTCGGCATGCTCGTCGGGCTGTTCTACGCGGGCGTGGCCTTCTTCGTGCTGGTGGTGTTGGGCGCGATCATGCGGCTGGCGGGCTTCAGCATCCTGAAGCTGCTCGGCTACCTGCGCGAGGAGCTGACCGTGGTGGCGGGCACCGCATCCTCGGACAGCGTGCTGCCGCAGGTGATGCGCAAGCTGGAACGGCTGGGCATCAAGGACTCGACGGTGGGGCTCGTGATCCCGACCGGCTACTCGTTCAACCTGGACGCCTTCTCCCTCTACCTGACGCTGGCCACCGTGTTCATCGCGCAGGCGACGAACACGCCGCTCACCTTCGGGCACCTCCTGCTGATCCTGGGCATCGCGCTGCTGACCTCGAAGGGGGCGCACGGCATCCCGGGCTCGGCGATCGTGGTTCTGGCCGCGACGCTGTCGGCGGTGCCCGACATCCCGGTGATCGGTCTGGTTCTGGTTCTGTCGGTGGACTGGTTCGTGGGCATCGCCCGCGCGCTGGGCAACCTCATCGGCAACTGCGTGGCGACCGTGGTGATCGCGGCCTGGGAGGGCGACATCGACCGAGACCAAGCCCACCGCGTCCTCGACGGACGCGCCGACACCGACACCGCCGGGATCCTCGCCGAGGGGCCCGCTTCCGCTCCGGCTCCTCCGTCCCCGGCCCTGGTCGCGAGCGTCGGACGCAGCGCCTGAGACGTCGCCTGTTGAGAGCACACAATGCGCCGCGATCCGGCCCATTGTATGGTCTCCGAATCCATCGAAGATAAGCAAGGTGATGACATGCAAGGTGAAAGCAGGACAGCCTCCGCGTACCATCCGCCCTGCGGCGGTCTGCCTGCCCAGACGGCGCTGATGACCGGGCGCGCTGTGTTCACCGAGGCTTACGCCGTCATCCCTCGGGGGGTGATGAGCGATATCGTCACTTCGGTCCTGCCCTTCTGGCAGGGCACGCGCGCCTGGATGCTGTCGCGCCCGCTCTCGGGCTTCTCCGAGACCTTCGCGCAATCTCTGCTGGAGCTCGCTCCCGGAGGCGGCAGCGCCACCCCTGAGCCCGACCCGGAGGCCGAGGGCGTGCTCTTCGTGGTGGAGGGGCGCCCGAACTTGACGCTCGCGGGCCACGTGCACGGCCTGCGCCCGGGCAGCTATGTCTACCTCGCGCCCGGCGCTGCCTGGTCCCTGCAGAACCCCGAGGGCACCGCCCGCTTCCACTGGATCCGCAAGGCCTACGAGCGGGTACCGGGTCTTGAGCCGCCGGAGAGCTTCGTCACCCACGAGAGCCGCGAGGAGCCCGTGGCCATGCCGGGCACGGACGGCGCCTGGGCCACGACCCGCTTCGTGGCCTCCGATGACGTGCGCCACGACATGCATGTCAACATCGTCACCTTCCGGCCCGGGGGCTCAATTCCCTTCGAGGAGACGCACGTGATGGAGCACGGCCTGTTCGTGCTGGAGGGCAAGGCGGTCTACCGGCTCAACCGCGACTGGGTCGAGGTGGAGGCGGGCGATTTCATGTGGCTTCGCGCCTTCTGCCCGCAGGCCTGCTACGCGGGCGGCCCCGGCCCCTTCCGCTACCTGCTCTACAAGGACGTGAACCGCCATGCCGCCTTGCGGCCGCGCGGGCTCGGTCGGTGAGCGCGCCGGTGAGCGCGCGCATCCTCGTCGCGCAGCCCCTGACGGCAGAAGCCTTCTCCCCCTTCGGCACGGTGATCGACAAGACAGAGGTCGCTCCGCGCCCGATGAATGCTGGCCGTGCGCGCCGCTTCCACGACCTCGCGGAGGTAGCGGTGCTGGGCGAAGAGAGCACGGTGGTGATCGGCCATGTCGAGGCCGAGCCATACGCGGTGCCATTGGTGGTCGGCTTGGTCGAGCGCCACCCGCTGGGCGCGCAGGCCTTCGTGCCGCTGGACGCATCGCCCTTCCTTGTTGTGGTTTGCCCCGACGAAGAGGGCCACCCAGGGCGACCGCAGGCTTTCCTCACAGCGCCGGGTCAGGGAGTCTGCTATGCGGTGGGCACGTGGCACGGGGTACTCACGCCAATCGGGGCATGCCAGGACTTCCTGGTGATCGACCGCGGCGGGCCGGGCCAGAACCTCGAGGAGCACGTCTTCGACAAGCCTTGGACGGTCGTCCTCCCGGAGCTGAGACAGGTCGGCTGAACGGGGCTGGCATTGAGGTGGCTCACCCTGAAGTGTGGCTCTGGAGCCAAGCCGGGGGCTGACAAAGAGACGAGGAGCAGCATCAACCGAGGAGAACGAGCGTGCTCAAGGGCGTATGACCCCTCGGGCTCCTGGGTCTTGACGCTGCTACCGACGAAGGCTCGGCCTGCACGGATGTGCTTCCCACTCGCGCGACGTTGCCCGTCAGCGCCCGTCATAGGTCTGTCGCGGATTTTTCGCGTGTTTGTCGTCTGGGGAGTTGACGGGGCTGCTGGGGCTGCGTAGATAC
>NZ_BPQM01000050.1 GCF_022179245.1 Methylobacterium gregans
CGCGCCCGCGAGAGCACCGGTGGCGCGCTCCGCGCGCTGCTCGACCTCGCGCCGAAGACGGCCCGGCGCATCCACCCCGACGGTACGGACGAGGAGGTGCAACTCGACGCCATCGGCGTCGGCGACCGTCTGCGCGTGCGCCCCGGCGAGAAGGTGCCGGTCGACGGCGCCGTCGTGGAGGGCCGCAGCTCGGTGGACGAGAGCCTGGTGACGGGGGAATCCATGCCCGTCGGCAAGGAGGTCGGCGCCACCGTCATCGGCGGCAGCCTCAACCAGTCCGGCTCGCTCGTGGTCGAGGCGACCAAGGTCGGGCGCGACACCATGCTGGCCCGCATCGTCCAGATGGTGGCGGAGGCGCAGCGCTCGCGCGCGCCCATCCAGCGCCTCGCCGACCAAGTCGCCGGCTGGTTCGTGCCGGCGGTCATCGGCGTGGCGGTGCTCGCCTTCGTCGCCTGGATGGCGTTCGGGCCGGAGCCGCGCTTCACGTTCGCGCTGCTTGCGGCGGTCGCGGTGCTCATCATCGCATGCCCCTGCGCGCTCGGCCTCGCCACGCCGATGTCGATCATGGTCGGGGTCGGCCGCGGCGCCCAGGCCGGGGTGCTGGTCAAGAGCGCCGAGGCCCTGGAGCGCATGGAGCGGGTCACCACGCTGGTGGTCGACAAGACGGGGACGCTGACGGAGGGCAAGCCGGCGGTGACGCGGGTCGTGGCGGCGACAGGCTTCGACGAGGATACCGTGCTGCGCCTCTCGGCGAGCGTCGAGCGGGCGAGCGAGCACCCGCTCGCCCTGGCCATCGTGGCGGCCGCCGGGAAGCGCGGGATCGCGACCTCCCCCGTCGAGGATTTCGACAGCCCGACTGGCAAGGGCGCGCTCGGCACCGTCGAGGGCCGGCGCGTGGCCCTCGGCAACGCCGCCTTCCTGCGCGAGCAGGGCGTCGATGTCTCGGCCCACGCGGCCGAGGCCGACGAGCTCCGGCGCGAAGGCGCCACGGCGATCTTCGCGGGCGTCGACGGGCGCGTGGCCGGCGTCATCGCCATCGCCGACCCCGTCAAGGCGACGACGCCCGAGGCGCTCGCCGCGCTTCGGGCCGAGGGCATCCGGGTCGTGATGCTGACCGGGGACAACCGCACGACCGCCGATGCCGTGGCGCGCCGGCTCGGCATCGAGGAGGTCGAGGCCGAGGTGCTGCCCGACCGGAAGGCCGCCGTGGTCGAGCGCCACAAGGCCGCCGGTGAGGTCGTCGCGATGGCCGGAGACGGCGTGAACGACGCTCCCGCGCTCGCCGCGGCGGACGTCGGCATCGCCATGGGCACGGGCACGGACGTGGCCATCGAGAGCGCCGGCCTGACGCTGCTCAAGGGCGACCTCCTCGGCATCGTGCGGGCCCGGCGCCTGTCGCGGGCGGTGATGGGCAACATCCGCCAGAACCTGTTCTTCGCCTTCATCTACAACGCCGCCGGCGTGCCGGTGGCGGCGGGCATCCTCTACCCGTTCCTCGGTATCCTGCTCTCGCCGGTCATCGCGGCCGCGGCGATGGCGCTGTCCTCAGTCAGCGTGATCGGCAACGCCCTGCGCCTGCGGGCGACGAAGCTCGATCCCTCGTCCGCCCGCTAGGAGCCTCCATGTTCCCGACCTGGCTCCACGCCCTCGCCGTCGCGTCCCTGCTGCTGGGGGCGGCGTGCGCCCTGCTGCTGTCGGTGCAGGTCATCCGCCACCCGCAGCACATGACCGTGATGAACGTGGTCTGGCCGGTCAGCGCCCTGTTCGGAACTGTCGCCGTGGTGTGGGCCTACTTCCGATACGGACGCCTCGCCACGATGGAGGCGCACCACCACGCCAAGGATCGGGGCGAGGAGCCGCCGAACATGACCGGCACGCCGTTCCCGGTGATGGTCGGCAAGGGCGCGCTCCACTGTGGCAGCGGCTGCATGCTGGGCGACGTCGCCGCCGAGTGGCTCGCCTTCCTGGTGCCGGCGGTGGCGGTCTGGTTCGGCTGGCACTCCCTGTTCGAGGAGAAGATGTACGCGGTCTGGGTGCTGGACTTCGTCTTCGCCTACGCGCTGGGGATCGTGTTCCAGTATTACGCCATCGTGCCGATGCGGGGGCTCTCCCCTGGCGAGGGCCTCGTGGCGGCCGTGAAGGCGGACACCGCCTCGCTGATCGCCTGGCAGGTCGGCATGTACGGTTTCATGGCCTTCGCGCAATTCTACCTGTTCCCGCACCTCGCGGGGCAGCGGGCCCCGGTGAACTCGGTCGAGTTCTGGGCCGCCATGCAGCTCGCCATGGTCGCGGGATTCCTGACCAGCTACCCCATCAACTGGTGGCTCGTCGGTTCCGGCATCAAGGAACGCATGTAGGCCGGCACGGCCTCCCATCCGGCTTGATTGCGCGGCGGGACCTGTTCCGCCTGTATCCACCTTCCCGTCGCGGTGCCATTGTTGTTTACGCCCATCGTCGTCCACGACCTGATCCACCGTGTCGCCGGCCTCGACGGACCCCACGGCCATTGGTGGATGGAGCTCGTGTCGGTCCTTGCTCTCGTCGTGGCGCCGGCCTGGACGGGGTGGATGGCGCTGCGCCTCGCCTGGCGCACGCTGCGCGAACGGCGCCGGCGCGGCGCGGGAAATCCGGAAGAGTGGCGCCTTGAGCGCTACGTCCTGCGGGCGACGCTGCGCCCGCAGTTGCGGCTGCTGCTGCTCTCGCTCCTGACGCTGCCGGCCGCGTGGCTCCTCCTGGAGATCCCCAAGCACATCATCAACCACGCCCTCTCGGACGCGGAGGGCGACGGCCATCCCGGGATGGCCTTCCTCGGGCTCGAACTGGGACGTGTCGAACTCCTGTTCGCACTGTGCGCGAGCTACCTCGCCGTGCTGACGCTGGGCGGCCTCGCCAAGTACGCGGTCAACCGGACGCGCGGCGGCCTCAACGAGCGCCTCGTGCGCCGGTTGCGCCTCGCCGTCTTCCGGCGTGCCCGTGGGGAGCGGTCTCCCGAGCGCCGCGCCGCGCTGGCCGCCGTCGCCGTGCAGGAGGTCGAGCCCATCGGCTACGCCGGCGCAGGCCTGGTGGCCGTGCCCCTCGTCCAGGGCGGCACGCTTCTGATCAGCCTGGCCTTCCTACTCCTCCAGGATGCCGCCCTGGCGCTGGCCGCGTTGGTGATGCTGCCGGTGCAGCTCACGCTCCTGCCGCGGCTGCAGCGGCGCCTGAACGCCAAGGTGCGTGAGCGGGTGCACGCGACCCGGACGCTCGGCGGCCTCCTGACCGCGCCTGAAGCCGGGACTGCGGAACATCCCCCGGTCCTCCTCCGGCAGATGCGCCAGGCCGAGGCGCTGGAGCGGGTGCGCGTCGAGATCGCCGATCTGAAAGGCCGGCTCAAGGGCCTCTACAACTACACGTCCAACCTGACGCCGTTCTTCTTCTTCTCGGTCGGCGGCTACCTTGTCATCCAGGGCCGGCTCTCGCTCGGGGCGCTGGTCGCCGCACTCGCGGCCTACAAGGAGATCTCGCCGGCCCTGCGGGAGCTGTTCGACTTCGCGCAGGGCTGGTCGGACGCACGAGCCAGGTTCGAGGAGGTAACCAGGGCGCTCAGCTTCCTCGGCTCGCAGGGCTGGTCACGCATTCCTGGCCTAAACGCTGGCGTCGCGGTTCAATCACAGAGGAATTTCGCCTCCTTACCGGTTGGGTCGAAGTTGTCGCTCGGCTTACGCTTATGCGGGCGCCGCGGATCCCCTTTTTTCTAGCCGCGCCTGGACGAAGCGTCGGCTTTTTGGTGTACATCTGCCAGCCTTCGTAATTACTTCGCGGTGGCAGGTCGGGCTTTCATCTCACCGCAAATCCGCCTCCCGGTTTTTGAGGCGGAGCTAGTGCCTAGCGGGCGTAGTTTCGGCGCAATCGTGACAAGCCTCCACTTTAGGAAATGCCGAGCTGGTGATGAAGGAACGCCATTCCTGGGGCCAGAGGAACGCGGGACGTCGCCGTCGCGTCAGGCCGCATGTCCGGACCGCCGCGCGCCGAGCCTTCGTCGCGATCACGGTCGCTGTCCTCGCCGTCGCGTGCTGCGGGTTCGTGGCCAAGGGGCTGTTCGAGAGCCGTGTGCTGATGCCCCCCTACGTCGCTCGCTGACCTGGGCTCAGGTCCCTCACGCGGGCTCACCCAACGGCGACAGGGCCTCGATGATGCGGCAATCCGCAACCGACCCGCAGCCGCACTGGCCGATGACCTCGCGCAGTTCCGAGGCGAGCCGGGTCAGGTCAGCCAACTTGCGCTCCACGTCGGCGAGATGGGCACGGGCGATGGTGTCGACCTCGCCGCAGGAGCGATCCCGGTCGTCCGCCAGGGCGAGCAGGTCTCGGATCTGCTCCACGGTGAAACCCAGGGCGCGACCGCGGCGGATGAAGCTCAGTCGGCGCAGGTGCTCGGGCCCGTAAAGACGGTAGTTCCCGCTCGACCGCGCCGGCGGGGGCAGCAACCCCACCTTCTCGTACCACCGGACCGTTTCGACACGGGTCTGCGTGGACTCCGCGAGGCTGCCGATGGTCATGGAAGAGGCGGTGCGCACGGCCTTGACCCTGTAGTGACTACAGGGTGCATGTAGGGGGCCTTCCCAGTCCGGACCAGGAGCCCGGCGAACGGAGCGCACCATGGACCAGGCCGCCGGCGCGGACCGCACATCCTTCCCCACGAACGGACCGCAGGCTCTGCGCTACAGGGTCAAGGGCATGGACTGCCCGACCTGCGCCGGGAAGATCGAGACCGCCGTCTCCCGGCTGCCGGGCGTCGCGGACGTGCGCGTGAACTACGGCAGCCAGATCCTCGACCTCGCACTCGATGAGGCCGCGACGCCGAGGACCGAACTGGAGGGGCGGATCGAGCGCCTGGGCTACGGCGTCGCGCCGCTTCCCACGGCCGCGGACCTAGCCATGGTCCAAGCCTCGGGCGGCGCCCCGCCCGCCGAGACCGCGGAGGAGCCCGAGCCGCCGCTCTGGCGAACCCGGAAGGCGCTGCTCGGCATCCTGATCGGCGCCCTGTTCGCCGCCGGCTTCCTGGTCGAGCGGATCGCGCCGGGCGTGGCGGGCGAGTACGCCTACTGGCCAGGGGCGCTTGTCGGCCTCGCCTATTACGGCCGCCGCGCGGCCGTGGCGGCGTTCGCCGGCACGCCCTTCTCCATCGAGATGCTGATGTCGGTCGCGACCGCGGGGGCGCTCGCCATCCACGCCGCCGAGGAGGCCGCCATCGTCGTGCTGCTCTTCACGGTCGGCGAGATGCTGGAGGTCGTGGCCGCGGGCCGGGCGCGGGCCGGCATCAAGGCGCTCG
>NZ_BPQM01000051.1 GCF_022179245.1 Methylobacterium gregans
GCGCCTGATCGAGCGCAGCCTCGTCCAGGGGTTTGGCGGCCGCGTCGATCTGGCCTACCCAGTCACCGGTCTCGTCCTCGCCTTCGAGGCGCCCCTCGCGCGGCTGGCGGCCTGAGGCGTCGTCGGACTGTCCCGCGGACTGTACCTCGGGCCGCGCGGCGGGCGTACGCAGGCGTCGCGCCTTGACGGGGGCGGGTGCGGGGAATAGGGCCCGGGCTTCGGGTCCTGAGAGTGCCGCGCGAAGCCTGATGACAGAGAGCCCCGCTGAGCAACCCGTCGTTCTCCTGGTGGAAGATGACGGTCTCCTGCTGATGGAGGCCTCGGACACCCTGGCCGATGCGGGCTTCACGGTGCTGGAGGCGACGCACGCCGACAAGGCTCTGAAGGTGCTGGAGAACCGCGACGACGTCGAGGTTCTGATGACCGACGTCGACATGCCGCAAGGGTCGATGGACGGCTTCGCGCTGGCCCGCCTCGTCGCCCATCGCTGGCCGGCGATCCCCGTGCTGGTCGTCTCCGGCATGGGCACGCCGGGGCCGCACGACATGCCGGACGGGGCCCGCTTCATCCCCAAGCCCTACGAGCCCTCCACCCTGGTGCGGACGCTGCGCGCCTTCGTCCGCAGAGCGGCCTGAGCGGCGGCCTGACTCGGAAGGCCCGGCCGGCGGCCCGAGCGCGGGGCGCGGGGCCGGGGCGACGCAAAGCCCTTGCACCGCCCCGCCTAAAATGACACCCCCACGGGCGGCCGTCACCGCGGCGGCGCCGGAACGCGGGTTGTTGGACATGCCGGACGATCAGACCCTTCGCTTCGCCACGCAGGCGATCCACGCGGGCGCCGCGCCGGATCCGGCGACCGGCGCCCGGGTTCAGCCGATCTACTTCACCAACGGCTTCGTCTTCGAGTCGACCGAGCAGGCCGCCGACATCTTCGCGATGCGCCGCACCGGCTTCTCCTACTCGCGCGGCTCGAACCCGACGGTCGCGGCGCTGGAGCGGCGCGTCGCCGCGCTGGAGGGCGCCAAGGCCGCTGTCGCGGTCTCGTCCGGCCAGTCGGCGGTGATGCTCGTCCTGATGACGCTGATGCGCTCGGGCGAATCCTACGTCGCCTCCCCGCGCCTGTTCGGCGGCTCGCTCGGCCTGATGCGCCGCCTCGACGGCCGCTACGACCTGCAGCCGCAATTCGCCCGGGGCCTGGCGCCCGAGGATTTCGAGGCCGCGATCACGCCGCGGACGCGGGCGATCGTCTGCGAGTCGATCGTGAACCCCTGCGCGACCGTGATGGACATCGAAGGGATCGCCGAGGTCGCCCGGCGCCACGGCCTGCCCCTCGTGATCGACAACACGCTGGCCTCGCCCGCCCTGATCCGGCCGATCGAGCACGGCGCCGACATCGTGGTGCACTCGACCTCGAAGTTCCTCGGCGGGTCTGGCCAGACCATCGGCGGCGTGATCTGCGATGCCGGCCGCTTCGACTGGAACCGGCCTGACCGCTACAACCTGATCAACGAGCCCTGGCCCGATTACGAGGGCCTCGTGGTGCGCGAGCGCTTTCCCGACACGCCCTTCGCGGTGGCCTGCCGCCTGTTCGGCCTGCGCGACCTCGGGCCCGGCCTCTCGCCGATGAACGCCTTCCTGACGCTCACCGGCATCGAGACCCTGCCGCTGCGCATGGAGCGCCACTGCGCCAACGCGAAGGCCGTCGCGGCCCATCTCAAGGAACACCCGAAGGTCGCGTGGGTGAGCTATCCGGGCCTGCCCGGTCAGCCGGGCGAGGCGCTGGCCCAGCGCTACGTGCCGCAGGGGCCGGGCTCGATCTTCACCTTCGCGCTGAAGGGCGGCGAGCCCGCGGCGATCAAGTTCATCATGAGCCTGGAGCTGATCTCGCACCTCGTGAACATCGGCGAGATCAAGTCGCTGGCGATCCACCCGGCCTCGACCACGCACCGGCAGCTCCGCCCCGAGGAGCGCGCCGCCGCCTGCGTCGGCCCCGAGACGGTGCGGCTCTCGATCGGCCTGGAGAGCGTCGCGGACCTGATCGCCGACGTCGAGCAGGCGCTGGCCAAGCTCGACTGAGCGCGGCCGACCGGCTCACTCCGCCGGCGCGGGCGGGGTGAGCCCGGTGACCTGCGCCGAGGGCTGCTCGCTGAGCCAGCGGTAGAGGATTCCACCGAGCACGCCGCCGAGGAGCGGCGCGGCCCAGAACAGCCAGAGCTGGGCGAGTGCCCATCCGCCGACGATCAGAGCCGGCCCGGTGCTGCGCGCCGGGTTGACCGACAGGTTCGTGATCGGGATGCCCACGAGGTGCACGAGCGTCAGCGCGAGGCCGATCGCGAGCGGCGCGAAGCCGACGGGCGCCTTGCCGTGGGTCGCCCCCATGATGATGAAGAGGAAGAGCGCGGTCAGCACGATCTCTGCCGTGAGGCAGGCGGTGAGGGTGTAGCCCCCCGGCGAGTGCGCGCCGTAGCCGTTGGCCGCGAAACCCTTGGCGAGGTCGAAGCCGGGCGCGCTGCTCGCGATGGCGTAGAGCAGCCCCGCCGCCACGACGGCGCCGACGAGCTGCGCGACCACGTAGGGCAGGATGTCGCGGGCCGGGAAGCGGCCGCCCGCCGCGAGGCCGCAGGTGACCGCCGGGTTGAGGTGGCAGCCTGAGATGTGGCCGATCGCGTAGGCCATGGTGATCACGCTGAGCCCGAAGGCGAACGCGACCCCGAGGAGCCCGATCCCGACCTCCGGGAAGGCGGCCGCGATGACCGCGCTGCCGCAGCCCGCGAAGGTGAGCCAGAAGGTGCCGATTGCCTCGGCCGCGCATTTGCGGATGTCCATGGGGGACTCCTGGGTTCAGGAATGGTCGGCCGTCCGTGATCCCCCCGGCGCCGACGGTCCGGCGCGCGGGCAGACGATGCCGCCGGGGGCGGCGCGGGGAAAGGCCGGCCGCGCGTCCTAATCCCAAATTGCCTGCCGGAGGCTTGTTCGCCCCGGACGGCCTTGCCCTCGGCCTCGCTTCGGGTCCATACTGGAACACAACGCGAACAGATCCCCTGCCCGCCCGCGCCTCATCGGTCCGAGCCATGCCCGCCCCGAGCCCCGGCCGCACGCTGTTCTTCTTCGAGAAGCCCTCGGCGATGCGCGAGCTGAAGCGCTTCTTCCGCTCGCCGAACACCGTCTGCGTCGCCGCCGAGGGCCACCTGCTCACGGCCGAGGAGCCCGGCGATGTGCGGCCGGACTGGAAGCCCTGGCGCTTCGACGCGCTGCCGATCGTGCTCGACACGATCCCCGTCGCCTGCGGGCAGAACCGCTCCGGCCAGTCGCATGCGGGCAAGCTCGCCGCCATCCGCGAGGCGCTGAGCGGCGTCGACCGGGTGATCATCGCGACCGACCCGGGGCGCGAGGGCTCGATGATCGCCTGGGAGGTGCTGGAGCATCTCGGCTGGCGCGGCCGCGTCGACCGGCTGAAGCTCGGCGCGCTCGACGACGTCTCGATCCGGCGCGCCTTCGCGGGGCTGGCCGCCGAGCCCGATTCCGGCGAGCGCGACTACGCCGCCTATCTGGAGGCGCTCTGCCGCCAGTACGAGGATTACCATCTCGGCCTCAACGGCACGCGCGCCATCTCGCTGCGCCTGCGCCCGGCGGCCTTCCGCGAGCCCTGGCGCTTCGGCGGCGTGCAGACGCCGACGCTCGCGATCCTGGCCGATCTGGAGGCGCGCATCCGGGCCTTCGTGCCGCAGGACTTCTTCAGGGTCGGGCTGCATCTCGGCACCGCGGAGGGGCACGCGCTGACCCTCTGGCACGCGCCGAAGGAGCGCATCCTCGACCCGGAGGTGGCCGAGACGATCCGGGCGGCCGCTGCCGGCTGGTCCGGGCCGATCCGCGTCGAGCAGAAGGATGTGCGCCGGACGCCGCCGCGCCTGTTCTCAAAGGATACGCTGGCCCGACGCTGCGCCAAGCGCTTCGGCTGGGACCCGCAACACACCGCCAAGCTCGCCCAGGACCTCTACGACCAGGGCTATCTGAGCTACCCGCGCACCGAGTCCGAGCTGCTGCCCGAGGGGCAGATCGGCGACGCGACGGCCATCATCGTCGCCGTGACCGGGGTGCTCCCGGAACTGGGCCCGCTCTTCCCCCCCGAGCAGAAGCCGGTGATCCGGCGCGGCAAGAGTGGCCCCTACGTCAAGGATCCGGGCGAGCACCACGCCATCGTGCCGCTGCGCAAGGTGCCCGAGCGCGGGCGGCTCACGGGCGACCAGGCCCGGCTCTGGGAGCTCGTGGCCAAGGCCTATCTCGCCGCGCACCTGCCCGACGGGATCGACGCGCGCACCGGTATCACGGCCGAGGTGGGCACGCCCCTGGGCCCGAAGCGCTTCGCGGTCTCTGGGACCGTGGTGCGGGCGCCGGGCTGGCGCGCGGTCTACGGGGCCGAGGCCGACACGGAGGTCGACCTCGTGCCCGGCAAGGCCCGACGCGAGGAGGAGGCGAGCGCGGCCCGCCTGCCGCCGGTGCGCGACGGCGAGGCCGCCGCGGCGACGGGCGCCGAGATCGCGACCGCCGTGACCGAGCCGCCGCGCCGCATCACCCGCGGCGAGCTGCCGGTGGTGATGGCCCGCCTCGTCGATCAGGTCGAGGACCCGGCGGTGAAGCGCGCCCTGGAGAACCCCGCCAACCCGAACGAGCCGAAGGGCCTCGGCACGGCCGCGACCCGGGACACGATCCTGCCCAAGCTCCTGAAGAGCCGCTACGTGACGCTGGGCACCGGCAAGGACCCGGCGGTCTCGGTGACCGAGGTCGGCCTCGCCTTCATCGGCGCGGTGCGGGCGGTGTTCCCGGCCTACGGCGATCCGGTCGGACGGGCGGTGTTCGAGGCGGAGCTCGCCGAGATCGGCCGGGCCGCGACACGCGCCGAGGCGGAGCGCCGGGCCGAGGAGTTCCGGCAGCGCACCCGCGCGCGGCTCGACGCGCTGATCGCGGCGATCGCGGGCGCTCCGACGATCGACCTCGACCCGAGCCTGATCCCGCCGGGCGGGCCTGGCGGACGCGACGACCGGGCCCCGACGCCCGCCATGGTGGCGTTCGCGGTCTCGCTCGCCGAGCGCAAGGGCGTGCCGCTCCCGCGCGGCTGCAAGAGCAGCATGCGGGTCTGCCGCACCTTCCTGGACGCCCAGGCGGGGCCGCGGGCGCAGGGGGACATGGAGGCGCGCGGGCCGGACGGCGTGCGCGCCCCGAGCGAGGCGATGCTGCGCTACGCCCGCAGCCTCGCGGAGGCCCGGGGCATCGCCTGCCCGCCCGAGGTGGAAGCGCGCTTCGAGGCCTGCCGCAGCTTCCTCGACGCGCATGCAGGCCGGCCGGACACGGCGCGGGCCGCCCGGAAGAGCGCCGCTCCGTCCCGCGGCCGGGGGGCCGCGCCACGCAGGAAGCCTGCCCCGGCCCGCCGGCAGGCCCGATCGGCAGGAGATCGTCAGCCGTAACAGAGCGCCGTCCGGCGCTCGGGGGCTCGGGAGGGCACCCTGCCGAAGCCTGATGCCCTCAAGCGGCCAGACGCAGGATCTTCCGCGCTTCCGCGGGCGTCGCGACGCGCCGTCCGTACCGGGCCACGGCCTCGGCGGCGAGGCCGACGAGCTCCGCGTTGCTCGCGGCGAGCCGATCCCGGCTGATCCGAATGTTGTCCTCCAGGCCCGTGCGCACCGCGTCCGCGCCCCGGGCCAGGGCCCAGTCCATCACGCGCGTCTGGTTCCGCCCGATCCCGGCCGCCGTCCAGGTCGCCTCCGGCAGGATGCGGCGGCATTCGGCGAGCAGGATGTCGAGCAGGTGCTCGTCGGCCGGCATCGCGTTCTGCACACCCATCACGAACTGAACGTGCGGCCGCGCGTCCATCAGGCCGGCCTCGATCAGGCGTCTGGCTCCGTGCAGGTGCGAGAGGTCGAAGATCTCGATCTCGGGCCGCACGCCGAACTGCTTCATCTGGGTGGCGAGATCGGTGACGAGCGTGGCGTGGTTCTCGTAGACGATGGTGGGAAAGTTGACCGAGCCCGTCGAGAGCGAGGCCATGTCGGGCCGGTGCCGGAGCGACAGCCCGCGGCTCGCCGGGTCGCGCCCGCGCCCACCGGTGGAGAACTGGACGATCATGCCGGGGCAGTGCCGGCGCAGGCCCTCCTGCACGGCGGCGAACGTCTCGGGATCGGAAGACGCGCTCTCGTCGGCATTGCGCACGTGGATGTGGGCGAGCGTGGCGCCGGCCTCGAAGGCCTCCTGCGTCGAGGCGATCTGCTCGGCGACCGAGATCGGCACCGCCGGGTTGTCGCTCTTGCGCGGCACCGAGCCGGTGATCGCCACCGCGATCACGACCGGTGCGTTTGTCTCGGGCTGGGGCATTCCTGTCTCCTCCGCGGCCGCTGTCGGCCCTCGCGTGATCAGACGTCGCAGACGACCGTCTCGGCGCCGTCTCGGAGAAGGATGTCAAGGGTTCGCGGGTCCGGGGCCCTCGCCGGCATCGGTCCAAGAGCCGGCTTCACCCGCGGGCTTCGCGCCACGCATCGTCCCCGAAAAGCCGGAGAGGGGTTCGGGCGGCTGTCGCGCTTGCAGGGGGCCGGAGGCCGCCCGGTGCGGCCCGGGGGAGCGGGCCCCCGGGCCGCGGGATCGCGCCGCTAGGCCATGCCGAGCGCCTGCATGTAGAGCTCGAGGATCGCCTCCTCCTCCTGGCGCTCGGCGTGGTCCTTCTTGCGGATCCGCAGGATCTGGCGGACCGCCTTGGCGTCGAAGCCGCGGCCCTTCAGCTCGGCGAACACGTCCTTGATGTCGCCCTGGAGACCGGCCTTCTCCTCCTCCAGGCGCTCGATCCGCTCGATGAACTGCTTCAGTTCGTCGGCGGCCACGCCCTCGGAGGAGGAGACGTCGCCGACCTTCGGCATCGAATGGGCGTTCATGAAAATCCTCGTCACCGCGGGGGCGCGCCCCCGCGATCACGGATCGCCCGGGGCCGTCCCATCCTCGCACTGGCCCGAGTGGTAGACGAGCGACGTTACCGGAAGCTTGAGGCCGGCTCGGGGAGCCGGTGCCGGCTCTCCCCGGGAACCCTCAGTGCTGCGGCGGGGCCTTCGCGAAGGCCGCCTGCTGCTCGGGGCTCGCCTCGGTCTGGTGCTGCGCCTTCCACGCGTCGTAGGGCATGCCGTAGACCTGCTCGCGGCTCGCGTCCTTCGAGAGCGGGATGCCGCGCTCGTCGGCCGCGTCCTTCAGCCAGTTCGACAGGCAGTTGCGGCAGAAGCCCGCGAGGTTCATCAGGTCGATGTTCTGCACGTCGGTGCGGCCGCGCAGGTGGCTGACGAGGCGGCGGAAGACGGCCGCCTCCAGCTCGGTCTGGGTCTTCGGATCGATCTCGCTCATGGGGCTCGGCCTCGGGACTGGCGTGGAACGGAACTGTCCGCCTCAGGTCGGTCCCCGGCGCTCCGCCGTCAAGCGTCGCGCGCGGGCAGCAGCGGCCCGAGGCAGCGGGCGAAGCGCGCGGCCCATTCCGTCTGGCCCGCCTCACCGGCGATGAGGTCCTGCCGGATCTCGACCAGCGCGTTCAGCAGGCCCCGGGCGGTGGCGTGGCGGTCGATCGTGTCGCCGGGCAGGCCGCCGCCGTAGGGTTCGTTGTCGCCGACGGTCAGGCCGGCCGGATCGGCCCGCAGGGCCTCGATCAGCGGGCGGCTAAGGCGCTCGTCGCGGTCGTAGAGGATGCCGACCTGCCAGGGACGGGCGACGCCGCGCCAGTAGGGCGTGAAGCTGTGGATCGTCACGATGGCCGGGGGCACGCGAGCCGCCTCGGCCGCCGCCACCGCGGCCTCGATCGCGGCGTCGAACGGATCGTAGAATCGGGCGAGCCGGGCCGCCTTGCCGGCCGCGTCGATGCGGGCGTTGCCCGGCACCACGGCGCCGTCCGAGAGGCGCATCACCAGGGTCGGGTCCGCGCGGCCGCGGTTCGGGTCGATGATGAGGCGCGAGAAGTTCGTGAGGATCGCGGGCGCGCCGAGCAGGGCCGCCAGACGCCGCGTGACCCCCGCCGCGCCGATGTCGTAGGCGATGTGCCGGCCGAACTCCGCCTCCGCCACGCCGAGCGCGATGTCCGGCGGCACATGGTTCGAGGCGTGGTCGCAGGCGAGGATCAGGCCGCAGGCCGGGTCCCCCGGGACGATCTCGACCGGGTGAGGGGTCACGCTGTCGGTACGGGCGGGAGCGTTCACGGGGCCGGTCGGTTCCTCGGCAAAGGCGGGGGCGGATCGCGGAAGCTTGAGCCTTGCCGTCCGGCCCGGGCTCGGGCAAGCACGTATCAAGGATCGTGCGCCCCCGGCAAGAATCGGGCCCCGGGCCCGGCCCCTCGCATCGCGCAGATGTGCGCGGGGCCGGGGCGGGTGAAGAAGAGACCGCACGCGAGAGACGAACAGGCGAGGAGCCCCGCGATGACCGCCAACACCGATCCGGCCGTGCACCAGGCCCGCATCCTGCTCGACCGTTTCCTCGCGGCCGGCATCGCGGCGGCCCATCCGGAGAAGTGCTTGGCGCGGCACCTGCCGCAGCCGGCGCCCGGGCGGCTGATCATCCTGGGCGCGGGCAAGGCCGGCGGCAGCATGGCGGCGGTGGCGAGCCGGTTCTACCGCGAGGAGCACGGGGTGTCCGAGGAGCGCATCCTCGGCCTCGCCGTCGCGCGCCACGGCTACGGTCAGGACGCGCCCGGCATCCGCATGGTCGAGGCCGGCCATCCGGTGCCGGACGAGGCCGGCATCGCGGCGACGAAGGAGGCGCTGCGCATCGCCTCCGAGGCCGGCCCGGAGGACGAGGTGCTGGTGCTCCTCTCCGGCGGCGGCTCGGCCAACTGGATCGCGCCGGCCGGCGACCTCACGCTCATCGAGAAGCAGGCCATCACCCGGGCACTGCTGCGCTCCGGCGCGCCGATCGGCGAGATCAACACGGTGCGCAAGCACCTCTCGCGCATCAAGGGCGGGCGCCTCGCGCTCGCCGCCCGCAACGCCCGCTCGATCCTGACGCTGGCGATCTCCGACGTGCCCTTCGACGACCCGGCGGTGATCGCCTCGGGTCCGACCGTGCCGGATCCCTCGACCCTCGAACAGGCCCGCGCGATCTGCGAGCGCCGCAACATCCCCCTGCCCGAGGCGGCCGTGCGGCTCCTTAACGACCCGAACAACGAGACCCCGAAGGCGGGCGACCCGGCCTTCGCGCGGGCCGAGTACCGCATCATCGCCCGGCCGATCGACGCGCTGGAGGCGGCGGCGGCCGCCGCGCGCGAGGCCGGCTACGAGCCGGTGATGCTCGGCGCCGACCTCGAGGGCGAGGCGCGCGAGGTCGCGGCCGAGCACGCCGATCTGGCCCGCAAGGCCAAGGCCGAGGGCCGCAAGGTCGCTCTGATCTCGGGCGGCGAGCTGACCGTGACCATCCGGGGCGAGGGCCATGGCGGGCCGAACCAGGAATACGCGCTCGCGCTCGCCATCGCGCTCGACGGCGCGGCCGGCATCCGCGGCATCGCGGCCGACACGGACGGGACCGACGGCGGGCGGGGCGAGGCCACCGATCCGGCCGGCGGCCTCGTGGACGAGACGACGCTGGAGCGCGCCCGCGCGGCCGGCCTCGATCCGGCCGCGATGCTCGCCGACAACGATTCGACCCGCTTCTTCGAGACCATCGGCGACCTCGTCCGGCCCGGCCCCACCCGCACCAATGTCAACGACTGCCGCATCATCCTCGTCGACTAGTCTTTTCCAACCCGTGCCGGTCTCTCTGCGTCGCGGTGCGGCGGGGCTCCTGCTGGGCGTGGTGGCGTTCTTCGCCGCCGCGCCCGCGCGGGCGGACCTGCGCCTGTGCAACCTCACGCCCAGCAAGGTCGGCATCGCGCTGGGCTACCGGGACGCGCAGGGGTGGGTGACGGAGGGCTGGTGGGATCTGGCGCCCAAGGGCTGCGAGACCCTGCTGCGCGGTGCGCTGGCCGCGCGCTTCTACTACGTGTTCGCAGTCGACTACACGCGGGGCGGCGAGTGGAACGGACGCTCGCTGATGTGCACCCGCGACTCCGAGTTCACGATCCGGGGCGTCGAGGACTGCCTCGCCCGCGGCTACGACCGCAACGGCTTCTTCGAGGTCGATACCGGCGAGCAGAAGAGCTGGACCATCCAGCTCAGCGACCCGAACCAGCCGGCCGCGCCCCAGCCCTGAGGCCGGGAACGGTCCGGCGGGGTTCGGTGTTCCGGGGCACGCTCCATTCGGAACCGCTCCGTGCCCCTCAGCCTCCGCATCCTCGCGCTCTGCGTCCTCTGCCTCGCCCCGGTCCCCGGGGCGCTCGCGCAGCAGCAGGGCGCTCCGCCGACGGACGCGACGGTCGAGGTCGAGGATCCGCAACCCGGCCCACCCCCGCCGCTGCCCGACCTCGCCGACCCGAACGGGCGCACCGGCGAGTCGCTCGGGGAGCCCGGCTCCGGCTCCGGCATCCCGAAGGCCCTGCGCGGCTCGGCCGCCAAGGCGGGCGGCCCGGTCAACGACCTCAACCCGAGCGGCCGGCCGGAGGAGCCGCCCCTGCCCCGTCCCGATCTCGGCGCGGTGCTGGCCGGCAAGGCCCTGTTTCACGGAAACTATTGCGGGGCCGGCCAGCAGGGCGAGGGACTTGCCCCGACCGACGCCCTCGACGCCGCCTGCCAGCGCCACGACGCCTGTTACGATGCGGCCGGCTACCGCTCCTGCGCCTGCGACGCGGCGCTGAAGCGTGAGGCTGCACTGGTCTCCGAGCAGCCCGGCGTGTCGCGCCAGGTGCGGGAGCGGGCCCTGAGCGTCACCGAGGCCGCCGACGCGATGAACTGCCGGAGACCCTGAGCGCCCCGGCTGCCCGAACCGGGTCACCCCGCATCGCCCGGCGCCAGCCTTCCCTCAGGCAGCCTTCCTCAAGGATGAGCGAGCCCCCGTTCGTACGCCGACCGGAAACCGGGACGTGTCAGACATTCAGATAGGCTGAGGTGCGTGGGCGCGGATCTCCGCGCCTGCCAAGCCATCGCGATCGAGGGCCCTGCTGCCGCCCTCCGGCACGATCCGAGGGTGCGGGCGGCCTCTCGCGGCCTCTCGCGCCGGCGGCCGCCCCGGACGCGTTCCCCGGCGCGGCTCAGGGCGCCGGGCCGACCGGCTCGCCGGTGACCGCCCCCTCCGCCTTCAGCACCTCGTGCGCGGCCTTGAAGGCGTCGAGCCCGGCGGGGATGCCGCAATACACGGTGGCGTGCAGCAGGATCTCCTTGATCTCCTCGACGCTGACCCCGTTGGCCAGGGCGCCCTTGACGTGCAGCTTCAACTCGGCGGGCTTGCTCAGGGCCGTCAGCATCGCGAGGTTGAGCATGCTGCGCGTCTTCCGGTCGAGGCCCTCGCGCGTCCAGGCATAGCCCCAGCACCATTCCGTCGTGATCCGCTGGAAGGCCATCATGAAATCGTCGGCCTTGGCCAGGCCGCCATCGACGTACTCCGTGCCGAGCACGGCGCGACGCACCGCCAAGCCCTTCTGGAACTGCTCGCTCTCCGCCATCGATCCGCTCCCTGACATGTTGCGCCGCGACACTCCCCATTTCAGTCTTGTATGTCAATCAGACAAAGTTTTTGATGAGCGGGCGGCGTCGATCGCTGCTGCCGTGGGCCGAGGGGGAGGCGCGAATGGCACGAGTGCCCGCCGCCCTGCTCGTTCGGCGCAGGGACGGGTCCCTGTCCGATCCCGCGTTCCGTGCCGCCGCGCGGCGGCTCTGCGCCACCGCGCGCCCGGAACTCCTGGGGGGGGCGTCATCGCGCTCGAGCCCCCGCTCCGCTCGCCGGGGCGTCCCAACACGTTCCTCGCCCACGCGGCGGTTTCCGGAGGACTGCACGACAGCGCCTACGTCCGCGGGTCGATGGATCCGACAAGTCCGGAAGCCTGCCGCCGGAGAGCCGCCCGGATCTCCGCGCAGCAAGGCGGTCCCGGCGTGTATGCGGGTGATCTCGGTTTCTACAGCGACGGAGTCGATGGCCGTGTCGTCGCATCGCAGATCGACACGGATCGGGTTCCGGTCCACCTGCCGACGGGAGGGTACGATGACCTGGCCACCGTCGAAGATGGCGCGGCGTTCGCGCGCCTGATCCCGGCAGGACATTCCGGAAGATGCCTGGATTGTGGCATTTCCCCATGTGCGAAAACCCGGATCTGTTTCGAGGCTACTTCATACAGGCCCTCGACACCTTCGTTCGATAGCGAGCAGGAGTGAAGACCGTGACCGACGCGACCGAACCCGCCATCTCGCCGCCGTCCCGTTTGGCGGTCATCGGGCTTGGCAAGATGGGGCTGCCCATGGCCAAGCGCCTGCTCGGTGCAGGCTTCGCCGTGGCCGCCTACGACCCGGTCGCGGCGTCGCGGGACGCGTTCGCGGCAGCGGGCGGACGATCATGCGGATCCGCCGCGGAAGCCGCCGGCGAAGCGGATGCCGTGATCACGATGTTGCCCGATGGGACGATCGTGAAGCGCGTCGTGCTCGAGGACGACGCGCCCGTTCTCGAGGCGATGCGTCGCGGCTCGGTCCTGATCGAGATGAGTTCCTCCGAGCCCTTGACCACCCGCCTCCTGGGCGAGCGCCTCGCGGAGGCGGGGATCGGCCTCGTCGATGCTCCCGTCTCGGGCGGCGTGAGGAAGGCCGAGGCGGGCACGTTGTCGATCATGGTGGGCGGGGAGCCGCGCACCGCCAAGCGCGTCCGTCCCGTCCTGGAAGCGATGGGAAGCGCCCTGTTCGACACCGGCCCGCTCGGCTCGGCCCACGCGATGAAGGCCCTCAACAACTACGTGTCGGCCGCCGGGCTCATCGCCGCCTGCGAAGCCGTGCAGATCGGTGCGGCCTTCGGGCTCGATCAGAACGTCATGGTGGATATTCTGAACGTCTCGACGGGCCGGAACAACACCACCGAGAACAAGCTGAAAGCCTACATGATATCCGAGGCATACAACTCGGGTTTCGGCCTCGCCCTGATGGCGAAGGACATCGGTATCGCGGTCGATCTCGCGGAGGCCCTGAGAAGGCCCGCGCCCCTGTCGCATCACGTCGTCGCTCTCGCGCGCGAGGCGCTGACCATGCTCGGAGCGCAGGCCGACCACACCGAGATCGACCGCTACCTGAAGCGCTTGGCCGAAGAGCGCTTGGCCGAAGAGCGCTTGGCCGAAGACGACGCCTGATCCGCGGTCGGCACGCCGACAGTCATGCGGCGCCGAGCCTCGGTTCTGGGCTCGCGGGCCGCGCACGTCATCGCCCGTTTGCCGGCTCGTTGCGCCCCGGCAGGATCAACTGATGGGGTACCCAGTCGTAGGGTTGCACGTACTCGCCTCGGGCAAGTTTCACGGCATCCTTCACCGCCTGGGCCCCCTGTAGCGGCGCGTCTTGAAGGACGCTGACCGACAGGTCGCCGCTTTTCACGGCCGCGATCCCGTCCGACGTTCCGTCGACGCCGCCGACCAGGACCTTGCCCGCCAGGCCGGCCGCCTTGAGGGCGGCCACCGCGCCGAGGGCCATCTCGTCGTTGTTGGCCGCGATGGCGTCGAATCTCAGGCCGCTGCGCAGCCACGCCGTCACCTGATCCTGCGCCTGCCGCCGGCTCCAATCCGCGCTCGCCTCCGCCAAGAGCTGCAGCCCCGGCCGTTGCCCGAGGATCTCCTTTACGCCGGCGGTGCGCTCCTGTGCGGCGTTGTCGCTGTCCTTGCCGCGCAGGATGGCCACGTTGCCGCGATCCCCGAGACGCTGCGCGAGCATTCGCATCTGCACCCGGCCCGCTACGAGGTGGTTCGCGCTGACGATCGCCATCCTGCTGGTCACCGGACCGCTCGGGCGCCTGTTCACGAACACCACCGGAATCCCGGTCGCCGCGGCCATCGCGGCGATCGTCCTGGCACTGGCATCATCGACGGGCGTGACGATCAGGGCTGCCGGCTTCGCCTCAAGGGCGGCGCGCGCCTGGCTCACCTGGGTCTCGCCCCGGCCGGCCGCCTGCCCCACATTGACCGAGACGGAGACCTCGGAGGCGGCCGTGTCGACGACGGCCGCCTGCAGGCTGTCGAGGAAACGGTCGCCCGCCTCCGGCATCAAGAAGGTGAGTTTCATCCCGGTAGCGGCGGCCGGTGTGGCGAGAGCGAGCAGCAGGAGTGCGGCAGGCAGGGGGCTGGTGCGTTGCTTCATGGCAAGCCTCGGTTGAAGCGCGAGCGTCAGGCGGCACGGACGGTGTCGAGGAACGACTGCACCTGTCGGCGCAGCAGATCGGAGTGCTGGGCGAGTTCGCCCGAGGCGCACAGAACCTGGGTGGCGCCCGTCCCGGTCTCCTCGGCGTTGCTCGCCACGCCGGTGATGTTGACGGTCACCTCGTCGGTGCCGCTCGAGGCCTGGGCGATGGCTTGAACGATCTCGCGCGTCGCCGCCCCCTGCTCCTCGATGGCCGACGCGATGGCGGTCGCCGTCTCGTTGATCGAGCGGATCGAGGCGGAGATACCGTCGATGGCCGCGGCGGTTCGGCCGGTGGAGGACTGGATCGCCTCGATCTTGGCCGTGATCTCGCTCGCCGAACGGGAGGTTTGGCTGGCGAGGTCCTTCACCTCCGTCGCCACGACCGCGAAACCCCGGCCCGCTTCCCCGGCCCGTGCCGCCTCGATCGTCGCGTTGAGCGCAAGCAGGTTGGTCTGGCCGGCAAGCCCGGCGATGGTGTCCACCACATCGCCGATGCTGGCGGCCACGTCCATCAACTCGCGCACCAGCGCGGTCATTCCCTCCGTCTCCCGAACGGCGGCCTGCGACATCGCCGCGGAGCGCTCGACCTGGACTCCGATCTCCGTCACCGAGGCATCGAGTTCCTCGGCCGCGCCCGCGATCGACTGAATGTTGACGGAAGCCTCCTCGGCCGCCGCAGAGACCGCGACCGCGCGCACCGAGGTGGCTTCGGCCGAGACCGAGAGATGGCGGGCGGTCGTCTGCATCTGCACGGCCGCCGAGGAAACGGCCGTGACGATCCCGCCCACCGACTGATCGAACGCCTCCGCCATCTCGCGCATGGCGATCCGGCGCTGCTCCTCCGCCCCGGCGCGCTGGGCGGTCACTTCGGCCTCGAGAGCCCTGTTGCGGATCATGTTGTCCTTGAAGACCTGAACCGCTGCCGCCATCCGGCCGATCTCATCGTGGCGGCGCTGTTCGGGCACCGCGACGCCGATGTCGTCATCCGCGAGCCGGCCCATCGCGACGGTCATGCGCCCGATCGGCCGCGAGATCGTCATCGTCAGAAGCCAGCCGGCCAGGGTGCAGAGCGACAGCAGACAGGCCAGGGCCGAGACGATCCAGAAGCGGGCCGAGGCACGGATCTCCTGGGCGGCGGCCGTGGCCGCCGCCACCTCCTGTTGGCGATAGGCCTGCACGGCCTGCACCGCGGTGTAGAAGCTGGCGGCCTCCGAGAGCATATCACCCTGCAGCACAGCCGTTCCGATCTCGGTCAGGCCAGCCCGGTCGAGGATGCGGATCTCCTCCTCGATCGCCAGGAAATGCTGCCACGCGTTGCGGAGGGTCTCGGCGAGCCGGGTCTCGCGCGCGTCCTCGATCAGGTTCGCGTAATCGCCCCAGGCTTTCGAGAAGGCGATGCGGCTCTCCTCGGCCTCCCGCGCGTAGGCGCTGCGCTGCGCCTCGCTCGGGCTGTAGTGTTGCAGCGCCGTCAGGGCCCGCAGCTGCTGGCTGAGGCGGGCGAGGTCGCCCAGCAGGGTCACGGCCTCGACCTGACGGGCCAGCGCCGCGCCGATCGTCGAGACCTGATCGACCTTGACGATCGCGAAGCCGCCGGTCAGGCCGGACAGCACCACGAGGATCGCGAACGTACCGATGATCTTTGACTTGATGGATCTGAGATTGATCGCTTGAATTCTATGGCCGATCGACATGGCGACGAACCCCTGAGGACAACGTGTCCGAATGGAAACTTCGATGTGACGTGGTGGGGCGTACGCAGCCGCACCGGTCCTGTGGCGCGACTGGACCGATCCCTGTCTTGCTCAGAACGTGACGCCGCTCTTGACGCCGAAGACGACGATATCGGTCCGTCCGCCGACGCCACCGGGACGGTTGATCAACTGGATGTTGGGTCGGACCACGACGTCGGAGGAGAGGGCAAGGCTGTAGAAGACCTCCAGCGCGCGCTCGTATCCGGGGATCGGGCGAACGCCGCCATCGAGAAGGTTGGCGACTTGGACGCTCTGCCCCAAGCCTTGGCTTGCATGCGACTGGCCGATGCCGATGCCGATCCAGTCGAACGGGCGCTCGGCCCAGAAGCCCTTGTAGACGAGGCCGATCGTCTCCTGCCTGTCGATGAACGAGGTCGAGGAATTGGCCATCGTGACCCGCACGAAGGCAGTCAAGCTGCTCAGCGGATTGGCGGGATCTGGCCGGTAAAGTTCCTGTACGGCAACGCCGTAGAGGCCGCTGCGCTCGCGGTTCGCGATCGGCACGCCTCCGGCCACGGCCAGAGGCAGGCCGTCGCGGTTGAGGAAGAGGTCGGGCCCACCGCCGGTCTGGTACCACGCTCCGACCGTATAGCTGCCGGGATAGCTGAAGGGTGGGAGCGTCGGGAAGGCCGCGGCCTCGACGATGGCCAGGGCGCCCACCGCGCCGGACGGGTCGAAGTTGAAGCCGTCTCGGAGGTCGCGCGGATTGACCTGATAGATGCCGGCCATCAGATAGCCGGTGCTCGTGTTGCCGAGCCGCAATCGGGCGGCATATTGCGAGATCGGCCAGTTGTACCAGTAATTGCCGACGAGGTTGCCGGGCTGGTTGCCGCAGAAGGTGAGGTTCTGGAACTCGCAGGCGAAGCCGGCAAAGTCGCTGCTGACCGGCAGGCGACCGAATTTGAGATCGAGGAACTCGCCGAAGCGCTGGGTGTAGGAGAGCTGGGTCAGGCGCGGGATCCGGCCACGGCCGAAGACCTCCTCGGTCTGCTGAAGCACGCCGAACTGCTGGTCCGCGGTGAGGCCGCGGCCGAAGCGATAGGTGAGAGCGACGTTGAAGGTGCCGCCGGCCAGGCCGGCGAGGCGATCCATGTCGACGGCCGAACGGACGGCGAGCTGACCTGCGCCGCGCAGGGATTGATAGGGGCCGCCCTGAAGATTGGTCGATGTCTGATAGTCGAAGCTGCCGTCCATGCGGATGCCGGCGCGGTAGAGATCGTCCCGTACCCCTCCGAAGCTGCCGAGTACGCCCCATTGCGGTGCGGCGCTCTGGGTGTCGAGGCTGCCGGCCGGGGCGGTGTCGACCCCGGCCGCTGTCGAGGGGCGCGCCAGCGGCGGGCGGGCGCCGTCGAGGGCCGGTCGTCCCGATCCGGAGAGGCGGCGTTGTACCGGAGGGGTGGAGAGGGTGGGGCGTTCGGCTGCAGGAGCCGGGGCCATCCCGAGTTCGGGGCCGGTCTGAGCAAGAGCGGGGGCCTTCCCTGACCCGATCATGTACGCCATTGCGAGCGAGAGCGACAGAACGAGCGGGCTTCCTGGGGGCGACATTGTCTTCCGGTGTCCGAGGCGGGATGCGAATTGTGCCGTAATCTGATCGCAGTTTCGCAAGTTACAGACGTCGAACGCTAAATAATTTGGAGACGAAAGGGGCGAGCGACTACTATGAGATCCGGCAATAAGATCGTCTCGTGTATTGTAATTGTACTTTATCAATCAACGAGATATCGATTTATTGCATCTACGGAACGAGTCTTCACTAGAGATATTCGGGTTAAAAATTGGTTTCAGACAACCAGATATTGCAAAATTCTGCTGAATTTCAACCGTATATACTGACCTCGCGCACGTGCAACTCCAGCTTGTCTTCTTGCTGGGTCGGCTTATCGCGAGGCATCTGCTCGACGACCCGGGTTCCGCCGGGGCAGGTCTCGGTGAGACATCCCCCGGATGTGGTGGTCCGCGCTGAGGTATGGCGTTCCGGCTCGTTCACGGTCCCCTTCGGCATGGTCCGGCCGGAATGCGCGCTTTCCGGTTCCGTGAGACCCTGACGGGGGGAGCGGAGGCGTGAAGAAGGCCAGGTCTGCCGAGGAGCAGGCCGCCTGCGCGACGGGTGCCTGAACGCGGCGTGTTCTTGGTGTCGGCCGAGGCGAGGCGCAGGATCGAGCCGTGGCGGCACCCGTACGACGAGAGCCGTCCTCGCGCAGACCCCGGGGTGGCTGACGCCCTGGGCCGTCGCCTTGGCGGCGGCACGGCCGGCCCCTGAACGAGGCTCACCTTTCGGCCGGACCGAAATCCGCGGGACCCTCGTCTCGCGTCCGACTGACCGGCGGCAGCCTGCTCCAACACCCGTTTCGCGATGACACGGCTATCCCAAATGCCTGCACCAGCGCCCCGTCCAGCTTGCCGACCATGTTCTGCAGGACGCGCATCGCCTCATCGGACGAGAACGACGCCTTGTAGGAGCGTCGCTCGATCAAGGCCGCGTAGATGTCGCACACCGTCAGCAACCGGATCGGATCCGAGACCGCCTCACTGCTCAAGCCGTTCGGGTAGCCGGATCCATCGAGCATCTCGTGATGGTGGCGCGTCACCGCCAGGGCAATCGGGTCGCAGGTGCCCGAGGCTCGCAGGATATCGTAGCCGAGCACGGCGTGCGTGCGCATCACCGCCATCTCATCGGGATCGAGCTTGCCCGGCTTGTTCAAGATCGCGTGCGGGATCCGCGCTTTGCCAACGTCGTGGACAAGTGCCGCTCTCGCCATGGTCAGTTGATCGGCGCGCGAGAGCCCAAGGCTCTGTGCGAAGGCCGAGACCAAGCCGGAGACCAGAAGGCAATGCTGGAAGGTGATGTCATCGTGCTCCCAGACGACATCGAGCCAGTGCGTCAAGCCACCCTCCCGGATAGCGTTCATCACAGGCTCGAGCCCGTCCTCGACCGCAGCGAGATCCACGGCGCCAGCCTCTGCGCTCCGGAACATGGCCCTGAGAAGATTTGCGCTGCGCGTGGCCCCGCGCCGCACGATCCAGTCGGCCACGGACGCCTGCGGATCGAGCAGGCGGAGCAGGGCCGCCACAACGGTACGAGGCTCGGCGTCGGTTGCGAGAGAGACGGCGGTGCCCCAGGGGCGGGCCCCGGGCGCAGCGACACCGGGCATGCACCCGACGAGAATCGCTGGGGGTCTGTGCGCTCCGATCTGCTGCGCCAACCACGACAGGCACGAGCGTGTCCGTGGCTGCTCCAAGCGGACATCGACGATGATGCCGAGCACGGGCGCGGCGAGGTACCAGGGTTGATTGATCGCCAGGACTTGGCAATCGGCGATGCATTGCGCTGCCTCGATCAAGCACTGGCTGCGATCCTGCCGGTCGGTTACCAGTAAAATTGCCGGCTGCTTCACGTCGATCCGCCAGGGTACCGCAAGTTATGGCCCGCATAAGGCCAGTAGCACGTTAATATAATTTGAAGGCATAGCAACGATTCGGGCTGATGTATGTTTCTGATATCTCAATCGAAGGTTGCCTTTACTTGGAATACAACTAAAAGTATCGATATTGTCGATTGACTTCGCGCGAAGGCTTTCCTAGGCAGGGTCAACGGCCGCTTCCCCGATATGCCATGATCGGCGCTCTCGACCCCGTGCCGATCCTCATGACGTCGGCCTCAGGGCATTTCACACGACCGGTTCTCGATGGATGGTCCTTGCTGAGATCGGAACCAGACCAAGCCGATCCGTTCCCTGCCTCCAGATGGCCTCAACGGCTCGGCTGGAGGGGGTCTTCGGGCCGCCCGATCCTCTGCCCCTGTGCGTCGCCGACGTTCTAAGCTGGTCGTGGATCGATCGCGGCCCGCATCGGTCGACCGGCTCGTGGAGCGGGCTGCCGAGCCCGGGCATGCGCGCCCGGTGGGGAGGGCGGATCCACGTCCGGCGCTTCGCGCCCAAGACCGCGCTTCGCGCCCAAGACGGCGTGACCCGTATCTGAGGTCGAACTTCATAACCGAGGGCATTGAATGACGGATCCGGCAGTCGGGAGTTCCGTGGCGACGGATACGCGGACGCTGGCAGAGGGGCGTCCGCCGATCGCGATCATCGGGTGGATCGCCACGGCGGCCTCCGTCTCGATGTTCTTCGCCTACATCGATCAGATCGCCCGCAATCTCGAGGGGACCAAGGGGTCCGCCATCCAGCCCGCGGCCGCGCTCGTCGCAGCGACCCTCTGGGCGGCCTATGGCGCCTTCAGAACCCGAAAGGATTGGCCCCTCGTCTGCGCCAACGTGCCGGGCGTCATCTTGGCGGCCGTCGCCATGGTGACCGCTCTCTGATCCGAGGGCCGCTTCCGCCACGATCGAGGAGGTTCTGCCGCGGCATCCGGAAGCTGCCCGGGCCCCGGGTCGTGGAGCGCTCCTCTGCCTGGCCCGCCCTCTTCTGCCGCCGCGTCAGGGGCGACGAGCGCTGTGCCGGCACGCCGAGCGCACCGCCATCGCGCGCTCTTCCCGTCCACCTGTCGGGACAGGGAGGATGCCCCTGATGGCGGTGAGGCGCCGGCCCTCCCGGCCGCGCGGCCGCTTCGTGGGCGCGCGGTTGCCGCGATGGCACCTCCGGAGGGTGCGGCCCGGCGGCATGTCAGTGGCGAGGCAGAAGCGGAAACCGATCGGCGCGGTCCGCTTGGTCCGTCTGCCCGCACATCGAGACGTGGGCCAGCGCGTGGCCGGATCGCGGGCGCGCCATTCCCAATGTGAGTTGGTGCGAGCAACAGGATCCGGAAACGGGCTTTTCTTTGCATCGTCTTGTGGCCGGTATCGGAGATCGCGCAAGACGTATTTGTGAATTAATTATGAACTTGCAGCCTGCTTATCGATGTCGCAAAAGCCGGATCAGAGTGCATCGACAGCGCTAATGCGCTGCCAAATTGCATAGTTGGTTCTAAATACACGCTATTGTTGAGCGTTCATGTGGCTTGTATTGTCCCGCGCCCCTGGTGGCGGGCGACAGCTACGTGACGTCACGATATCAGGAGCATCGGG
The DNA here is from genome assembly GCF_022179245.1 of Methylobacterium gregans. Classification (GTDB taxonomy): domain Bacteria; phylum Pseudomonadota; class Alphaproteobacteria; order Rhizobiales; family Beijerinckiaceae; genus Methylobacterium; species Methylobacterium gregans. The sequence continues at coordinate 21,006 of NZ_BPQM01000051.1, forward strand.
CGTGGCACGCAATCTCGAAAATCTCAAGGGAACGAGGTTCCTGGCCACACAAACGTTTCCGATCGGGCAGGGCTATGCCGGTTGGCAGATCGACGGCCTTTCAGGCGTCGATTACGACGCGAGCAGAAACACTTTCATCGCCGTTCGAGACAACGCGTATTTCGGCGGCCCGAACGGGCGAACCACCCCGCCTTACTTCAGCCTGACGCCAGTCTTCTCGACCGGTGTGCCGGGCTATACGCTGCAATTCTCCGGTGTCACTCCGCTGGATACCGCATCCTGGATGCCGGGCATGCGCGGCCTGGAATCGGTTCGCCACGATCCGGACGGCGACGGTCTCTGGTTCACGTCGGAGGAGCCGCACACGGTCTACCATGTGCGCGCGGATGGCGTGACCCGTGAGCAATTGACGCTGCCGGATATCGTCACGGGCCGTTTCGCGCCGGGAACGAACAATTACGGGCTGGAAGGGCTCACCTTCACGCCCGACAAGGGCCTTTGGGTCATCCGGGAGAACGCCCTCCAGGGCGACTCGCCGAACCTGACGCGGATTACCCGCCTCGACCGCGACGGAACCGTCGCGGCGCAGTATGCGTACCGGCTCGATTCCTTGAGCGCGCCGAACAACGGGAACAGGCCGGTCGCGAACCCGCCCGCCTCAGGTGTCGGCAACAACGGCGCGGCCGAGATCCTGGCACTCACGGACACGCGCTTCCTCGTTCTCGAGCGAGCCTGGGACGGGATCGGAGCCGAGAAGGCGCCTCAGGGCGTCTCCCACAACGCGATCCGGATCTACCAAGTCGATCTTGGAACGGCGACGGACGTCTCCAAGGTTGGCAGCCTCGCCGACAACGATCCCGCAATCGTGCCGGCATCGAAGCAGATCCTCTTCGATTCGGCCGATCTCGCCTCAACGCTCGCGACATACGATACCAAGATCGACAACATCGAAGGGATGAGTCTGGGACCGGTCCTGCCGAATGGACAGGCCAGCCTTGTCCTGGTCTCCGACAGCAACGCGCGTGCGCAGCAGCGCAAGACCCAGTTCGTCGTCCTCGAACTGGAAACGCCGGTGCCGGAGATCCAGCGCTGGGACGGCGACGGGGCGATGGCGGACGGCGCGGCCGGAGGCGGGCCCGGGACCTGGTCCGCCGCGACCGACCGCCAGAACTGGACGCGCGCGGACGGGCGGATCAACGATGCCTGGGCCGGCAGGACGGCGCTCTTCTCCGGTACGGGCGGCACCGTCTCGATCGACGCGCAGGCGGGCCCGGTATCGGCCGCGGCCCTCCGCTTCGAATCGAGCGGCTACCGGATCGCCGGCGACGCGCTGACGCTCGGGTCGAGCGGGCTCACGATCGATGCCGGTGGAGCAGGCGTCGGCGTGACGTTCGCCTCGGTGCTGGCGGGCGTCGGTGGCCTGGCGCTGACCGGGACGGGAACGACGACCCTCGAAGGAGCCAACACGTATGCCGGGACGACCCGGGTCTCCGCCGGCACCCTGTTGGTCAACGGCTCGTCCGGCCGTTCGGACACGACCGTCGGCGCCGGCGCGACGCTCGGGGGGATCGGTTCGCTCGGCGCCGTGTCGGTGGAAGGCGGCGGCGCACTCGCGCCCGGCAGCACCGTCGGCGTCCTCAGGACGGGCGACGTGCGCCTGGCGTCCGGCGCGACGCTGTCCCTCGACCTCAACGGGACCGGCGCGGGGTCCGGCTACGATCAGGTCGCGGTGACCGGCTCGGTCAGCCTCGACGGCGCGGCGCTCGACCTGCGGTTCGGATCCTTCACCGCGAAGCGGGGCGACAGCTTCGTCGTCGTCGACAACGATGGCACCGAGGCGATCACGGGCGCGAACGGCACGGGCGCCCCGTCGTTGCGCTACGGGGGCGCCATCCTCACGGAAGGCTCGACCTTCAGCGCCAACGGCCGCAGCTACCGCCTCAGCTTCCAGGGCGGCAGCGGCGACAACGACGTCACGCTCACGGACGACACGGCGGCACCCACCCTCCGCGAAAGCGATGTCGGCAAGCTGCTCAGCGGGTTCGACGACATCCGGAAGGAGCATGCCGACCTGCTCGCGCGGAACCTGCAGGCGGTCAAGGACATCATGGCCGCCAGCACGCCGGCCGAGCGCGCGGCAGCGCAGGCCGACGACAGGGCCTATTCGACGGCGCTGGTCGGCGGCCCGGCCCTGGGTGGCCTGAATGCGCCGGGCATGCCCTACGGCAATGCGGACGGCACCGGATGGGCCGTGAACGACGCCGCAGGGAACGAGTCCGCCAAGGCCAAGGCCATCTTCAACTATCCGCGTCCCTTCCTGGCGGATCCCAGCATCAAGCCGCTCGTCGGGGGGAGCGGCGGTTCTCTCCCGAGCGGCCACACCAGCAAGGGGTTCGCCGAAGCACTCTACCTCGCCTACATCTTTCCCGAGCGCTTCCAAGAGATCATGACGCGCGCGAGCGAGTACGGCGAGCATCGGATCGTGAACGGGGTCCATTACCCGCTCGACGTCATCGCCGGGCGCATGGTGGCGGCGTGGAGCACCGCCGGTTTCCTCGATCCCTCGAACAATCCTGGCGGGAGCGCGAACGTCCGGAACACGGCGCTGTCGGTCCGGAAGGCCATGTCCGATGCCCTCGCCGGCACCGGCCAGACGATCGCCCAGAAGGCCGCGAGCGGTCCGACCGATCGCTTCAGTGACTACGCAACCAACAAGGCCGACTGGAATCGCCGCCTGACCTACGGGCTTCCGGACATCGGTCCGACCGATCAGCCCATCACCGTGCCGAGCGAGGCCGCCTACCTGCTGGCGACCCGCTTCCCGTATCTCGGTCTCGATCAGATCCGCGACATCCTGGCATCCACCGCTCTCCCGTCCGGCGGCGTGATGGACAACGGTAACGGCTGGGCTCGGCTCGACCTGTTCCGGGCGGCCGACGGCTATGCCCGGCTCGCGACGGACACCGTCGTGACCATGGACGCCGCGGCATCGGCGGACGACACCCGTCCGGGTGCCGCCTTCAACGCGGCGGACCTCTGGCGCAACGATATCGCCGGCCCCGGAACGCTGACGAAGAACGGTTCGGGCACCCTCACGCTGGCGGGCGGCAACAGTTTCGCCGGGATCGCCCTGAACGGGGGCGGCCTGACCTTGACCGGAGAGAGCCGGCTGACCGGGTCGAGCCGTGTGGCCGCCGGGGTGCTGACGGCGTCCGGTCGCCAGTTGTCGACCGGTGGCGACCTGATCGTCGGCCAGGAGGGTACGCTCCGGCTTGGCCAGACGGGCCTCAGCATCGGCGGCACAGTGGAGGCAAGCGGCACCATCGTTCTGGACGGGGCGGCCGATATCCGGCTGGCCGGCATCGGAACGGTCTCCGGTTCCATCTCGGGCACGGGCAGCCTGACGAAGAGCGGGAGCGGGCGCCTCTCCCTGTCCGGCGCGAACACTTACGCGGGCGGCACCCTGCTGGTCGGCGGAACGCTGGAACTCGCCTCGGTCGCCGCGGCCGGCGCGGGGATCATCCGTTTCGGAACCGGCGCTCAGACCCTGCGGCTCGACCTGCCCGGCACCTACGCCAACCGCATCACGGGTTTCGACCTGGGCGACGCCATCGACCTGCAGGGCCTCGCCTACGACAAGGCCGGACCGCTCGTCTACGACGGCACGACCGGCCGCCTGAGCCTCGGCCTGGGATCGCAGGCGACCAGCCTCAGCATCGACCCGGCGCTTGCCGGGGCCCGTTTCGCCGTGTCAGCCGATGCCGATGGCAGCACGCTCCTCACCTTGCAGCAGGAACAGAGCCCGCCGCCCCAATCGCCTGCCCCGCCCTCCGGCAATCAGGCCGGTGGTACGGGGGCCAGCCTGGCCACGACCACGGACCGGGCTGTCGCCGAAACCGCGGCCGGGCGAACCGTCCGCGCCCTGCCCGACACCCTCGACAAGGCTGCCGTGGAACAGGCCGTCGGCATCTTCCTCGCCGGCCTTCCCGAGGGCACGAACCTCAACGTCTCCACCTTCATGCCGACGCCGGGAGCGACCGATATCCGCGTCGCGGGCCCCGGCGACGGCACGCGCATGGTGGTGACCGTCGATGCCTCGTCCGTTCCGCCCGGTACGCCGATCACCCTCGACAACGTCGATTTCGTCGTGCTGTCCGGGCCCGCCTCGCTGGTCGGCGGCGCGGGCGCGCAGACGGTGTTCGGTGACGATGCCGCCCAATCCATGGTGCTGGGCGCCGACGACGACACCCTGCACGGCGGCGGCGGCAACGACGTGGTCGGATCCAAAGACGGCAACGACCTGCTCTACGGCGATGCCGGGGACGACACCGTCTTCGGCGGCCTCGGAGCCGACACCGTGTCCGGCGGAGCGGACCGGGACATCGTCTACGGCAACCAGGACGCGGATCTGATCTACGGCAACCAGGACGCCGACACGCTCTACGGCGGCCAGGGCAACGACCGGGCGTATGCCGGGCAGGGCGACGATCGGGTGTTCGGCAACGCCGGCAGCGACGTTCTCTCCGGCAATCGCGGGGCGGACCTCGTCTACGGCAACCAGGGCGCCGACGCGATCTACGGCAATCAGGGAGCGGACACGCTCTACGGCGGCCAGGACGAGGACACGCTGTTCGGAGGGCAGGACGACGACGTCGTCTACGGCAACCTCGGCGCAGACGCGCTTTTCGGCAATCTCGGCGCCGACACCCTCTACGGCGGCCAGGGCGCCGACACGCTCATTGGCGGGCCGGGCGACGACCTTCTGGTGGGCGGCCTCGGCGCCGACCTCTACGTCTTCGGCTCGAACGCGGGCCGGGACGTCATCGTGGGGTTCGACCAGGCCGGCGGCGACCGGATCAGCCTCGGCGGGCAGCCCTACACGGTCGGCGCGACCGAGAACGGCGACGCGCTGCTCACCCTGGCCGGCGGCGGCACGGTTCTACTCGCCGGGATCCGCGCCGGTCAGGTCGACCCCGAACGCTTCGTGGCCTGAGCCCGCATCGCGGTCGCTCCCGGCGCATGGGGATGCGGTCGGCGGCTCACCGCCCGTTCACGGGTATCGCGCGGGCATCATCGGACAAGCGGGCCCCTGCGGCCCCCTTGAGCCGCGCGAGACAGTCCGATCGGCATTCCTCGACCGCACGGACGAAGCGCGGCGCGTTGCCGGGCGTGCTGCGGCCATTGCGCACGATGACGGGCAGCATGCACCGGCTCGCCGAAGGGGAGCTCCAGACCCCTGTGCCCTTCGCCGATCGCCGGGACGAGGGCATCCGCCGTGCAGGTGTTCAAGGACAACCTGATCCGCACCCGGCAGCTGGAGGAAGAAACCGCGCGCATCCGCGAGATCAACGGCGTCGCAGCCTCGATTGCGGCGGCGGTCGAGCAGCAGGGGTGCGGCCACGAACGAGATCGTGCGGAACGTCGGCCGGGCCGCCGCGGGCACGAGCGAAGTGACCGGCAACATCGCGGGTGTGGCGGGCGCCGCCTCGGAACTCTCTCGCCAATCCGAGCACCTCACCCACGAGGTTCACCGCTTCCTCGGCACGGCTCGGGCTGCATGAGCTTGGTGGGCCGGGCAGAGGCTGCCCCAAGGCGGAGAGGGGCCCCAGGCCGCGCTGCAGCGGCTCGATCATGGGCGGGCGGTGCCCGGTCTGGGCCAACCTGTTGCCCGACGACCCGAGCCGACGGCATTCCTCCGGCGGGCTCATGGTCCCGGTCGACCGGCTGAAGGTCCGAAGCCGCCCGCACCCGTCAGCCGGCGTCCTCCGAGCGCGAACACCTACCGGCGGTGGCGTCACGACTCGGTGCTGAGCCGGACGAGAGATCCGCCGGTAGGGCCGAAGTTTACCGAGGCATGAAAGCGCCCGATGCTCACACGTCGAGGTTTGCTACGCTCAGCGCGTTCTCCTGGATGAACTCGCGCCGCGGCTCGACCACGTCGCCCATCAGCTTCACGAAGAGGTCGTCGGCGTCGGTCGTGTCCTTCACCTTGACCTGCAGGAGCGAGCGCACGTCGCGGTCGAGCGTCGTCTCCCAGAGCTGCTGGGCGGTCATCTCGCCGAGGCCCTTGTAGCGCTGGAGCGAGAGGCCCTTGCGCCCGAAGGCCATCACAGCCTCGAACAGGCCGACGGGCCCGTGCAGAACGGTCTCGTCGGTCTTGCGCGCGAGCGTCGCGGGCTCGCCGTAGATCTCCCGGAAGGCGTCGGCCCGCTCGGCGAGACGGCGCGCCTCCTGGCTGGTGATCAGCCCGGCATCGAGCGTCGCGACCTGCCGCACGCCGCGCAGCGTCCGGCTGAGCCGGTAGCCGCCCTCGTGCGCCTCGCCCTCCCAGCCCCGCTCGATCTCGTCGGCGATCGCGTCGAGGCGCTTGGCCGTCATGTCGGCCAGCACCTCGGCCTCGCCGGGATTCTCGGCCACATCCCCCGCGAAGGCGCCGGCCAGCACCGCCTGCTCGACCACCGCGCGGTCGTAGCGGGTGTGCAGGCCCTGCAGGATGCCGCGGAAGCTGCGCGCCTCCTCGACCAGCGTCTTCAGCTGCGGGCCGGCGAACTCGGCGCCGGAGGCGAGGCGCAGCACCGCCCCTTCCGTGCCCTGGTCGATCAGGTAGTCTTCCAGCGCCCGCTCGTCCTTGAGGTAGAGCGCCTTGCGGCCGCGCTCGGCTTTGTAAAGCGGCGGCTGGGCGATGTAGAGGTGCCCGCGCTCGATCAGCTCCGGCATCTGGCGGAAGAAGAACGTCAGGAGCAGCGTGCGGATGTGCGAGCCGTCCACGTCCGCATCCGTCATGATGATGATGCGGTGGTAGCGCAGCTTGTCCGGGTTGAAGCCCTCGCGATCGGTGCTCGAGCGGCCGATGCCGGCGCCGAGCGCCGTGATCAGCGTGCCGATCTCGGCGGACGACAGCATCCGGTCGGCGCGCACCCGCTCGACGTTCAGGATCTTTCCGCGCAGGGGCAGAACCGCTTGGAACGCCCTGTCGCGGCCCTGCTTGGCCGAGCCGCCGGCGGAATCACCCTCCACCAGCAGGATCTCGCACTTGGTCGGATCCCGCTCCTGGCAGTCGGCGAGCTTGCCCGGCAGCGACGCGATATCGAGCGCGCCCTTGCGGGTCACGGTCTCGCGCGCCTTGCGGGCCGCCTCGCGGGCGGAGGCCGCCAGCACGACCTTGCCCATCAGGGCCTTGGCCTGGGACGGGTTCTCCTCCAGCCAGGTCGAGAGCCCCTCGTTCAGCACGTTCTCGACGGCCGGGCGCACCTCGGAGGAGACGAGCTTGTCCTTCGTCTGCGAGGAGAACTTGGGGTCCGGCACCTGCACCGAGATGACGGCGGTGAGGCCCTCGCGGCAATCCTCGCCGGTGAGGGAGACCTTCTCCTTCTTGGCGACGCCCGAGGATTCCGCGTAGCCGGTGATCTGCCGGGTCAGCGCCGCGCGGAAGCCCGCCATATGGGTGCCGCCGTCGCGCTGCGGGATGTTGTTGGTGAAGGGCAGCACGGTCTCGTTGAACGAGTCGTTCCACCAGAACGCCACCTCGACCCGGATGCCGTCGCGCTCGGAGCGCACCACCACGGGCTTCTGCATGCCCTCGATCGGTTTGCGCGAGCGGTCGAGGTAGCGCACGAAGGCCTCGATGCCGCCGTCGTAGTAGAGCTCCTCGCGCTTCTTCTCGGCGTGGCGCGCGTCGGTGAGCACGATGCGCACGCCCGAGTTCAGGAAGGCGAGCTCGCGCAGGCGCTTCTCCAGCGTGGCGTAATCGAACTCGACCATCGTGAAGGTCTCGGTGGAGGGCAGGAAGGTCACCTCCGTGCCGCGCCGCCCGTTGCCGGGGCCGACCACCTTCAGCGGGGCCTTCGCCTCGCCGTGGCCGAATTCCATCGCGTGCTCCTGGTCGTTGCGCCAGATCCGGAGCTTGAGCCAGACCGAGAGCGCGTTGACGACCGACACGCCGACGCCGTGCAGGCCGCCGGAGACCTTGTAGGAGTTCTGGTCGAACTTACCGCCCGCGTGCAGCTGGGTCATGATGACCTCGGCTGCCGAGACGCCCTCCTCCCGGTGGATGTCGACCGGAATGCCGCGGCCGTTGTCGGAAACCGTACAGGATCCGTCCGCGTTGAGCGTCACGGTGACGAGGTCGGCGTGGCCGGCGAGCGCCTCGTCGATCGCGTTGTCGACGACCTCGTAGACCATGTGGTGGAGGCCCGAGCCGTCGTCGGTATCGCCAATATACATGCCCGGACGCTTGCGGACGGCGTCCAGCCCCTTCAGAACCCGGATCGATTCCGCGCCGTAGGCGTCGTGTTCAGTCTGCGGAGTGTCGGCCATGAATGTCCTCGGGCAGGCGGGTCGTCGTCATGCGCCGCCCAGCCCTGTCGGGCGGCTTCGCCTGCGATTCGTCTAACCGGCCTGATATAGGGGTTCAGCCTTGAAATTGCATCGGTTTCCGGGCGCGGCACGCTGCGCCCGGCGCCGATTTCTGGCCGGTCCGCGTTAAAGTCCCGTTAGGGCTGTCAATCCTGCAGGAACGGGTTCGAGACGCGCTCCTCGCCGAGCGTGCCCGTGGGCCCGTGGCCCGGGATGAAGGCGACGTCGTCGCCGAGCGGCAGCACCTTGCGCTTGATCGCGTCGATCAGCTGCTCGTGGTTGCCGCCCGGCAGGTCCGTGCGGCCGACCGAGCCCTTGAACACCACGTCGCCGACCAGCGCGAAGCGCGCGTCGCGGCTGACGAAGACCACGCTGCCGGGCGAGTGGCCGGGCGCGTGCAGGATGTCGAAGCTCAGCCCGCCGACCGTGACTTCGTCGCCCTCGTCGAGCCAGCGGTCGGGCGTGATCACCCGGGCGCCGTCGAGGCCGTAATTGGCGCCGGTCTCGGGCAGCGAGTCGAGCAGGAACTGGTCGGCCCGGTGCGGGCCCTCGACCGGCACGCCGAGGCGCTCCTTCAGCTCGGCCGCCCCGCCCGCATGGTCGATATGGCCGTGCGTCAGCAGGATCTTCTCGACGGTCACGCCCTGCTGGGCGATCGCCGCCTCGATCCGGTCGAGGTCGCCGCCGGGATCGACCACGGCGCCGACCTTCGTGGCATCGTCCCAGATCAGGGTGCAGTTCTGCTGGAAGGGCGTGACCGGGATGATCCCGGCGCGGGGCGTTGGCATGCGGCGTCCGTTCGCTGTTCACGTGTCGCCGCATCTCTAGCTCGGATCGCGCCGTGAGGGCACCCGCCCCGGGCGGGCGGAGCCCTCAGGCCGGCGCCCGCCTCAAGGGCGCGTCGAGGCCGCCGACCCGGAACCAGTGGTAGCCGTACCCCTCCAGGCAGAGGCAGTGCCGCCCGTGCGCGTCCGCCTCGCTGCGCTGGCCGGTGAGGAGATCGACCAGGAGGTGGCCCTCGGGTTCCGGCACGCCGGTCTCGACCGAGACCTCGATCGGGCCCGGGTCGAGGTTGTGCACGCAGAGCACGGCGTTGTTGCGCCAGTCGTAGCGCAAAGCCAGCACGGCGTTGCGCCCGGTCTCCAGGGCGGTGACCTCGCCCCAGCCGATCTCGGGCGCCTCCTTGCGCATGCGGATCACGCTCTGCATCCAGCTCAGCAGCGAGTCCTGCTCGTGGCGCTGCTGGGCCACGTTGATATGCCGGAAGCCGTAGGGGCCGTGGTCGATCACCGGCATGACCGGGCGGTCCGAGACCGTGAAGCCGCCATGCGCCTCGCTCGTCCACTGCATCGGTGTGCGGGCGCAGTCGCGCTCCTTCAGGGCGAGGTCGTCGCCCATGCCGATCTCGTCGCCGTAGCGCAGCACCGGCGTGCCCGGCAGCGCGAACATCAGCGCGTAGGCGAGCCGGATCCGGCGCGGGTCGCCGTCGAGCATCGGCGCGAGCCGGCGCCGGATGCCGCGGTCGTAGAGCTGCATGCCCTTCTCGGGGCCGAACTTCTCGAAGACGAGCGCCCGCTGCTTGTCGGTGAGGCGCCCGAGATCGAGCTCGTCGTGGTTCCGCAGGAAGGTGCCCCACTGGCAGGAGAGCGGCCGGGGCTTGGTGCGGGCGATCGCCTTGGCCAGCGGCCGCGCGTCGTGGGCGGCCAGCGCGTAGAAGGTCGCTTGGTTGACCTGGAAGTTGAACATCATGTGCATGCGGTCGGCGTCGTCGCCGAAATAGTCGAGATCCTGCTTGGGGAGGATGTTGGCCTCGGCCAGGATGATCGCGTCACCTTTGCGCCACTGCAGGAACTCGCGGAAGTCGCGCAGCATGTCGAACTGCTCGCGGGGCTCGCCCTTCAGGCCGGCGCCCTTCTGGGCGATCACGAACGGCACCGCGTCCATGCGGAAGCCCGAGACGCCGAGCTGGATCCAGAAGCCCATGATCTTCAGGATCTCGGCCATCACCGCCGGATTCGCGGTGTTGAGGTCGGGCTGGAAGTCGAAGAAGCGGTGGAAGTAGTAGGCCTTGGCCTGCGCATCCCAGGTCCAGGTGGTCTTCTGCACGCCGGGAAAGACCATGCCCTCGTCGGCTGTGGCCGGCTTCTCCTTCGACCAGACGTACCAGTCGCGGTAGGGCGAATCCGGGTCCTTGCGGGCCTCCTGGAACCAGGGATGCCGGTCCGAGGTGTGGTTGACCACGAGGTCGATCAGCACCCGCAGGCCCCGCTGCTTGGCCGCGTGTGTGAAGGCCACGAAATCCCCGAGCGAGCCGTAGGCCGGATCGACGCCGTAATAGTCGCTGATGTCGTAGCCGCCGTCGCGCTTCGGGGAGGGCTGGAACGGCATCAGCCAGACCGCCGTGACCCCGAGGCCTTGCAGGTAGTCGAGCCGGCGCTCCAGCCCGGCGAAGTCGCCGATCCCGTCGCCGTTGGCGTCCATGAAGGTGCCGACCGACAGGCAGTAGATGACGGCGTTCTTGTACCAGAGGTCGGTGATCACGGGCGCCTCCGCGGGCGTGGGGCCGGCGTCCTAACGCGGCCCCGCGGAAAAGCGTTGCCGTACGCGTCCCCACCTTAAAACAGCCGCGTTGTGGCGCCCCTATCGGAGCCCCGGCACAAGGCCTATCCCGGCCGGGCCCGAGACGAGACCGTCGGCTTCCGGACCGTATGAACACCATCCTGATCAAGCTGTTCGCGACCGCGCTGACGCTCAGCCAGGTCACGACCCGGCCCGATGCCGTGCGCACCCAGTTCGACCCCGCGACCGACGGACCGAAGGTCGTGCAGCTCCTGCGCGACGGCTGCGCCCACATGCGCAAGGCCTTCGACATCGAGGACATCAATCTTGACGAGTTGATCTCCACCGCGATGGAGGATCCGAGCGCGGTGGCGGGTGCCGGCGCCCCGAAGATCCTGCACGGGCTCGATATCGGGGAGCTCAACACGAGCTACCGCCAGTTCTGCAACGGCGAGAACCCGGCCAATTCCCCCTTCGACGCGAGGGCGGTGATCGACTTCTACAACAAGGCGACCGAGAACCTGCCGACCGCCGAAGCGCTGCGCGACAAGGCGCTGCCCGGCATGACCCAGATCCTCGACGGCGCGGGCAAGCCCTTCGCCGAGACTTTCGAGGCGAACGGGCGGCGTCTCGCCGTGCCGATCGAGACCGTGCCGAGCCTCGTGCGACAAGCCTTCATCGCGGCCGAGGACAAGCGCTTCGAGAGCCACCGCGGCATCGACGAGCGCGGGGTGATCCGGGCCTTCATCGGCAACCTCGCCGCACCCGGACGGCCGCAGGGCGGCTCGACCATCACCCAGCAGGTGGTGAAGAACCTCTCGGTGGGCGACGACGTCACCTACGAGCGCAAGATCCGCGAGATGATCGTGGCGGCGCGCCTGGAGCGCATCCTCACGAAGCCCCAGATCCTCGGCCTCTACCTCAACGGGATCTATCTGGGCCGGGGTGCCTACGGCATCGAGATGGCGGCGCGCTCCTATTTCGGCAAATCGGTCGGGCAGCTGAACCTGGCCGAGGCGGCGCTGCTCGCCGGTATGCCGAAGGGCCCGAACTTCTACAGCCCCGACAAGTACCCGGAGCGCGCCCGCGAGCGGCGCGCCTACGTGCTCTCGCGCCTGAAAGAGGAGGGCGCGATCACGGAGGCCCAGATGGCCGAGGCGGTGAAGGCCGATCTCGGCCTGAAGGCCCTCGACACGACGAGGCGGGACAGCGGCTTCTACGTGGTGGACTACCTCAACCGCGAGGCGCGCACCTTCGCGGGCGTCGACTCGCTCACCGCGGCTTCGTTCACGGTGCGCTCCACCATCAATGCCGGGCTCCAGCGCGCCGTCGAGGGCGCGCTGCAGGAGGGGCTGGCGAATTACGAGCGCGCCACCGGGCGCCAGACCTGGAGCGGGCCGGAACTCAACCTCGCGGACGCTGTGCGCCGGCTGGAAGCCGCTGCGCCCGCCCCCGAGGCGGCGCCGCAATCCGCGCCCACCGTGACGGGTGCGGAGCCGGCACCCGGCCGCAAGGGCAAGGCCGCCAAGGTCGCCGCCAAGCCCGCGCCGAAGCCGGCCGGCCCGAAGCCCGCCTGGCTGCGCGCCCTGGAGAGCGCCCGGCCGGTCCTCTACGACGTGCGCTGGCCGCTCGCGGTGGTGCTGGAGACCGGCCGCAACGGCGTGCGGGTCGGGCTGCCGGACGGAAGGGTCGCGAGCCTCGATCCGGGCATCGCCCGCAACCGCCTGCAACCCTATGACGCCGTCCGCGTGAAGCTGCGCGAGGGCAAGGGCTTGCGCGCCGAGATCCGGGTGCGGCCGAGCGTGCAGGGCGCCGCGCTCGTGCTCGAGAACCGCACCGGCCGCATCCTGGCGATGGCGGGCGGCTTCTCCTACCCCCTGAGCCAGCTCAACCGGGTGACCCAGGCGGTGCGCCAGCCGGGCTCCACGCTGAAGCCCCTCACCTACCTGGCCGCGCTCAATGCCGGCCTGCAGCCCAACACCCTGGTGCTGGACAGCGCCGTGACGCTGCCGCCGATCGGGGGCGTCGGCGATTCCTGGTCGCCGAAGAACTACGACGGCGGCGGCTCCGGCCCGACGACCCTGCGGCGGGGGCTCGAATTCTCGAAGAACCTCGTGACCGCGCGCCTGCTCCAGGGCGGGATCGCCGAGAAGGCGCCCCAGAGCCTGAAGCGGGTCTGCGACATCGCGCTGGAGGCGCAGATCTACGCCGCCTGCGAGCCCTACTACCCCTTCGTGCTGGGCGCGCAGCCGGTGCGGATGCTCGACCTCGCGGGCTTCTACGCGGCGGTCGCCAACGAGGGCGCGCGGCCCGCGCCCTACGCGCTCGAAGCGGTCGAGCGCGACGGCAAACCGCTCTACACCCATCAGGCCCGCGAGCCGGTGCGGATCGGCTCGGCCGACCGGGTCTCGTTCTACCAGCTCAAGACCATGCTGCAGGGCGTGGTCCAGCACGGCACCGCCGCCGCGCTCGCCCGCAACGGCGCCTCCATCGCGGGCAAGACCGGCACCTCGGAGAACGAGAACGACGCGTGGTTCGCGGGGCTGACCAACGAGATCACCGTGGTGGTCTGGGTCGGCTACGACAACGCCGACGGCACCCGCCGGACGCTCGGCCGCGGCCAGACCGGCGGCCATCTCGCGGTGCCGATCGCCGGCCAGATCTTCAACGCGGCCTGGGCGAACGGCATCGCCAAGACCCCGCTCGCCGGGCCCTCGCCGGAGGCGCGGCCCCTCATCGCCGATATCGGCGCCGAGCATTTCCGCCGCGGCAGCGACGGCCGGGTGGCCGACACCCAGTTCCGGCTCGTGCCGCGCGAGACCGTCTATGCGGGGCGTCCCGACGCCGAGGACGGCGACCTCGCGGGCGGCGCGGAGGACGGGGCCGACGTGCAGGGCGACTTCTACGGCAACATGACGGGCGAGCGCGGGCCGCGCGCCGAGCCCGACCTGTTCGACCCGTTCGGCGAGCGCCGCCCGGCCCGCTCCCGCCGGGCGCAAGGGGACCTCGACGGCTACCGGCCCTGGCCGGGAACCAACCGCTCGCCCTTCGGCGACGAGGATTACGACACGCGCCCGCGCCGCCGCGACCCGGACTACCTGTTCGGCGACGAGCCGCGCTACTGACGCGCCCCTCCGCGAACCATCCAAGGACACACATCCCGTGCGGACACAGCTTCCGGCAGCCCTGGCTCTCGCCCTGATCGCCGCCTTTCCGACCGCCCTGCCCGCTCTCGCCCAGGTCAAGACGCCCGCCGCCGGGCCGGGCACGGGCGCCGCTCCGGCCTCCGAGCGGATCCGCGAGGTCCCCTCCGTCACCGCGCAGGATCCGACGGCGCTCCGGCCCGGCACGATCCTGTTCAGCGACCGGCGCGACCAGCCGCAGAACCCGGAGAGCGGGCTCACCCCCTATCTCGACTGGCAGCGGCAGAAGCCGGCCGAGGCCGCCGCGCTCGCCCCCTTCCCGGGGTACAAGGAGCCGGACTACGCCCAGACCGTGAACGGCGTGACGAAGCAGCGCCACGAGACCCTCAAGGTCTACGTGGCGGAGGGGCGCTTCGTGGTGGCCCGTCCGCCCGAGGCGATCGATCTCCAGGCCTTCGCCAACCTCGCCTTCGTCCAGGCCATGGACCCGGCGATCAAGCACAAGGCGCTCAATCCCGCCGACGTGACCCCGACCAAGGACCCGGCCGCCGCCTTCGCCCGCCGGCCCGACCGGCCCTGGTGCGAGCCGGGCACGACCTGCATCGAGTCGCGCTACGACCTCGAGGGCAAGCTGCCGCTGGGCGTGAAGCTCGCCAACAAGCTGGAAGAGGGCTCGTCGAAGAAGATCGCCGAGTTCGTCTCCTTCCAGAGCGAGCTGCGCACTCTGCCCTCCGAGAAGGCCGCCGCTTTGGCCACGCTCACCAAGGTCGACACGCCGGTGACCGGCGGGATCGAGCAGACGATCTTCTGGGTCAACCAGATCCTGCGCTTCGGCAAGTTCCTGGCCGTGCTGCAGCCGATGCCGGGCGACCCGCAGAAGACCGTGGTCACCACCTACATGGCGCTCGCCATCAAGGCCGACGTGCTCGACCGCAAGGCGGAGTACGCCCGCGTGCCCGTGCTGAAGAACCTGCTGCCGGCCCAGGTGCTGATGGGCAATTCGAGCTTCAACACCGGCACCTCGATCAGCGCGGGCCTGCCGACCTACGCCCGCAACCGCATCGCGGCCTTCGCGGACGCGCTGGGCAAGCGCTGAGGCGACCGACACCTCTCGGGCCGGCGCCCCCGCGCTCTCCCGCCCCGCAGAGGAGGGACAATGCGGGGGCGCCGGCCCGACTTATGGAAGGGCGGATGCGCGCAGAGCGCTCGGGTCTCGTCTCGAGCGGATCCGCCCGCCCCGCTCTCAGTACCCCCGGTTGCCGATCGTCGGCAGCGAGGGCTGGGTGTAGGCGCGGTTCACGTCGCGGCGGCTCTGCGTGCCGTTGGTGTCGTTCGAGCGGCTGAAGGCGTCGGCGCTGAACTGCTGCGAGAAGCCGCTGTCGCCGGTGCTGGTGCAGGCGCCGAGGCCCAGGCTGAGGCACGCCGCCAGCAAGAGGGGCAGGCGGGTCGGGGAAGGGCTGGTGCGCATCGCGGCGTCCTTGCGGGTTCGGTCCTGGCGGTCGGCGTGGGCCGGCCCGCCGCCGCCGTCAAGCCTGCGTCCCGGCCCCGGCGTGCGGGTCGGCACGATGCGAGGCGATATCGCCACGAAAAACTCACCCTCCGCGCGGCTTCCGCGCCATGCCCGGCCGCAATCGTGTGGAGGATGGGCCCCCTCCCCTGGCGAATCCGCGGGGGCCGGGCGACAAGCGATCCCGATGAGCAACGTCCTGCCCTTCCGCCAGCGCCAGCCCGTCGCGAAACTCGCCCGCTGCGAGGTCGTCGCGGTCGCGGGCGATCTTCTCACCCTGCTGGAGCAGCTCGAGGACGTCTGCGCCCGCGCCGCCGGGACGGGCCGCCCGCCGCTCGAGGTCGAGCGCACGGTCCAGCACCTGCTCGACGCGGTCGGCGCGGTCGAGCGCGCCCTCGACTGCATCGGCGAGGGCGAGCAGGCCGCCCCGGCCTGACCGTACCCCTTAGGGAAGGCTGAACGTTCGGAACTGTCGCGGTCAACTTTTCGTTGAGCGCACGGACGACGCCCGCGTCACCGTGTCCCGGAGAAGCCGATGCCCGCGACCAGCCCCCGCCGCGCCGTCCTGGCGCTGACTGCCTTTGGACTGATGGCCGGTACGGCCGCCCACGCGCAGGATGGGGGCCTGTTCGAGGCCTTGTTCGGACGGTCGCAGGCGGCACCGCAGCAGCCGGTCGCACAACCGCAGGTTCAGGTCCCCGTCTACGGATACGGCTCCGACACCGGTTACCGCCGACGCAGCCACCGGGTGGAGCGTCCGCGCCCGCGCACCCGCTACACCGCCCTGCACAAGCCCGAGCCGCTGAAGGTGAAGATCACCGACCGGCAGACGCCCCTCGACATGTCGGCCGGCCCCGCCGCCGCGCTGATGCGGGACGAGACCCTGCGGCCGGGCGACATCGTCATCCTGAAAAGCGGGCCGCAGGTCTACACCGGCGGGATCGAGAAGCGCCACACGCTGCGCGATTTCGAGCCGGCGCAGAGCTCGCGCCTCATCGGCAAGCAGACCCGCCGCCAGCTCGCCGCCATGGTGACGCCGGTGGGCGCGCTCCCGGCCGACGAGGCCCGCCGGGTGCTGGCCCGGATGAAGCGCGGGCCGCGCAGCCCCGCCGCGCTGCCGGAGCAGGCCACCGCCCAGGCCAGCCCGATCCGGGTGATCAATGCCTGGACGCCGGTGCGGTAGGCCGGGCGCCAGGGTTGCGCCGATGCGCTCCTGAGGCGCGCCGGGTCCCTGGTCCGCGGGACCCAAACGCAATCGACTTGACCATGCGAAGGGTCGTGCAATGTGGGGAGCAGGCTTCGGGGCTGCTGCCCGAACCAGATGTTGAAGCCGACCGAGGTCGGCCCGGTATGAGTGCGCTTCAATCAGACCTGACGCTCTTGGCTGCCGACAGGCTGATTGCAAAACAGCGGCATCATTCGGTGATGGCGAGCCCGAATTGGCCGCCGGATGGATGTCCGGCAATAGCGATTTCACAACTGACAGTAGTCTTTTTATCCAATTGCATCTTCTTGATTACTTTTTATCAACGAATTATTAACCGTTTCGTTTATATATAGATTGAAGTGCGGCGCGTATCTTGAGATCTTTAAAATGTTGATCCGTAAGAAATTCAGCGAAGATAAGGCGATCCTCGACGCCCTTGATCGTTCGCTTGCTATTATAGAGTTTTCTTTGAGCGGTACAGTATTAAGGGCAAATTATAACTTTCTAAACGTGGTTGGCTACAACTTGAATGAAGTTGAGGGGCAAAGCCACCGCCTGTTCATTGACGCAGCAACGGTCACGGAGGCGGAATACGCGATGTTCTGGGAGAGCCTCCGCGCGGGTGATTACGTGTCAGGTGAATTTATGCGTGTCGCGAAGGGCGGCCGGAAAGTCTGGCTCGAAGCCAGCTACAATCCCATCCGGGGCGCGGACGGACAGCCGTATAAAGTCGTCAAATTCGCATACGACATCACAAGCCGGAAGAATGAAAACATCCGACAGAGCATGATGATTGACGAGGTTCCGGTCGGCGTCATGACGGCCGATCCGAACGACGATTTCAAAATCAGCTTCATCAACAAAACTTCGCTCAGAACCCTGGAGACAATTGAAGAGCATCTGCCGATCAAGGCCTCTGAGCTGATCGGGAAATCTTTTGACATTTTTCATAAGAATCCTGGACACCAGCGCAGGATGCTCGCCGATGCGAGCCGTCTACCGCATCGGGCAAAGATCAAGGTCGGACCCGAGACGCTCGACCTAAAGGTCTCCGCGATCCGGGATGCGGAAGGGCGCTACGTCGGCCCGATGCTGACGTGGTCTGTGGTGACGGCCCAGGTCGCGATGGTGGCGGAGGTGACGCGCGTCGTCGATGCGCTCCGGCAGGCGATCGAGGAAATGCGGAGTTCGGCCCAGGGTCTGAACACCTCGGCCGATCAGTCGAGCGGGCTCGCAGCCTCGGCTGCCGCCGGTTCTGAGCAGATGGCCAGTTCCATCCAGGAGATCTCAAGTCAGGTCGGCCGGGTGTCGGAGCGGGCCAACCAGATCGCCGACCAAGCCAACGCGACGGTGGGTACCGTGCGGATCCTCGCTGAGAACGCTGTCAAGATCGATGCGGTCGTCGGCATGATCAAGTTGATTGCCGATCAGACCAACTTGCTCGCCCTCAACGCCACGATAGAAGCGGCGCGCGCGGGTGCGGCCGGTCGAGGCTTCGCCGTCGTCGCGGCCGAAGTGAAAGAACTCGCTGGCCAGACCGCCCGGGCGACCGAGGAGATTACTCGGCAGGTTCAGGCCATCCAGGGCACCACGCAGAAGGCGGTCTCGGCAATCGACACGATCACGGCCGCGGTCGACGAGCTATCGAGGCTGACGCTGACGATGGCGCGGGCGGTGGAGGAGCAGGCGGCCTCGTCCCAGGCGATGGCGTCCAACATCCACGGCGTCTCCTCGGCCGCTGGCGCGACCGGCCAACTCGCGGAGAGTGTCCGCCAGATCTCGGAGCGGCTCGCGGACTACCCGGCCGGTCTCACGCAGAGCGTAGAGACCTTCCTGAAGGCGAGCTGATCTGCGCAGCCGCCCTGGCCGGATGCCAAAGCGGCGCCCGGCGTCACGGGGCGATCACCGCGGCGCAGGCATCTCGGCCGAGGCCGCATCGACCGCTTCGCGCGCCGCGTGGCCAGACCGCTGAGTTCGCTACGGCGACATCGCAGGAGGGCCCGCCTCCCGCTGCTGCTCGGGACGGGCGGCCTGGACCGGGCGAGCGAAGAACGGCCGCGTGCGGCCCGTGCTTCCGTCCTCGGCGGTCCTCGCCAAACCCCCGCACTCGGGATCGGCCTCTCGGCCGTTCTTCTCGGCGCAGGGCCAGACTCAAGGGCTATCGGCTCAGCCCAGCGCCGCCACGCCCGACATGCTGGCCCAGACGGTGCCGTAGTGGCAGGCGGTCGCGGCGAGCACGAAGGCGTGCCAGATCGCGTTCTGGAACGGCAGGCTGCGCCAGACGTGGAAGACCACGCCGACCGTGTAGAGCGCCCCCCCGATGGCAAGCAGCCAGAGCGCCGTCGGCTGCAGCACCGCGATCACCGACTCGTAGGCGAGCAGGCCGCTCCAGCCGAGAACGAGATAGAGCCCGATCGAGAGCCGGTCGAAGCGGCCCGGGAAGAACAGCTTCACCGCGATCCCGATGCCGGCCACCACCCAGATCACCCCGAGCAGCGCCCAGGCGGTCGGCCCGGTGCCGACGAGGGTCACGAGCGGCGTGTAGGTGCCGGCGATCATCAGGTAGATCAGCGCGTGGTCGGCCCGGCGCAGCAGCCACTTGCGCGGGCTGACCGGGTAGAGGTTGTAGGTCGCCGAGACGCCGAGCATGCCCACCAGGGCGGTGGCGTAGACCACCACCGCCACGCGCTCGCCCCAGCCGAGATGGGCGGTGAGCGAGGTCGCCACGATCGCGACCGCGCCGGCGAGCCCGAGCACGACGCCGAGCCCGTGCACCACACCGTCAGCGAGGATCTCCCGCTTGGAGTAGTGCCAGTTCAGTGACAGCGGTCTCCCGTCCTCGGCCAGGAACATCTGTGCCTCCTGCAGCGCGTGCAGTGTAAGATTTTCGAGGCGAAGGCGTTCCGTACGCAAAATGCGTAAACACTGGATATCCACGCCGAATTGCGAGCGTGGTGAAGGCTTGTGCTGTGCAGCACGATCGCTGCGCAGCAAAAGGCCGCACGGAGCCTTGCGGTTGCTTGCTCGCTCCCTCGGCGCTGCGGCGTCAGCTTCGCGCCCCGGTCCCGAAGACGCTTAGGGCGCCTTCGAGACCGTTTCGTGACGCAAGGCTCGGAGCGGGTGCTGGACTCAGAGGCGGCCGCCCGCCAATCCCTCGAAGCCGAAGGGGGTCTCGCCCTGCGCACGCGCCGGGGCCCGCGCGCCGAGGCTCAGCCGGGCATGCACCGTCGCCATCATCAGCACGCCCATCGCCAGGACCTGATGGGCGAGGCCCGCCCAGAGCGGCACCGCGAGCAGCAGGGTGACGATGCCGAGCCCCATCTGCGCCACCGCGAGGGCTGCGACGCCGGCCGCCCGGCCCCGCACCCCGCCCGCGGCCCCGGAGAGCCACGCGTCGACCGCGTGGGCGAGGGCCGCCAGCACGATCAGGTAGGCGACGAGCCGGTGGTTGAGCTGCACCAGGGTGGTGTTGTCGACGAAGTTCTCGATCCAGGGGGTGACCGCGAACAGCTCCGCGTGCGGCGGGATCAGCGCCCCGTCCATGGTCGGCCAGGTGTTGTAGAGCAGGCCCGCATGGGAGCCGGCGACCAGGCCGCCGAGGAAGATCTGCACCAGAACCAGGACCGGCAGGGCGAGCGCCGCGGCGCGCAGCCGCG
>NZ_BPQM01000052.1 GCF_022179245.1 Methylobacterium gregans
GATCCTTCTAATCCGCTGAGGCCAGAGAGATTGCCGCGAGCGCCAATCGACGGAACAAGGCAACGTCCGACCAACCATCAGCCTCAGTGCATCGGTACGAGGGCGTGGATCAATCGGACAGGAGGATGGCCTTGGCGGGGTACGGTACCCTCCACGATCGCTGCGCTCCCGTACTGTCTCGGGTACGGCTTGAAAGCAGCAGCTCCTGGGAAAGCCTTCACAACACGATCCGACAGATCCTGGGAGAGCGTTTGACTTGACGCGCGTACAACGTACCCAACGAGGATGCCTGCTGGGTGGCCTTCGCCGTACACACCGCTCGCGAATTTGCCGACCCCTGTCGCAACATAGTACCGCGCCAACGCCGATCGATCCGACGCGATCCGTTTGCTCTCGACGCCGAGATATGCATTGTAGCGCCCGAAGTGCTGCGGGAACAGGACTTTATAATCTATTCGACCCAAAATTTTCGGTCGTTGTCCCAAGGGACTGACTTTTACAGCTTCATGGATAAACATGAAGCTTGTGATATCGCGCCGGTGCTGGATTTCCTCGAGCCATTGCATGATGGCCATTGAGATGAAGTTCTCGTCGACCCGCAAGTTCGCCTTCCGCGACCTGACGACGTAGGGGCGAGCCAGTCGGGCGGCCAGAACGACAATCCTCAAAATCGTCCGAAGCTGAGGTTCTGATAGGCCGAGGCTTGGCGTTCCAACCCGACCACTTGAGGATCCGAACGTCACGAGCCAGCCTGGGTCCAGTGATCGGTCAAGATGATGTCGCCATCTTCAAATCCTGCGGCGACGCTCCAGTAACGGCGCTGCGCCGGTTTCACGATTGTGACATCACGCTCACCGTAGATCCGCATGGCGCGGCGCTCGCGCAGGTAAGTGTAGGTTTCCTTCACCAAGCTGTGGCGAACACTGTCGTAAACGGCTTGAGCCTCCACGGCTGCCATTGCTTTGACAACAACCTCGCGCTTGGCTCGCCCGGAAGCCATTGCGAACCGTACAACCGAGAACGCTGCAGTCGGATCGTGGTCACTTCGAAGGGGCTGCGCGATGGAAGCCATGAGGTGCTCGGAGCCGTCAACGCGCAGGATTGCGTTGACAGTTTGGCAGGTCGCCGAAGCATAGGCGGTGAGTTCATCGTAGTCGGGCGCTCTGACATCCTCCTGGCGCGCTTCCGGCGTGTCGAGGAACGATGAGCGCGCGCGCCCGATACTATCGCGCACGAGAGCGCCTTCGCTCGGGTTCAACTTGTAAAGTTCGTCGGCGAGCGTGTCCAACGCTTCGCCGCCATCGTGTTCTGACTGATCGAGCGCATCTTGCGCACGCCGTGCAAGTTCATCAGTCACGTCGAACTCCGGCAGTCGAAGCTGCCGCAAGTCGTTAGGTTCAACTGCAGGCCGCTCGATCCCGACGCCACCCGCACCGAATAGGAACTGGAAGCCCGCTACGGCAGAGTTGAGGATCGCACACAGAATTTGGGCCAGCCGAACGTCTCTATTTTTGAAAGAAATTCCGTAAAAGCTCTCGGAATAGGCGGCATCGACGTTTACGATGGCCGCGCTGTATCGGCCCTTCTTGAGCGCGAGTTGATGTGCCGACTTCGGGCAGAGAAGCAACGGTGCGTCGTAAATTGAGCGTGCGCGTTCAAACAGCACTCGTGTGATGCCGCGTTTTTCTAAACTGCGGATAGTCGTCGGGTCGAACTGAACCGCGCGGTAATCCTCCGCAAAAACTGCTGGTAGATTTGCGATCGTATCGGATACCGGCTTGACGTTCTCGCCCTTGACTTGGAAGCCCTGGCCACATCGTGTGATGATCTGAGACTTCAAAGGCCCGGCGTGTTTCTTAAATGACCAGTCATAGATGCCGATACGTTCGAGCAGGCTGCCCAGCGTGAGGTCATGCGCTTCGATCCGTTGCATCAGGAGCGCATCTCGCGCGGTCCCGAGCATGATTGCTTTGAGATAGGACGGAGCCGCGAGCACAGCGGCCTTCGGGACGGTCTTGAAGTCGGCCGAGGTCAGCGTGATGCGGCCACTCCGCTTGAAGTCGCCGGTCCAGGGTAGCCTGCCTGCCAGTAGGTAATCCTGATCGGGAAGGTGGCCGCAATTCGCGCAGACTAGCAGGGCTGGCCCGCGCACCCCGGGGAATAGGTCCTCGCTGCGCAAGTTCGATAGGTTGATCAGGGCCAGCCGGTTGAGGCGCTGAATGACGCTGTTGCGCGACGCAATGGCGGATGCGTCCCGTGAGAAGAAGGGTGTCGCCTTGACGTAGATCGCCAAACGGCCGTCAGCGCCGACGACATCGATGGCGGCGGACAGGAAGGCGTGATCCGGACTGCGGCGAGGCTTGGCGTTAGCAGTTGCTGTAGACGTGTTACCTCGGACATATGTCCAAGGAACGTTTCCGACGATGGCCTTCACGCCGAGCTTGCGACACCGGTCCTGCATCGTCTTTTCGAGAAAGCTGTCACAGAATAGCGTCTTGCCGATCAAGCGCTCGAACTGTGTTCTATCGTATAATTCGCCTGATTCTGTGGTCTCAATCTCGAGAGCAGCGAGGTAGAGACTGAACGCGGCGATGCGGAGCGCGGCGCGATTGACATCGACGCCAAACACTTGCTTGTACAGGATCTCGCGTACGATCCGACGTGGCCTCGGGCCGTTGCCACACCGCTTCCAGACGAGCCGGCGTAGGGCTTGAACAAGGAACAGGCCGGATCCACAGGTCGGATCAAGGACCCGCGCCCGCGCATCGAGACCGTCGAAAACCGGGTCGAGCGCCATATGCACAAGTTCGACCGGTGTATAGTGTAGGCTTTGCTGCCGCGATAACGCGCCCGCAGTGCGCTGAGCGAATTCTTCGTAAACGGAACTGATTAGCTCGATTGGTATCGTGTCGAATCGAAATTTGAATAGCCGGAACTGCCCCCGCTGGCCTTTCAGAAGACTGATATCTTGGACGAAGTCTCGCAAAAGGACTAAGTGTTCCAGCCGTGCATCTTGGCCGACGTTCCTCGGAAAGACGTCGCCATTGAAGGTTTCGTGGAGCCAATCGAACAAATGTCTGGCTTGCGTCGTGTCCTCATAGATGCGTGACAGGTCGGCGGGAAGGTTGTCCGGCAAGAGCGGCTGGGCGATGCCGCGAGCGAGTAGATAGGAGGCGAACAGCGTGCACAGCACGAGTTCCTGGCACAGATCGCGCTCGCGCTTCTGCGCATCGGCGTCGTCGTCGTGTTTCGGCCCGGCAAGAACAAGCTGACGTTCAAGCTCAGCGATTTCGCGCAGCAGTACCTTGTCGATACGCTGGCTGCGGTCGATGTTCTCAGCGAGTGAAGATCGCCAGAATGCGCCTGTGTCCAAAGATAGGCGTCCGCATGCTTCATCGAGCTGGCGCATCTGCTCCTCGATGGCGAGCGCGAAGGTTCCGACGGGACCCTTCGCGGATTGAGGGCCTATGCCACGGAAGCTGTCGTAGACGCGGACATCAGTTGGCGTGACGATCCAGAGAAGCGGTGCGATGCCGAGGTTCCAGGCGCGCTCAACCCACTGGTCAAGCGTTTCCTGGGTAGGCATCGTGGACCCTGCGTCCTTGATCAGCAGCATCGGGCCGTCGACCGTCTCATAGACAGCATCAACGGCGAGGCCGGCACGATCGGAGAACGCGGGTTCCAACTGCAGGCTTTCGGCATTGTAGCCGGTGACAAGCCCCTTGACCGGCTCCCACGTCAATTCGGACTTGCGCAGATATCCTGTCCGGGCGAGAGCATCGTGGTAGGCGCTGACGCTCATGGCTCGCGCCTCAGCGCGCGCCGAAGGGCATCACCATGGGCAATCGCCAGGTGTTCGAAAACGGCTTGGCGCTCTTGCCCATCCAGCCCGTCGATCCGGTTGAGAATGGTGCTACGACGACGGCGAACGGCTTCGCGCTCCCGGAAATTGCGTCCTAGAAAGCTGTGATCATGCAGTGTCGCCGGCGCGGGAAAATTCAGCCATAAAACCTCGGTGCGCGGGCCGACGTGGCTGTCGCCAACGAACTCAATCCGCCGCCAGTGCGCCAGCATGTCATCGTACAGACTTGAGGGGTAGCCGCTGATCATGGCGGCGCAGGGAAGGGCTGTGAGCAGGGCGAGCAGTTCGACGTGTTGGGCATCGGTGTAGTCATGCCGGTACACGCGTGAACGGCGGCGTGTCGAGGCCAAGTAGGGTGGGTCCGCGTAGACGAGCTCCTGCCCCGTGAACGGGAACGTCCGTAGGTAAGTGCAGGCATCGATCTGTAGCAGTTCGACATCCGTGCGATCCCGCCAGGCGGCGAACACGGTGGCGTCGACATCAAGGCCGATCGTCCGCGCAGCCGGTCGCTTGGCTCGCAGAACTGCGCCACCGCCCAAGTGCGTCTCGATGTAGGTTGTGTGAGCGGGCATTTGGGCGATGATCTGCCGGTAGCAGCGGCCCTTACCGCCTGGATAGCGCATGACGATGCATCGCTGGTTCTTGCGATGCAGTCAACCAGGTGTCCATGGTTCCAGGCCGGTGCCGGCCAGATAGCTGTGACACCCGACGCAAGTGCAATCCGTCGGCGTCCTCCGTTGCGCGTCAAGTTGGCGACCTCGCCGAACAACCGAGAGGTGCGCTCATCACTCGGATCGAGGCGTCGCGGTAGGTCGGGACAACACCGCAGGAGGCGCGAGCCGCCTTGATTTGGTCGCGACGCGAGCAATTGCCCCTGGGCGAGGTTCGCCGAGAGGCCATGGTGGGTGCGCACCGCCCCGTAGACCTGGGCGCGCAGACGCGCTTCATTGGTCAACCTTGCGGGCGTCTCGCGAACTGCGGACCGGCAGGCTGCCCCGAACGCTTCGACAGTCGCCGCGAGAGCCGCCCGGTCCTTGGGCGTGGGATCGAGTTTGCAGGGCACCGTGAGGATCTGCACGGCAGGCACGTTCCCGATTTGATCCCCAGTGGTCTAGCCAGAAATCGCTGCCTTCACAATGCGTGGTTCGATGCCGAGGCTCCTCTGCCTGTGTGGGTGAGCCGCGTCGTTGCTGTGCCTTCTTCGCACCGATCAAGCTGAACTTGCGGTGCCAGGGCTGCACGTCTCGCCGCATGTGGATAACGAGGACGATCCTGGCGACCGGGTTGCGGTCGTCACGGGCCAAAGCAGATAGAACAAAATATGAACATAAGGTCGATTGGGAGGGTGTCCCGTGCATGACGTCCAGCGATCCTCGATCGGTCCTCGGCACGCTCCGCGCGCGCATCGCAACCCTGGAACGGGGATCGGCGACAGCACCGTCACCGGCCTCCTACCTGCCCTTCGGCCTCTCCGCGATCGACAGCCTGCTGCCCGGCCGCGGGTTGCAGCTCGGAGCCCTGCACGAGGTCACACCCGCCCAGGCGGCCATCAGCCACGCGGCGGCCTGCACCCTGTTCGCCGCCGGTATCCTGGCACGGACGCGGGGACCCATCCTCTGGTGCCTGGCCGCGCGCGATCTGTTCGCGCCCGCGCTCGCCCGAGTTGGCCTGCATCCCGACCGGGTCATCTACGTCGAGACCTACCGCGAGGCCGAACTCCTGCCGCTGGTGGAGGAAGGCGCGCGCTTCCGCGGACTGGCCGGCGTCGTCGGGGAGGTTGCACGGACAGGCCTAACCGCCTCGCGCCGGCTCCAGCTCTGCGCCGAGGAGAGCGGCGTCACCGTTCTGCTCGTCCGTCGCGCGCCCGTTGCCTCAGATGGTGGGGGTACGACGGCGAGCGCGGCGACGAGCCGCTGGTCGGTCGAGGCGGTGCCGGCATCGCCCAGTGCGGCGGGCTTCGGGCGAGGGCGTTGGCGGGTCGGGCTGCAGCGCTGCCGCGGCGCAGCGCTCAGCTCGGAGCCGGCCTCCTGGCTCGTCGAGGCCTGCGATGAGGCGGGTCGTCTCACTCTACCTGCCGACCTGGCCGAGCGATCGTATCCGCAGGCGCGACCCAGCCGCGCCGCCGCGGGATAAGCCGCTGGTCACCGCCACTGCGGCCAACGGGGCGCGGGTCGTGGCCAGCGCCTGCCGAGCCGCGCAGGCGCTGGGCCTGCGTGCCGGCATGGCCATCGCGCAGGTCCAGGCGATGGTGCCCGACATCACCGTGCGCGAGGCGACCCCGGATGCCGATGCGGATGCGCTCGCGCGACTGGCCGCGTGGTGCCTCTGGTGCGCGCCGCTCACCGCCCCCGATCCGCCGGACGGCCTCTGGATCGAGATCGCGGGCTCGGCGCACCTGTTCGGCGGCGAGGCGGCGATGCTGCGCACCCTGCTGGCCCGCCTGCGCGGCGGCGGCTGCACGGTCCGTTTGGCCGTTGCCGACACGCCGGGAGCGGCCTGGGCCGTGGCACGCTTCGCGCCGCGCGAGATCTCGCCCCTGGTCGGACCGGGCCAGATGGCGGCCGCGGTCGCTAGCCTGCCCGTGCGCGCCCTCCGGCTCGCTCCTGAGACCGTCGCTGAGCTGGCTGAGCTCGGCATCGAGCGGGTGGCCCAACTCGCGGCCCTGCCGCGCGGACCCCTGAGCCTGCGCGTCGGTCGCGCCGTGCTGCAGCGCCTCGACCAAGTCCTCGGGCACGCCCCGGAGCCGATCGCCTGGGCGATGCCGGCCGAGGCCGTGCTGGTGCGCCGCGCGTTCCCGGAGCCGATCTCGGCACCCAGTACACTGGAGCGAGTGGCCACGGACCTGATAGGCGATCTCGTCGCGCTCCTCGCCCGCCGCGGCCTCGGTGCGCGCCGCATCGACCTGAGCTTCCGCCGGGTCGACGGCGGCGTCCACGCGATCTGCGTCGGCACGGCCACCGCCACGCGCGATGCTGCGCATCTCGCCCGACTGCTCTGCGCCCGCCTCGCGGAGGTCGATCCGGGCTTCGGCCTCGACGAGGCGACCCTGGCTGCCGGCCGGACCGAGCCGCTGGCAGCCGTGCAGGGGGAGGGTCTCGATACCGGCGAGACGGCGCAGGTCGACCTCGCCGTGCTCGTCGATCGCCTCGCGGCGCGGGCCGGGGCGCGCCGGGTGTTCCGGGTGGTGCCCGTGGAGAGCCGGGTGCCGGAGCGCAGCCAGCGCCGGGCTCCGCCGCTCGCGCCGACGGACGGCCGCTCCTGGCCCACCAATCTTGCGCGGCCGGCCCGCCTGTTCGAGCCGCCCGAGCCGGTGCAGGCGACCGCGCTCCTGCCGGACGCGCCCCCTGCCCTGTTCGTCTGGCGCGGCGTTCGCCACCGCGTCGTGCGCGCGGACGGCCCCGAGCGCGTCCGCGGCGAGTGGTGGGCCGCTGAGGGCGAGCTCGCCAGCCTGCGCGACTACTACCGCGTCGAGACCGAGGACGGCGCGCGCTACTGGATCTACCGCGATGCGCCGATGGCGGAGGGGCCGCGCTGGTGGCTGCAGGGGGTGTTCGGGTGAGCCGGCTGCCTCCGGCCGCCGACCCCGTGCCCTGAGCGGCCGGGCCGGCCATGTCCTACGCCGAACTCCAAGTCACCAGCCACTTTTCCTTCCTGCGCGGCGCGTCCTCGCCCGAGGAGCTGTTCGCAGCCGGCCGTCTGCTCGGCCTGCGAGCGATGGCCGTGACCGACCGTGGCTCGCTCGCCGGCATCGTGCGCGCCCACGCGGCCTCTCGCACCACCGGCCTGCCCCTGATCGTCGGCTGCCGCCTCGATCCGACCGACGGGCTGCCGCTGCTGGTCTACCCGACCGATCGCGCGGCTTACGCCCGGCTCTGCCGCCTGCTCACCATCGGCAAACGCGCGGCCGGCAAGGGCAGCTGCACGCTCACGCTCGAGGACGTGTTTGCCTGGAGCGGCGGCCTCGTCGCGGTCGCCCTCGCGGAGGGCCGGGACGGTGCAACGGTCGCGGCCGACCTGCGCCGGCTGCGCGCCGTGTTCGCCGACCGGCTCTACTGCGGGCTCACCCGCCGCTTCGTCCAGGACGATCACGCCCGGCTGGAAGCCCTGGCCGGCCTTGCTCGCGCGGCCAGGGTGCCGACGGTCGCCAGCGGCGACGTGCTCTACCACGCCGAGGCGCGGCGCATCCTACAGGACATCGTCACCTGCATCCGCGAGGGCTGCACCATCGACGCCGCGGGCTTCCGCCTCGACGCCCATGCCGACCGGCACTTGAAGGACCCGGCCGAGGTCGCGCGCTTATTCGCCGCCCATCGCGGCGCGGTGGCACGCAGCCTCGAGATTGCTGAGCGCTGCCGCTTCTCCCTCGACGAGCTAACTTACCAGTACCCGGACGAGCGCGAGGATCCAGCTAAGACCCCGCAGGAGACGCTGGAGGAGCTGACCTGGGCCGGCGCGCGGGCGCGCTACCCGGACGGCCTGCCCGATGCGGTCGCCCTGCAGCTGCGCCACGAGCTCACCTTGATCAAGCGCTTCAGCTACGCGCCGTACTTCCTCACCGTGAACAGCATCGTGCGGTTCGCCCGCTCGCGGGGCATCCTCTGCCAGGGCCGCGGCTCGGCCGCGAATTCGGCCGTCTGCTACGTGCTCGGCATCACCAGCATCGACCCCGTCCGGCAGGGCCTGCTCTTCGAGCGCTTCATCTCCGAGGAACGGCGGGAGCCCCCCGACATCGACGTCGACTTCGAGCACGAGCGGCGCGAGGAAGTGATCCAGTGGGTCTACGAGACCTACGGCCGCGACCGCGCCGCCCTCTGCGCCACCGTGATCCGCTACCGGGCGCGCGGCGCGGTGCGCGAGGTCGGCAAAGCGCTCGGCGTGCCCGAGGACGTCACCGGCGCGCTCGCCGGCTTGGTCTGGGGCTGGTCGGCCGATGGCGTCGAGGAGAAGCACGCGGCCGAGCTCAATCTCAACCTCGCCGACCGGCGGCTGCGCCTGACCCTCGATCTCGCCCGGCAGCTGATCGGCACGCCACGCCACCTGTCGCAGCATCCCGGCGGCTTCGTGCTGACCAACGACCGCCTCGACGAACTTGTCCCGGTCGAGCCCGCCAGCATGGCCGACCGGCAGGTGATCGAGTGGGACAAGGACGACATCGAGGCGCTGAAGTTCATGAAGGTCGATGTGCTCGGCCTCGGCATGCTCGGCTGCATGCGCCGCGCCTTCGACCTGCTGGCCAAGCACAAGAGCGTGCGGCTCGACCTCGCGACGATCCCGGCCGAGGACCCGGACACCTACGCGATGATCCGGCGCGCCGACACGCTCGGCGTGTTCCAGATCGAGAGCCGGGCGCAGATGGCGATGCTGCCGCGCATGGCCCCCCGGACCTTCTACGACCTCGTCATCGAGGTGGCCGTGGTGCGCCCGGGCCCGATCCAGGGCGACATGGTCCACCCGTACCTGCGCCGCCGCGAGGGGCGCGAGGCCGTGACCTACCCGACCGAGGCGCTGCGGCGGGTGCTCGGCAAGACGCTCGGCGTGCCCCTGTTTCAGGAGCAGGCGATGCAGGTGGCGATCGTGGCAGCGGGCTTCACGCCCTCGGAGGCCGACCAACTGCGCCGCGCCATGGCGACGTTCAAGTTCACGGCCGGCGTGTCGAAGTTCCGCGACAAGCTGATCGCCGGCATGGTCGGCAACGGCTACGCCGCGGACTTCGCCGAGCGCACCTTCAAGCAACTGGAGGGCTTCGGCAGCTACGGCTTCCCGGAGAGCCACGCGGCCTCGTTCGCCCTGATCGCCTACGCCTCGTCCTGGCTGAAGTGCCACCACCCGGACGTGTTCTGCTGCGCCATCCTGAACGCGCAGCCCATGGGCTTCTACGCGCCGGCCCAGCTCGTGCGCGACGCGCGCGACCACGGTGTGGAGGTGCGCCCGGTCTGCGCGAACGCCTCGGCCTGGGACTGCACCCTGGAGCCGACCGGCCGAGCGGACCGGCAAGCGGTCCGGCTCGGCCTGCGCACGGTGCGGGGCCTTCGCAACGACGACGGCGCGCGCCTCGTGCTGGTGCGGGATCTCGGGCCCTACGCATCGGTCGAGGACGTGTGGCGCAGGGCCGGCGTACCGGTTGCAGCCTTGCGCCGCCTGGCCGCGGCCGACGCGTTCGGACCAGCCTTCGGGCTGGCGCGGCGCGAGGCGCTCTGGGCGATCCGGGCCTTGCGCGAGGCCCCGCTGCCGCTGTTCGCAGCCGCCGACGCCGTCTTGGGTACGACACAGGGCGAACTGGCGGAGGAGCCGGTGCGGTTGCGGCCGATGACGCCAGGCCGCGAGGTCGCCGAGGACTACCGCGCCGCCAGCTTGTCCCTGCGCGGGCACCCGCTGGCCTTCCTGCGCGGCGACCTTGCCGCGGAGCGCTACGTCCGCTGCTCGGACCTCGAACGGACGCGGGACGGTGGGCGGGTCATGGTCGCGGGCCTGGTGTTGATCCGGCAGAGGCCGGGGTCGGCGAAAGGCGTCATGTTCATCACGCTGGAGGACGAGACCGGCATCGCCAACCTGATCGTCTGGCCGGGCCTTTTCGAGCGGCAGCGGGCGCTGGTGTTGCGGGCCGGGTTGCTCGGCTGCCGCGGTCGCGTGCAGCGGCAGGGCAAGGTCCTGCACCTGATCGCCGAGCACCTCGTCGATCTGTCGTCGTGGCTGGGGCGTGTGGGGGGCGACGAGGGGTTCGCGCTGGCGACGGGCCGCGGCGACGAGGCCCGGCACGGCGGTTCTCCTGATCTACGGGCCGCTCCGCACCGCGAGGTGTCACCCGGCGAGCCGCCGCTCGCGCGTCCGCGCGACATCCTCATTCCGGACCTGCATTTCGACGGGCTGCGTGCGGGTACCGACGGTCCGCCCATTCGTATGCGCTCAAAAAATGTCTGCTGAGATTGTTCGTGCTCAGACCACAGCGATTCGGGGCCGTGACGGCCGTCTCTCTAAATCTGCGAAGCGTTCCAAAAAGGCCACTTTGGCTTCCTCGGGCGAAAGACCGCGGACTTGTATCGAAGCAGGTCGGACACCCGCTTCGATAGCCCAAAGATTGGTATTGGCAGGCATCAACTGCGCTTGCTCCGCAGCCAGAACGGCCAAATCTGCTCGCTTGACGGCTGCTGGTATCGGTCGTGGGACTCCAAAGCGGAGCGCGATCGCCTCTTCGACTTGCCGTTCGATGACCTTGAATTGTGGCAGCATCTGTTTGAGAGGTCTCGTAATATCACCCACAAACGCTTCAGCTGCATCGTGCATGAGAGCGGCGAAAGCATGTTCCGGCACGACCTCGCTGACGAGCAGACAATGCTCCGCCACAGAGTAGAATTGCCGACATTGACCCGCGTAGCGGCACAGCATCGACAGACCATGAGCAATATCCCCAATCGTGAAGGGGCTTGCCGTCGGATCGGTAAAGTCAAGCTCGGCTCCGCTATGGAGCATTATCTTTGGCTCTTGAGCTGCTGTCACGGCCGTCCACGCCATATCAACAATCCTAATCTCGTCAGAAATCACCTTATCATTCGTCTGCCCCTTGGCAAAATCGGACTTTTAGGTTGTGCGATTCGGGGATTATGAGGGCTCCCCTCAGGCATTTCGACCAAACGCGCCACCCACTCGACCAGCCGAAACACCTCACCTTGTAACGCCTCTAAATCGCAGTGTGCGCTGCAGCATTGGCGCTGAGCCTATTGCCTTTGCATGGGAGTCGAATTACCGCAGGTTACATGCGCCAGCTTATCGTACTCAGCGGCCAGATTGCATCTGGCAAGTCGGAACTCTGCTCCCAGCTTGCATCGCGCTTTGGTGCGGAGATTTTGCGAACTCGGAGTATTTTGGAAGCAAAAATCAAGAGAGATAATCCGCAACGTGATTGGTCTCGGGCCGCTTTACAGGAGGCGGGCGATCAGCTTGATACTGCAACACATGGGAAATGGGTTGTCGAAGCTCTGAAAGAGGCAATGGAGCATCTTGCGGATGAAGCGGTCGTCGCCCTCGATAGCGCACGGACGGTTGACCAAGTTGCCGCACTTAAGGCTGCGTTCCCCGGCAAAGTCCGTCACGTGCACCTCAAGGCTGCGCGCTTCCTTCGCTTGCGGCGCTACAACGCTCGCCGCGAAGCAACCTTTGAGGAAACCCCGTTCGAGCAGGCTGCGGAACATCCTGTGGAAGTGGAAGTTCCGAAGCTCGAGCCGATCGCGGACGTGGTGGTCAGCACGAACGCGATCGATGCTCCGAGTGTCCTCGCCCTTGCAATTGCCGGGCTTGGATTGCACCCCTCGTCGCCAACACCATTGGTCGACGTGATTGTGGGAGCGCAGTACGGCAGCGAGGGCAAAGGCAACATCTGCGCTCACTTGGCAAATGATTATCAAGTCCTGATGCGTGTCGGTGGCCCGAACGCTGGGCACATGGTGGCTGAACCGCTCTATAAGTATGTGCAACTGCCCTCAGGAACCCAGAGCAATAAAGCGGCAAAAATCTTGGTCGGGGCGGGTGCAACCTTGTGGCTTCCTCAGGTGCTTGAGGAGATCGAGGATTGCAAACTTACGCCCGAGCGTCTCTCGATCGATCCCCAGGCCATGATCATAGAGACGCTTGACCGAGAGATGGAGGAGCAGAGTCTTGAGGTTATCGGCTCGACCAAGCAAGGCGTTGGCGTAGCGACCGCGCGCAAGATCCTGGGTCGCGGCGGCGGTGGGCAATACGGTGCGCCAACGCGGCTTGCTCGCCAAGTCAAAGAGCTCAAGGACTTTGTTCGCTGCACCAAACGAGAGTTGGAGAAGGCTTACGCAGCCGGCCACCCGATCATGCTCGAAGGTACCCAGGGTACGGATCTGAGCATCCATCATGGGCCCTACCCACACGTGACCTCTCGCGATACCACAGCGTCTGGGTGCCTTGCGGATGCCGGCATTGCCCCCAACCGGGTCCGTAAGGTCATCATGGTGACTCGCACCTACCCGATCCGGGTCGGCGGGACGTCTGGTCCTATGATGAAGGAGATCGATGCGCAGACGATCGCGCAGCGATCGAAGCTCCCGATCGAGCAGATCCAAAAAACCGAAGTCGGAACAGTCTCGGGCAAAGCCCGCCGCATTGGCGAGTTCGATTGGGAGCAACTGCGTCGGGCAGCTGTGCTGAACGGCGCAACCGACATTGCCCTGACCTTCGTCGACTACCTCGATGCAGCCAACGCGACCGCAAAACGGTATGAGGATCTAACCTCCGCCACACATGAGTTTGTCAAACAGGTCGAGGCAGTAGCGAACGCCCCTGTTACGCTACTTTCTGTGGGCTTTGGGCCCGATCTGATCACGCGGAACGAGACGCTGTGAGCCCTGAAGAGCTAATCCGAAAGCATCCTCGCCTCTGGCACATGGCACAGGATGGGAGTTGGCCATCGATCGCCGAGCATGGGCTGCTCAGCACCAGCGCTCTCCTCGATCTCTACAGGGTCACCGGAGAACGAAGGGAAGCTCTAGAGCGCCGCCATCGTCCTCAGTCCGTGGCTATCGCTCGATCGGGTTTGCCTGGAGCTGTCGTTCGGGATCAGAAGCCCATGCGTGAGGGATCGCTGCGGGAATGTCTTGACGATGGTCTCACGCCAGCGGACTGGTACCTGACACTGAATCAACGCGTGTTTTTCTGGCCAAGCCGTAAGCGGCTGCGCGGCTTACTGAACGCCCGCGCTTATCGAAAAGACGTCCAGACTGTACTCACTCTCGACACGCGCAGCATCGTCGATGCCTATGCGGACGTCATTCAGTTGAGCCCGATCAACAGCGGGGCAACGATCATGAGCGTAGCAAGGAGAGGACGTCAGACGTTCGCGCCAATCCTTGAGTTTCCGCTTGAGCCCTATCGGCGGCGGCGTGGTCATCGCCAAATTATCGCGGAGGTCGTGATCCCGGACAGGGTCGTTTCCATCAAGGACCATGTGCTCGCCGTCCATCGCGTGAGGGCATCGGAGGTGCTTGAGGAGCTCTGGCGGAGCCCACGTGCGCTTCAGGACGACGGGCCCTGAGCCGGCCTCTGGGGCCGGCTCAGGGGAACGCTAGCCCGCTGGCGCTTTCACGATTTGGGTCGGAACTCCTGCTTTGCGCAAAAGATCGGCGATATGGCTCGTGGCGTTGACGACGCCGACGAGGCGTAGCCCGGTATTCGGCGCAAGCGTGGCAAGGGTTCGACGGAGTTCGGCCAACGGGGTCTGAGCATCTAATTCGACCCAATCCTGCGCCTCCCCAGGGACGATGGCATCCGAAAGAGAGACCGTCGCGCCAACATGCAGTTGCACGATCCAGAGCCGCGTGCCGTCGAACACCCACTCGAAACGCACTGGACCGAGAGAATGAACCGCGATTTCAAAGGCTGCCGTGACGGCATCTCGAACAGCCTGGGGTAAAAGCTCGGGAAGCCGTTCGCCGAGCATGAGCCGATCGCCCTCGCCTGCGAGGCCTTCGATGACGAGAGCACCATCGCCTCCGACGATGGCGGCTCCAGAGTATTGGGCTGGTACCGCATCCTGGCGTAGGACCGACATGATGCGGTCTCCGTCCGGATCTTCATCTGCGAGGAGCCGGAACGGATCGCGCCATCCCTTGAATGTTGAGTAGCGCCCCGGCTCTGGCTCGGTGGGACAAGTCCGGATCCACACCTCGGTCTCACCGGTCCGCGTGCCGAAGGAAAACGGAGACACACGGCGACCAATCACGGTCGTCCACGGCACAGCGAGACCGGCTTGATGTGCAACGAGCAAGCCGAAGGCCTTGTCGCCGATCAGCCGGCTGAAGCGATTCGGCCAATGCAGCGTCGGCTTTGCCGCACTTGCGTCGGCGTCTTCGTATTCCCAAACGAGCGTATGGTCTTGCCGCCAGCCTCGGCGCTCCGGGTGAATGCTGAACTCAAGCCTTCCCGATCCCGCGTCGAGGGCCGGCTCGAAACCGTAGACGGTTTGCAGAAGGGAGCGTCCCCACGCGAGGGGGAGCGAGGCGACACTTGGTTTCTCAACACATCGCGGCGTATCATCAGGTGCGAATTCGATCATGTCGCCGAGGACGACACCGGATACCCCGCCATCGTGGATATCGATCGTCTCATTAGCGATGACGTAGAGGCCTTCGCGGGCGAGATCTTCGGCAGCGGCGAGTGCTGCTTTGACATCAGTTAGGCCATAGAGAAAGGTTCGACTGCGCGGGCTGTCGGGTGTGTAGCTCCGCAAATTGATGCTTCGAGCGGGGCTGCGCTGGAGCAAGCACATCAGCGCGTTCGCCACATCTGGGAATGGGTAATCGGCGGCAAAGCCTGCGATGCGGGAATACGCGACGTGCAATGTACCTTCGCGAGTCGGCACGAAGCTCACAAACTGGGCGACATTGTTGCCTCGGTCGGCCAGCGCGACGAGAGCCTTATCCTTACGCAGGCCATCTACTGCCGGAGGTGACTTGGAGGTCTCCATCAAGATGCTTTCCTCCGACGCCTGCGCACAGGCCACAACAACGTGTTCCCACTCCTTGGAGAGCGGCTCGCGCGGGTGCTGAGGCAGGGTGTCCATGGATGAGGTCCAGTTTGTAACGGCAGGCAGCGCTTTGAATCGCCGCGACGTTGCCGGCCGAAGCTTAACATTTCAAGCCGCGCTCCCAGAGGCCTGGACTCTGCGTCTAGCGGTCCAGACGCGACCGGTGCCTAGGCCGGCTCGGGTTGCACGAATGGTACGACGATAGGGCGTGTCTGGACAGAGCGCACCCACAGAGCGAACAGAGGGTGCGACAGCCAGGGGAAGTACGGCTGATCGGTGATGCCGATGTAGAGGCGGACCATGGTCGTAGATCTGCCCGATCCCTCCCCTGACAAGGCGAGCCGCCGCTTGTCCTGCCAATGACGGGCTACGCCCTATCCGTCAGCGGGTGATGACGAGGAAAACGGGCCATCCTTCGTTAGAACCTCTCCGGCTTCTCCGTAGAAAAGTGCGCGCCGCCCGAAGAGCGACACGATGAAGCCGGCGCACCTGGCCTCCAAGACCAGCCCGCAGAACGCTGGCCACGTATACGATCCAGCGTCTGTGCCGATGAGCGCCCCCTCGATACCGGATGCCCAGAACCGAGGGGCAGGTCTCTTCGCTGGGGCATCCGCTGGTAGAACCGCGGTGTAGTCGCCCTGGTAGACCGTAGTCTCGCCGCGCACGAGATCGACGTGGAAGCGCTCCACGCCGATCGCGCCAAACGCTCCTGCCAATTCAGCGACGCTCATGCGGCCTGCAGCGGCCTCGCGAGCTGCGTCGTGATAACTCCGCCCGCTGAAGCGGGCGGCTTCTCGGGACAGCTATGCGGCAACCCGCTGGCTTATGTCCTGAAGGCCGATATCCCGGCCTGAGCCGAATGCCCGCTGGTGCACGATCTGTGCGGCTGAGACGTCCCGGTCGAGCGTGCAGCCGCAGGTGCAGCGGTGCAGGCGCTCTCGGAGGGTCTTGGCCTTGATCGTGCCGCAGGCCGGGCAGGTCTGCGAGGTGCCGCGCGGATCGACCAATTTCACCTCGGCACTGGCGCTTGCAGCCTTGTACGTTGTGAATTGGACGAGCAACGCCCACGCGGCGTCATGGATAGACCGGGCGAGCATCCCGCGCTTGAGCCCGGCGAGGTTGAGATCTTCGAATGCGATGCCCTGGTATCGCGAGACCAGGGCGCGGGCGAGCTTGTGCAGGTGATCGCGGCGCTGGCGCGCGATCTTCGCCGAGGCAGCCGTGAGGCGGGCCTTGGCTCTCAGCCGGCGCTTTGATCCGATCCGGCATCTTGCCAGCGCGCGTTGCCGTCGACGTCGCGCGGACTGTGCCCGTCGGGCGTATCTTGGGGCTGAGATGGTTGCGCCGTCGCTGGTGGCGATGAGGCTGTTCAGCCCGAGATCGATACCGACGGTTCCGGTCCCGCAAGTCTCGGCGAAGGCGGCCTCGACCGAGAACACGGCGTACCACTTGCCCTGCTGACGGGTGACGATCGCGGTGGCGAGCTTCGCGTCTTCCGGAATGTCTCGGTGCCAGACGGCCTTGATCGCGCCTGGCACGCCGACGATGCCGAGGCGGCGGTCCTTCTTTATGGTGAGGCCATCGCCGAACCGGAATGTTGCGGCGTGATACCGGGCCGTGGCGCGGAAGCGCGGGAAGCCGCGCCCGCGCTTGAAGAACGCGGCGTAGGCTTGGCTGAGACGGCGCAGCACCTGCTGGAGAGCGGTGAACGACCAGCGCCCGAGCCCGTCGGGATCGGCCGCGCGACAGGCTTTAAGCTCGTTTGCCTGATGCGCGTAGCCCAGGCTGATCCGCCGACGGCGATACGCTTCGATGCGTTGCTGGAGACCGGCGTTGTACAAGCCACAGAAGTCCCGCAGCATGGCGTTGAGCGCCGCGCTCTGCTCGCGATTGGGCCGGAGCCGGTATTTGTAGGATCGTAGTGCCACAGGGAGATCGTACCCGATCTGTTCTCAGGAGCAATCGCCGAGCCGCATTCCCCCGTCGCCTAAAGGCGACGGTCCCCTGCTAAACCATTTATGGGAGCCGTCATCGGGCGCAGCGACAACGCCCCGGAAAGAGAGCACGAGCGCTTGGAGCGAGGCCAGTGCCTTGCTCCTCGCGAGACGGCCGCTGCGACGAGGCACTCGCTCAGGCAGTTGCAGCGCCCGGACGTACGAGCGTGGCTGCGAAGTCGCGGTAGGCGTGCAACGGGCGTCCGAGGATGCCGGTCAGGCGCTCGCGGTCACCAAGTTCCGGGATCATGCCGTCGCTGACGTAACGCTCGGCCATCAGGCGCATCTCGTAGGCCATCCACCGGGGCATGAAGCCCGCCATGTTCGCTTCGAACCCGCTCGGATCATCGCCACCGTAGGCGACCGGCCGGCCCAGTACGTCAGTCCAGATCGCAGCTGCGTCCGCGCCTGTGAGCGTGTCGGGGCCAACGAGATTGATGGTCTCGATCGGCAGCTTGCCCGGTGCCTGCTCGCGGCGGATCAGTTCGATCGCCGCGACCTCGGCGATGTCGCGTGCATCGACCATCGCCAAGCCCTTACTGCCGATCGGCATCGGGTAAACGTCGTGATTCACGATCACGTCCTTGATCATGACCTCGTTGTCGATGAAGTAGGTCGGGCGCAGGATCGTGGCGCTGAAACCCATCGCATCGAGCATGCGCTCGGCACCGAACTTGACCGCGAAGTGTGGCACGTTGACAGCCCGGTCGGCTCCGAACACCGACAGGTAGACGACCCGATCGACGCCCGCTTCGCGAGCGACGTTCAGCGTGATGAGCGCCTGGGTGAACTCATCACCCGTGACTGCATTCAGCAGAAACAGCGTGCTGACGCCGGAGAATGCGGCGCGCACCGAATCGATATCGAGGAGATTGCCCTTCGCAATCTCGACGCCCTCGGAAAAGCGGGCCTTGGCGGGATCGCGGGTCAGCACGCGCACACCGGCACCCCGCTTGGCGAGCTGTTCGACGACATGGCGGCCGACGCGGCCGGTGGCTCCGGTGACGAGGATGGTCATAGGAATTGCTCCTGGGGTTGAGCCGTTTGGCTGAGACCCAAATGAGCGATCCGTCTTCGATCAAATAGCTGCTAGATCAGGACGTGCCGTCTCGCTGGTGGAACGATGGACCTGCTCGCCCTCTCCGACTTCACCCTCGTTGCTCGCTACGGCGGGTTCGGGAAGGCTGCTCGAGCCGCAGGACGACCGAAGGCAACATTGTCCCGGCGCGTGGCGGATTTGGAAGCGAGCCTGAACTTGCGCCTGTTCGAGCGGGGCGCGCGCGACCTGAAGCTGACGGAGGAGGGGCGGGCGCTGTTTGAGCGAGCCGGTGTGCTGCTCACCGAACTGGAAGAAACGGCTGCGACGATCGCCTCAGGCGGTGAGCGGCCTCGGGGCCGCCTGCGGATCAGCGCCCCCTT
Source organism: Methylobacterium gregans (assembly GCF_022179245.1). Taxonomy (GTDB): domain Bacteria; phylum Pseudomonadota; class Alphaproteobacteria; order Rhizobiales; family Beijerinckiaceae; genus Methylobacterium; species Methylobacterium gregans. The sequence continues at coordinate 18,818 of NZ_BPQM01000052.1, forward strand.
GCTGTTCTCTCAGACCGCGATGGGAAAGCTCGCAGCGGGCTTCGCCCTCAAGTACCCCGAGGTCCGGCTTGAGGTCACGACAGAGGACCGGGCCGTCGACATGATCGAGGAGGGCTTCGATCTGGTGATCCGGGTCAACCCCGACCCGGACGAGAGCCTCGTCGGCCGCGCCTTCTTGCGCGACCGCATGGTGGTCGTGGCGAGCCCCGGCCTTGCCCAGCAAACCGAAGGCATCTCCGTTCCGGCCGTCGTGCGGGGCGGTAGCGAGCGCACGGCATGGCGCGTTAGGACGCTGGCCGGCCCCGCCACGATCGCGGTCGAGCCGGTTCTTTCCCTAGCATCGCTCATCATGGTGCGTGACGCGGTGCGCGCAGGCGTCGGCGCGGCGCGCTTGCCCGTTTCGCTCGTGAGCCACGATCTTGCTGATGGGACACTGGTCCACTGGGGCGATGTCGACGCGCCGGACATCGCACTGTGGACGCTCTATCCCACTCGCCGGCTTCTCAGCGCGCGCGTCTCGGCCTTTCTCGACCACCTGAAAGAGGCGTTTCCGAAAGGGACGCCGGACGAACTGGCTTCCTACGTCGTAGGATGATGCTGCTCCGGAGCGCGCATGGATTAATGCGGAGGTCGTCCAGCCCGCCCGTGACCGCTGCGACGCCTGCTTCCGGAACACCGAGACGACGTCCTCGGCGGCGGTACAGGGCCCAAGGTTTGTGCGGAGAGCTTCACAGCCGCCGCTCGGTGATCGCAGTTGTCTGGCTATGCTTCTTGACCGCGATTTTGGACGACGGACAGTCGGCCTCCGAGCTTAAGCCATGCGGGGGGCTTTGGAACCCGAAAGGATGTGGACGAGACCAACTCGACGCTGCCGTCGGATGGCACGCGAACGTAGGATCGCGCCCGGCCGCTTCCGAAGGCCATGGCAAGGATCAAGGTCAACGGATCGCCGCGTGAGCCAGCCCCTTGACAGCATCGCTGCCGTGCTCGAGGGCACCGGCGAGTACCGCGTTCTGCGTCGCCTCTCGCCGATCACGGGGTGCGGCGATGCCCCCGATGAGCCGACCTTCATCGGCTTGGCACTTGATACCGAGACCACCGGCCTCGATCCCATGGTCGACGAGGTGATCGAACTCGGCATCGTCAAGTTCGAGTACGGTGCGAGCGGCCGCATCTACCGGGTGCTCGACACCTTCAATCAGCTGCAACAGCCGAGCCGCCCGATCCCGCCGGAGGTCACACGGCTGACCGGGATCACGGATGCGGATGTCGCCGGTCGGACGATCGACGACACGGCGGTCGAGGCTCTGGCGGCCGATGCCGCCGTCGTCATCGCGCACAATGCCCTGTTTGACAGGCAGATGTGCGAGCGACGTTGGCCCATCTTCGCGGAGCGTAACTGGGCGTGTTCCTGCCATCAGGTGCCATGGCGGGTCGAGGGACACGAGGGGCAGAAGCTCGGCTACCTCCTGAACGACTTCGGCTGCTTCCACGCTGGGCATCGCGCCATCGATGATTGCCATGCCCTCCTAGTCCTGCTGAGCCAGCCGCTGCGAAGCTCGGGCCGTCTCGCGCTCGCCTGCCTGCTGGAAACGGCTCGCAAGCCGACCGTGCGCCTGTGGGCGAAGGGATCACCGATCGAGACGAAGGACCTCCTGAAGGCGCGCAGCTACCGTTGGAGCGGTCGTCGGCGCTGCTGGTACATCGACCTCGACGAGGACCAACTGGAGGTCGAGCGGACGTTTCTCGGCCAGCAGATCTACGGACGCCCTGTCAGTGATCTGCCCGCCGACCGCTTCACGGCCCGCGACCGCTTCTCGATGCGGACCAACCCAGAGATTGCCGCGGTCTGAGCCGAGATAGAAATCGTCCCCGATCATGCCGCCGCACATTATTCTCGGTGTCCCGTTCCAAATTTTGGCGACGAAAATTTGATTGAATCGTGTCGTGAATTTGCATTGACATACTCAAGCGTTGGCATGTTGTGCACCTGTGCGGATTGATCCTATAAGGACGTCGCTACGGCCTTCACCGAGCACCGAAAAGCTCAGGCTGAAGCAATCCATAGTGTGATCCCCAGGCTAACTGGAAAATGTTAGTCGTCGCCCAGTATGCGGCCTCGTATCGATGCCCTATGTCTGCCCTGCCACTTTTCAAAAAAGTCGGCCAGGAGAGGCGCATCATGGCACGTCGCCGGGGATCAGCATCGGGAGGAGCCTTGCTTCTGGTGCCGATCGCCTTGATCGGTCTCATCTTCGGAAACAGTAGCAAGCCTCCTGCGCCTCCTCCTCAAACGTCGAGCGCGCCACCGGTAACTTACGCCTTGTTACCAGCCGAGCCAGCCACGCCCTCATGGTCGGGAAACTCGGCGACGCTCGGGGACACGACATCGCCTCAATCCGCTGTCGAACCCCCGCGCACTGCCGAGCCGGAGAAGCGAACAGGACCTGCGGCCTACATCTCCGGCCACAAGGTTCCTCTGCGAGCTCAGCCGAAGGCCGGGGGGCAGATTGTCGATCGGCTCGGGCCGAAGCAGGCGGTGACCGTCTTGGAGCGTCGCGCCGACTGGGTCGAGATCCGGCACAACCTGACCCAGCGCAAGGGGTGGGTTCAGGCCAAGCGCCTGCGTGATACCGAACCCGAGGAGAACGTCGCCAAGCCGCCCTCGGTCTCCACCGCATTGAGCGTCGCTGCCATTGCGAAGCTGCTGATCGCGGCTTCGATCGCCGACTATCGGTTCTTCGTCATTTGGGATTGATGATCCCCATCTGACGTCTCGTCTCCAGCACCTTACGGCGAGGAGAGTTCTGGGACGACGCACGGCCCGAAGGCCCACGTTGGCGTCCCCAGGGGCACGGCCTCCCCCGTCGCGGCGATCGCCGCGAACTCCCGCAGAGCATCACGCGCGCGGCATTCTCGTCGCGGTGCAGGCTCGCCCCACAGGCACAGGCATGCCAGCGGAGCGAGAGCGGCTTCGCCGCATACACACCGCAGCCCGAGCACGTGCCAGACGATCGGCGCGCGTCCCGGGTCTTCACGACGCCACCGGCTCTCGCAGCCTTGTAGCGTGTATAGTCGATGAGACGCCGCCACGCGGCGTCCAGGATCTCGCGGTTCAGCCCGCGCTTCTGCGCGACGTTGACGCCTGGCTCGTCCACCGTTCCGGTGGCAGAGCGCGTTAAGTTGCGGATCCGCAGGTCCTCGAAGACGATCAGAGCAAAGCTTCGCGCGAGGCTCGCGCTGACCTTGTGCAGGTGGTCGTTGCGTTGGTCTGCGACGCGGCGCAGCTGACCCGCCAGCGTTGCCTTGACCTTCCGGCGGCAGTTGGACCCGCGCCTGCATCGGGCAAGCGCCCGGCGCGAGTGGCGGATCTCGCGTTCCCGACGGGAGACCGGGCGACGATTAGCGATCCGCTCGCCAGTGGAAAGCGTCAGGAGCGCCTCGATGCCAAGGTCGCAGCCGACAGCGGAGCCGGGGTGCGCATGCTCGGGAGCGACGATGCTGGCGCTGTCGATGGTCAGCGCCAGGAACCAGCCGCGTCCGACCTTTGTGAAGGTCGCGCCGAGCAGGCGCGCATCTTCGGGCAGCGCCCGATCCGGACAGAGCCGGATCGGGCGATCCATGCCTTTCAGGCGGATGCGCTGATGCCCGAGCTCGAGCCGTAGGCCTGTCATCTCGTAGAGCCCGAAGCTCCGCCAGCGGCTCTTGGCCTTGAAGCGGGGGAAGCCGGCCTTGCCGGCCCTGCGCTTCACCCGGCCGAAGAAGCCGGTGAACGCATCCTCGACGCGCGCCAGGGTCCACCGACCCATCGTGACCGGATCGGCTCCATGACCCTCCGGGTCATCGGCGCGGATGACGGTCAGCGACTTCTGCTGATCGAGACGCGTGATCGTCTTACGCTGGAGCCGGTAAGCGTCGCGGCGCTCTTGGAGCGCAGCGTTGTAGAGAAGGCGTTGCCGCTCCAGCCGCTCGTCGAGCAGGCGGTGCTGTGCCCGAGTCGGGCGCAGCTTCTGGCGGAAGGTCAAAATCACGGGTTTACGCTACGGAACGAAGCGTGAACCCGTCAAGCCGTCGTACCCATCATCAACCCGAAATGACGAATGACCAGACTATCCCGGCCCTTGTGCATGCCCATACCAGAGCGCACGGAACGGATCCTCCTGCGGGCGGCGTGCGGCCTACTCTCGGCCAGGCGGCTATGCACCGCTGTGCTACGCCAAGGACATCACACCGGCGATGGTTGCTGAGTACCGGGCAGCCCACTGACGGGCAGCCCTGCCGAGAACCTCGCGGTTGGGCGGCGGTTGGGTCCTGGCTTTGCCCCGTCTGGACAGCTGCATCGGCATCCAGACGCAGCAATTTCCGAATTGTGGCCGATTCAACCTTGAATGGGTCTCGGCAACCCGGCAAACCGTGCAGAACAAAGGTACGGGGTACGACAATGGCCCGGGGTGGAGCGCGCGGTTTTCTTCTGGTCGCGGCGGTCACAGCATCGATCGGGCCGGCCTCCGCCCAGGTTACGCCGCTCGACATATTCGGGGGGCTTCTTGGTGCTGCCCAGGCGCAGGCCGCCCGTGATGCCTGGGCTCGGCTCTCCAGTAGGGACCGGTTCTGCCTGGATCGCGCCCTTGCGCGCCGAAACGCCGACATCGCCGGCATGATCCAGCGTGGCATCGGCCCGGATGACGGGCGTCTCGGCAGCTTCTTCGCCGAGTGCCGGCGCTTCACCGAACCGAACCTGCGGCAGGGCTTCAGCTGCACCACGTCCGATGAGAACGGCTGGTCGGTCTCGACCACCTGCAATCAGTCCTTCGCCTACCGCGACGCGAGCAACCGCATCCTGGCGGTCGAGCCACGCGAGGCGATCGAGCTGCACTTCTCGGGCACCCGCATCATCGTCGCCGACGTCGAGACCGGCGAGGCACGAGAGCTGCGTCAGGCGCGGGCCGAGGCTCAGGGCCGAGCCGAGCAGCTTCAGGTACTCAAGACCACGCTCGCCAACTACCAGCGCGACGCCTCGCCCGTCGTGCGTTCGGAGGCTGCGCGGATCCAGAGCCGGATCGAGCAGCAACTCGCCGCCCGTACCGGCCCATCCGCGCCCGATACGGACACGATCAGCCGGGAGGTCGGTGGGCTCGGTGCGTTGTCTCAGACCGAGGCCGCGCGTCTGTCCGCGCTCGATCGGATGGGTAGCCTGCGCGCGCAGGCCGAGGCGCGCACCAAGACCGAGACTTCGGAGGGGCTGAAGAAGCGGCTCGCCGACCTGCGCAGGGAGGCCGCCGCCGTGTCCGAGCCCCCGCGCACCGCCTCGCTGCCGAAGCCGTTGGCGTCGACCCGCGATCTCGGGCCGTCCTTCGACTGCGAGAAGGCCAACACCCCGCTGCCGATCCTGATCTGCGAGGATGCCGGTCTGCGCCGCATTGATCTCGAGATGGCCCGGCCCTTCTACGCACTGCGCCACCTCAAGCCCGATGCTGGCGCGGAGCTGAAGGCGGAGTCGAACGACTTGGTCGAGCGCACGCTCAAGACCTGCCGCATCCCGGAGACCGGCAAGGTCACGGCGGCTCTGCGCGCCCGCGCCGTCCCCTGCATCGCTGCGGCCTACCAGCGCCAGAAGGAAGCTTGGGCAGCGCGCGTCGGACGCGATGGTCCCCCTGCGGCACGCCAGGAGATCGGGCGGCCGATCGAGGACCATGTCCGCCTGCAAGAGGCCCTACGCACAGGTGGCTATCTTGCGGCTGATGCGATCGCCGATGGCGTCTACGGCGGCGTGACGCGGCGGGCGATCACGAGCTTCGCGGATGCCCAGGGCTTCGCCGGCGATGGCTTTCTCGGAACCGGCCTCGCCGACCGGCTCGGGCGCGGTCAGAGTGTTGGCCCGAGCCTCGCCGTGGTGACGGATGCCGGCCTGCCCGCCCGCATCGAGGCCGTCGCGCGGCGCTACGAGGCCTATCTCGGTGACCTCGGGGGCGAAGAACGGGACCGCAGCTCCCGCCTCCAGGCGCAGCGCCGGCTCGACGAACAACGCAAGCGTATCGAGGCCCTGCTGGCCGGCCCGGTACCGGAGGACCTGCGAACCGAACTGGCTCCGCTGCTCAAACAGTCGGAAGGGGCTTCGCCGCAGGAACTGCCGCGTGTCGTGGAGACCATCGAGCGGCGCTTTGCGCAGATCGAACCACGCGTGCGCGAGGCCGAGGCGGTGCAGCGCGCCGTCACCGACAAGAACCGCTTCCTCGTAGAGGGCGATCCCAGCGACATCCTGCTCCTCTACAACAGCTCGCCGCGGGCGGGCGCGGTCGTTCGCGGCCTCGACGGCAACCTCGTCTTCGATCCTGAACGCACGCTGGCCTGCGCCCTGCCGGACGCGCCGGCCGACCGGATCGCCCTCGAACAGCTCGTCGCTAGGCTGCGTAGCCTCGGTGCCCCGGTCCGGGAGACGCTGCCCCGCTGCACCAGCGCACAGCAGCTGAACGCCGACCTGCTAGCCCTCGAGCGCGGCGCGCTACGTGCGCAGTCCGGGCTGTTCGGCACCATCGCCTCGGCGGTCGATACAGGCGTTTACGCGCTCGCCGGGACGGTGCTGAAGTCCGACATCGAGGCCGCGCGCCAGCAAGAGGGCATCCGCGCGGCGGAAGCCGAGAGCGAGGTCTCGCGCGGGACCTCGGAGGGCTTGGCCGTGCTCGCCTTCGGCACCGGCTCGCGCACGGTCTGCCGAGTGGCGGCTGGGGACAAGGCGCTGCACGACCGTCTCTTGGAGCCCTACGAGGCCCTGCTGAAGGCGGAACTCGGCGGCGCGACCACCGTGGTGGCGGCGAGTGCCGACGGAGCCTTTCTGTCGGTCAAGCGCGGTCAGTGCGGGGCTGTCTACGGCAGTGCCAAGGATCTCGCGCCCCTGGTGAAGGGGCTGACCCGCGACGGCGTCAGCTTCCGCTATTTGCCGATCTGGATCGCGCCCGAGATCGCCGCCAAGGCGCAGGCAACGCTGGCGGAGCAGGGCGACGCCAAGCGCCGCGCGCGCGAAGCAGAGGAGCGCCAGCGCGAGCGCGACCAGGCGGAGAACCGGCGCGCGGCTCTCGTCGAGCGCCTGAAGCGCGACGCGGCCGAGGCCGAGACCACCCTGAAGGGCGGCATCCCGCAGGATCTCCAGACCTTCCTATCCGGCTTCGTCGCCGATGTGACCGGGATCGCGCCGGACACCTCTGATGAGCGCCTGAAGGAGCTCGCCGACGCCTACGCCAGCAAGCGCGCCCGCATCGATGCGGCGGCGCGGCTCGCCCGGGCTGTCACGGCCAAGAGCCGCTTCCTGATTGAGGGTGGGCGCGGCGACCTGATCGTGCTCTACAACGACAGCGGCAAGGCTCCCTCCGTCGTGCGCAATCTGCGCGGCGAGCTGGTATTCGAGGATGGTCGTGGGGCCGCCTGCCTGTACCACGCGCCTCTGTCGGACGTGTTCCTGAACCGGCAGATCCGCGACCGGAGCGCGGCGCTCGGAGCCAAGCTCGATCTGCCGCTCGCAGCCTGCGGGCCGAACAATCTCGCCAAGCAGGACCTGATCTTCGCCGAGCGCGAGCGCCTGCTGCGCGAGCCGGTCGACCGGGTGATCACCTTGGTGGAGGCGGTCAACGGCAGCCTGTTCGCTCGGCTCGCCGTCGTCGATGCGGCCGCCCTGGCCTCCGCGCGGCAGGCTGAGGCGGCCAAGGCCAACGAGGTCGAGGCGCTGGTGCGTGAGCGCAAGGGTGAGGGCTTCGGTGTCATCGTGGTGCCGAACGCATCGAGCGTGCTCTGCCGGGTCGCGCCCGATAAGACCGAGGCGCACGCGTCCATCCTCGCTCGGCTCTCGGATCGGCTCGGCGACGAGCTGCCGGGCCAACCTGTCGTCGCGCCGACCTCGGCGGATGGGGCCTTCATCGCGGTCAAGCGCGGCGAGTGCGGCGCGGTCTACGCGGCGTCCGCCGATCTCGCCACGATCACCGAGGCCATGACCCGGGACGGCATCAACCACCGCTACCTCCCCCTATGGATCGAGCCCGCCGAAGTCGCGACCACGCAGACCGAGATCGACGCGAGCAAGACCCGCAGCGTCGAGGAGCAGTTCAAGCGTCAGCGCGAGCTGGAGGAGCGCAGTAAGCTCGACCGTGAGAAGGAGAAGGAGGAGAGCGCCCGGCGCGAGACGCGCGAGCGAGCCTTGCGCGCCCAGTGGGGCGAGCGGGCGCGCTTCTTCGAGCAGGCGCTCGGCGAGGAGGTGCAAGCCTTTGCCACCGGCGACCGCCCGGTCGGGTTCACGGATCGCTACCCGGGACCCGCCCGTCACTATCAGGCTCAGCGCGACGACCGCTGGGAGTTCATGTCGGCCGAAACGCAGATCCTCGACTACGGCACCGCCCTCTACAAGGAGCGCCCGCTCGAGACGGCCCTGGCGACCACACGGATCAAGATGCGCAACCGCATCAGGGGCGAGTATCAGGACGTTTGCTACGTGACCGGCTACGTCAACGACGCTGAGTTCGGTGTCATCCGGGATCCTTTCGGGGAGACCTGCGACGAGGTCGGACCCAAGCTCGCCCGCTACAAGCAGGGCGAGCGCTTCTCGAGCCGGTGGATCGCACAGTGAGCAGCGAGACGATCGAGCCCGTCGCTGAGATCGACGCCCAGGATGCCGTGCGGGTCGCGTGCACGGCGACGGAGCATGTCAGCCTCGCCTACTACGAGAACGCGATCCCGGTGATCCGCGAGATTGTGGTCGCGAACCCGTCCGACGACGACCTCGTCGATCTCCGGGTGCGGATCGAGAGCCGGCCGGCCGTCGTCCACCCGCTGACCCTGCGCATCGACCGTGTCCCGGCCGGCTCAAACCATCACATCGAGACGCCCGATATCCGGCTTGATGCGGCGCTACTCTCCGGCTTCACCGAGGCGAGCCGCCTCGAACTGACGAGCATCCTGGAGGATGCGGGCGGCGAACGCGCCCGGAGCGTGGCGGAGATCCGCCTGCTGCCGCCATCGCAATGGGGCGGCGGCCGGAGCGCCCCGGAACTGCTTGCCGCCTTCGTCCGGCCGAACGATCCAGCCGTCGACATCGTGCTGCGGGATGCTGCGACGAAGCTCGGTGAGGCCGGACGCGAGACCGGCCTGAACGGCTACAGCGCGCGGAAGAAGGCCCGCACCTGGGAACTCGCCGAGGCGATCTGGGCGGCCGTCGCCGACCGGCGCATCGCCTACGTCTTGCCTCCGGCGAGCTTCGAACAGACCGGCCAAAAGGTGCGCGGTCCGAGCGAGGTCTTGGAGCGCAAGGTCGGCACCTGCCTCGACCTCTCGCTTCTCTACGCCGCCTGCCTGGAGCAAGCGGGCTTGAACCCGGTCCTGGTGCTGACGCAGGGCCACGCCTTCGTCGGTCTGTGGCTGCAGGACGAGGATTTCGCGAGCGCCGCCGTCGACGACATGCAGCTCCTGCGCAAGCGCCGGGACCTGCAGGACTTTGTCCTCGTCGAGACGACATTGCTGACCCACAACCCGCCGGCGGCGTTCAAGGTCGCGACGACACAGGGCAGTGCCCAGGTCGAGGACAGCGCGCCCGCCCCACTCGAAGTCGCAATCGATGTTCGGCGCTGCCGGCGGCGCGGCATCCGCCCCATGGATCTTGGTGAGGGCAGGCCGGCAGACCTCGCCCCCGCGCCGACGGCACCGCTCAACCAAGCGCTCTCCGCGCCGCCCAGCTTCGACGAGGAGGCGCGACCGCCCGCCGATGAGGCCCCAGAGACTCCGGTCGGTCGAATGGAGCGCTGGAAGCGCAAGCTTCTCGACCTGACGCTCCGCAACAAGCTCTTGAACTTCAAGCCCGGCAAGGGCTCGGTCGTGCTCGAATGCGTCTCGCCTGGGGCCCTGGAGGACGGGCTCGCGGCGGGACAGGAATTCCGATTGAAGCCCGTCTCCGACGTGCTGAGCGGGGCCGACGAGCGCAGCGCCGACCTCTACGCCCGCCGGCATCACGACGACGGTCGGCGCAGCTATCTCGAGGCGGCGCTCGCCCGGCGGGAGATCTACACGACCTCGACCGAGGCCGAGCTCGACCGCCGCCTGCTCGATCTCTTTCGCCTCGCCCGCAACGGCTTCGAGGAAGGTGGAGCCAACATCCTCTACCTCGCGATCGGCTTCCTCTCGTGGACCCGCAAGGAGGGCGAGGCCGCCTATCGCGCCCCGCTCCTGCTGGTGCCAGTCTCGTTGAAGCGCTCCAGCGTGCGCGCGGGCTTCCGCCTGGCGCTGCACGACGACGAGGTGCGGATCAACCCGACCCTGCTGGAGATGCTGCGCGAGGACTTTCGGCTGCGCATGCCGGAGTTCGAGGGGGATCTGCCGCGGGACGCCTCCGGCATCGACGTCGACGCCATCTTCAAGATCGTGCGCGCGCACGTGCGCGACCTTCGCGGCTGGGAGGTGGTGCCGGATGTCGTGCTTTCGGCCTTCTCCTTCACCAAGTACCTGATGTGGAAGGACTTGGTCGACCGCGCTGAGGTGCTCAAGCGCAACCCGGTGGTGCGCCACCTCATCGACACGCCGAAGCATTCCTACGGCGACGGGACGCCCTTCCCCGAGCCCGCGCGCCTCGATCGCGAGTATCCGCCCAAGACCGTGTTCGCGCCGCTCTCAGCCGATTCGTCCCAGCTTTCCGCCGTGCTGGCCGCCGCCCAGGGCAAGGACTTCGTGCTGTTTGGGCCGCCCGGTACCGGCAAGAGCCAGACGATCGGCAACATGATCGCACAGTGCCTCGCGCAGGGCCGCACGGTGCTGTTCGTCTCGCAGAAGACGGCCGCGCTCGAGGTGGTGCAGCGCCGGCTGCAGGAGATCGGCCTCGGCGACTACTGCCTGGAAGTGCACTCGACCAAAGCGCAAAAATCGGCCGTGCTCGGCCAGCTGCGCAAGGCTTGGCACGAGCGCACCACGCCCTCGCAGGGCACCTGGGACGCGGCGACGAGCGAGCTCGCGAGCCTCCGCGAGGAACTGAACGGCCTCGTGAACGCGCTGCATCGACGGCGTGAGAACGGTCTGTCCGCATACGAAGCCTTCGGACGCGTGATCGCGGCCGGTGGCGGCGACCCCGGGCTCGTGCTCGCTTGGCCGGACCATCTCGCGCACGGCGCGGAGACGCTCGCGACGCTCCGTGCGGGTTGCCGGGAACTGCGCCCGGTTCTTTCCTCGGTGGGCTCCCTCGTCGACCATCCGCTGCAGGGTGTCGAGGCCACCCAGTGGTCGCCGGTCTGGCGCGACGACATGGGAGCCGCGATCCGAGCCGGCACCGACGCCCTGTCGGCGCTCCGCGTCAGCGGCCAAGCCTTCGCCGACGCGATCGGCCTGCCCACCCTGCTCGCGACCTACGCCGGCACACGCGGGCTCACGGTGCTCGGCAACTATCTCGTCCGGCCCGATGCCCGCTGCGGTGCCGCCTTCCTGGCCGATGGCTCCGGCGACCTGCGCCGGGCCGTGGCCGCGCGCGAGCGCTTCCAGGCGACGCAGGCCGAACTCCTCGGTCGCCTCTCTGGCCGGTACCGGCCAGGCATCCTCGACCAGAACCTTGCCGGTCTCCTCGCGGAGTGGGTCGCCGCCCAAGGATCCAATTTCCTGGTTCGCGGCGGCCGGCTCAAGCGCGTGCTGCTGCAGGTCCAGCCTTACGCCGAGGGCACACTGCCGGAGGATATCGGGCCAGATCTGACCGGTCTGATCGAAGTCGCCCGGCACGTGAAGGCGGGCTGCCTGGAGGAACTCGTCCTTGCTCGGCTGGGGCTGCCCTGGAGCAACCCGGAGATGCCGGCGGCCGAGTTCCAGCCGGCCATCACCTGGGCCGAGAAGGTCGAACAACTCCTCGACATCCTCGGACCGCTCTCGCTTGGCATCGACGGCCTACGCGACCACCTTGTGCAACTCGTCGAGCGACAGGCGCGGGCGCTGGCTGAGGGCGGTCGCATCGCGCAGGCCTACGCCGCCTTCGCGCAGGATCGTGCGCGCGCCACTGAGGCGATGAAGGCACTCGGCCAGCTCGCTGGGCGCGCTGACCCTGAGGAGCCATTGGCGGCAGAGGCCGACTGGATCGAGCGCAGCATCGCGCTGGCGCAACGTTGGTCCTCTGGGCTCACCCGGGCCCAGGGCTGGTGCGCGTGGCAGGCGGTCGCGCAGAATGCGCGGGGTAGCGGCCTCACCCCGCTGATCGAGGCATTGGAGGGGGGGCGCGTCGCTCCCGACCGGGCGGAGGCGGCGTTCGAGACCGCCTATGCGCGCTGGTGGATCGATCGCGTCGTCAGCCACGACCCGGTGCTGCGCCGCTTCCTGCCGGAGCGCCACGAGGACACGATCGCCCGCTTCCGCGCGGCGGACCGGCGCGTCACCGAGCTCTCGAAGCAGGTCGTGCGCTCGCGCCTCGGCGGCGGCATCCCCGGGCCGACCGCCTTCGGGGCCGATCCGGAATGGGGTACGCTCTCGCACGAGCTGACGAAGAAGACGCAGCACATGCCGCTGCGCAAGCTCTTCGGCCGGATGCCGACGGCGCTGACCAAGCTCACCCCCTGCGTGATGATGAGCCCGCTCTCGATCGCGCAGTACCTGCCGCCCGAGAAGGAGCCGTTCGACGTCGTCATCTTCGACGAGGCCTCGCAAATCTCGCCCTGGGACGCTGTCGGGGCGATTGCGCGGGGCAAGCAGGTGGTGATCGTAGGCGACCCCGAGCAGTTGCCGCCGACCAATGTCGGCGACCGCGGCGTCGATGACATCGAGGACGGCAGCGACGTCTCGGACCAGGAGTCCATCCTCGACGAGTGCCTCGCGGCCAACATCCCGCGGCGGAATCTCGACTGGCACTACCGCAGCCGGCACGAGAGCCTGATCGCCTTCTCGAACGCGCACTACTACGGCGGCCGGCTCGTCACCTTCCCGTCGCCGGTGACCGACGACCGAGCCGTGCGGCTGACCCTCGTGCCCGACGGCGTCTACGAGCGCGGCTCGGGGCGCGTGAACCGGCCCGAGGCTAGGGCCGTCGTCGCCGAGATCGTGCGTCGCCTTCGCGAGCCAGGCTTCGCGCAGGAGCGCCGCTCGCTTGGCATCGTCACCTTCAACGGCGAGCAGCAGCGCCTGATCGAGAACCTGCTCGACGAGCAGCGGCGATCGTACCCGGAACTGGAGCCATTCTTCGACAGGGACCGCTGGCACGAGCCGGTCTTCGTGAAGAACCTGGAGAATGTGCAGGGCGACGAGCGCGACACGATCATCTTCTCGGTCGCCGTCGGCCCGGATCAGACGGGGCGGCCGGTCAGCACCGTGTCCTCGCTCAACAAGGACGGCGGCTACCGCCGCCTGAACGTGGCCATCACCCGTGCCCGGCGCGAGCTCGTGGTGTTCGCCTCGCTCCGGCCCGAGCAGATCGACCTCGGCCGCACGCGGGCGCGCGGCGTGCGCGACTTTAAGCACTTCCTTGAATTCGCTGACCGCGGCGCGCGGGCGCTCGCCGAGGCCTTCGCGCCCACCGGCGGCGACGTCGAATCACCTTTCGAGGCGGCCGTGCTGGCTGCGCTTCAGGCGAAGGGCTGGACCGTGCACACGCAGATCGGCGTGTCGGGCTTCCGGGTCGACCTTGGGGTCGTGCATCCGGACGCCCCTGGCCGCTACCTTGCTGGGGTCGAGTGCGATGGCGCGACTTATCACAGCTCGGCCACGGCACGTGACCGCGATCGCCTGCGCGAGCACGTTCTGACCGATCTCGGCTGGCGCATCCGGCGGGTCTGGAGCACCGAGTGGTGGATGGACGCAGAGGGCGCGCTCGCCAAGCTCGACCAGCGTCTGCGCGAGGATCTGGAGCAGGATCGCACGCGGGCCGCCGAAGCGGCCCAAGCCGATGCGTCCACTACGCCTGCTACCCCAGAGCCGAACAACCCCGAACCTGCCGACGAGACGCCGTCTGCCGTACCCGTTGCGGAAGCTCCACCGGAGCCAGCGAACGATCCCCAGGCTCCTGAGGAGCCAGCCTTGCAGCGCCTCTACGCGGATCAGGTCACGCTTCAGGAGAACCCTACTCCCGCGGTCGAGACCCCTCAGGATGCGCAGGGTTATAGGACCGCCGATCTTGCGGACCTCGGCCTACCGATCGAACCTGCCCGCTTCTACGACGCCTCCTACCGCACCGTGCTGCGGGCCTTAGTGGAGCATGTGGCCACTGTGGAGGGCCCCATCTACGAGGATGTCCTGCTCCGACGCATCGCACGCGCTCACGGATTGCAGCGCGTCGGCCCGCTCATTCGCGAAGCCGTCCTGGACCAGATTGGCCCTGCTATCGCGCGAAGCGAGGATGACGGCCGGACAGTCCTGTGGCCGCCTGACACGCGGCCGCAGGTGAGTTGTGCTCACCGGGCGGCCGACTCCAGCGTCCGCAGTCATGCTGACACGCCGATGCCTGAGCTCGTCGGTCTCGCGCGGACACTGCGCTCCGATGCTTCGGAAACCGAGCGCGTCCGTCTGATGGCGCAGAAGATGGGCCTTTCCCGGATTGAGGCGGCAGCGCGGGCGCGGTTCGAGCGCGCCAGTGTCCATGCCCGGAACAACGCGACGTGAGGTGCCGCCGATCGAAGACGCTACTCAGACTCGCGACGCGGACTGCAGTAGCCTCTCGCGTGGCTCAGTCTGAGGTATTGGTCAGGGTTAGTTATGGCGCAAAACGATCTCTGCTGAAGTCGAGCTCGCTTGAGAGATCATCTCTAGTCGTGCCTATCCCGAATCTCGACATCCTGGTCGAGCGCAACCGGGGCGGTAATGCCCAAGTTGGGATCAACGCGGCGCGAGGCTACACGCTCGCGCCGCCACGCGGCACGGCAAGGATCTCGACTGATGCGCCGCCGATATCGATTTTGCAGGCTGGCGGGTCAGGGTGCGAGCTTGATGAGACCGCCGTCTGGTTGCGACTGTGCAACGCGAGTTGATCTCTTTCTTCGGCAGCCCTTCAGGCTGCATCAAGCTGCCTTTGCAAGCTGTCTGGCGCAGGCTTCGTAGTCACGCTTTCGTCGAAACAGATAAACACGATAGCGCTCGCGCAGCGTTACCCCGTAAACGGAAGTCGTTACAGCTTGTCCGTCGATATTCTCGTGACCTCGTCCGTAGTGCGAGTACGCGGCAGCGGCCTTGTCGTCCCACAAGCCGAGATACCTCAAAACGGGGCTGATGTCGTAAGTGACTTCCAGCGTATGCCAGTGCTTTATGCTGAGGATGTCTATCCGCGTATACGTGTGCTTCGGTTCCTCGACGACAAGTTCGACCCCTTGCCGTGTGCTTGGAGAAGGCTCTCCGAGTTCAGAGTGACACTTATGGGCCGAGATCCAGCCCATTTCGATTTGCCCATCAGGAAGATGGCCATGGACCATATACACGCAGGACTTTTCAACATCCGTCATTGGGCAGCTCCAGCGAAAACAGGTCTTCATGCGAAGTGACATAAAGAGCTTCGTTGAAAGCTCTCAGGGATTGAGCGGTGTGCTTTGTGCGAGCCGAGCTCAGGCAGGATCGCATGACCGTGACTCTATCAGTTTGACCTTTTTCTGTTGCGATCGTTCTCATGGGATTGTTTCAGAACGTCTTCATTGCCCAGTTTCGATTTGAGCGCGTTCGGTTTTTGCAGCTTACCCCCGTATCGTTTTCACGAGGATGCCGAAAATGTCTAAATTTGTAGGGATTTCAGAGATTGTAAGAACTGGGGGATTGCAAGTCGAAAGGAGGTCGCCCTCGTGCGGTTCCAGATGCGCTGACAAGCTGGTTCAGAGCTCCCTACAGGAGGCGCAACGGCCAACAGTTCGTCTCTAGCCGGACTGGTATCCTGACCAGATCGAAGAGTGCCGATCTTCTCGCATAACGGCACGATCGCCGCTGCGAGTCTGCCGAGATCCTGCTGCGAGCGAACGGCCTGCTCGTCGGGAGTGGTTGAGGGCGCGACGGCCTCTCAGATCGGCATCGCTGCCGGTTCGGATCGAACTCAAGAGCGCTTGCCAAATCCCAACCGTGGCGATGCACAGTGACGACCGAGCCCGTGACCTCGACCTCGCCCAGACGTACATCAGTCCGATCTGCGCCCCAACATTCCTCCGCGCGCGAGACGACCGCTGCGACGCCGTCGGGCATGAGCCTTCGGCAAGTTCGCTCCCGTCCGTCCCGCACGGTTATGTCCGGTTGCGCGTGGGTAAGGGCATAGCCCGGCAAGCCTGCAAATCGGGATCCAGGCAGCCTATGGTTCGGATTGAGCGACGCTATGCGTCCGTGGGCCTATGGTTTGGTTCGCGTTACACCGGTGAACGCCGCGCACGGCATCAACGCCACCATCATCCGCACGCGGCTCTGGCAGTTCCGCTACGTCACGGCCGAGAACGAGACCGGACGGGCCGAGAGCTTGGCCAAGGTCACCGAGTTCGCGACCGATCGGGATGCCCAGATCGAGGCCTACCGGGCGCGCGTCAGCTCGGCGGCGGAGCAGAAGATCTACAGCGACCTCCAGACCAAGCTCGCCCTGATGAAGCCGGACTGGGACCGGCTGCGTGCCTTCCCGGCCGAGCGCCACGCGGAGGCCATGGCCTTCTTCCGGGGCCCGATGAACGCCAGCTATCTCGCGGTCTCCGGCGCGGCGCGCGCCCTCGTCGACGTCAATCTCGCCGCCGCCAAGACCGCCGACGCGGAGGTCCGCGCCGAGCAGGCCTCGGCCATCCGCACGACGCTGCTGATGCTCGGCGTTGCCGTCCTGATCGCGCTCGGCGCGATGGTCTTCTGCTTCCTCGGCGTGTCGCAGCCGATCGCGCGCATGACCAGCGCGATGCGCCGGCTCGCCGGCGGGGATACGGAGGCGGAGATCCCCTATGGCGGGCGACGGGACGAGATCGGCGCGATGTCCGGCGCCGTGCAGGTGTTCCGCGAGAACCTCGTGCGCACCCGCCAGCTCGAGGCGGAGACGGCGCTGGCGCGGGCCTCGGCGGAGGAGCAGCGCAAGGCCGGCATGCGGCAGATGGCCGACGGCTTCGAGCAGGCGGTCGGCGGCATCGTCGGCATGGTCTCCTCGGCAGCCAGCGAGCTGCAGGCCACCGCCCAGAGCATGAGCGCCACCGCCGGCCAGACGGCGGGCCAGTCCACCAGCGTGGCGGCCGCCGCCGCCCAGGCGGCGGCCAACGTCAACACGGTGGCGGCCGCGGCCGAGGAGCTCGGCTCGTCGGTCCAGGAGATCGGCCGGCAGGTCTCGGGCTCGGCCGATCTGGCGCAGGCGGCGGTGGCGGAGGCCAACGCCACGGCGGGCCTGGTGCAGGATCTGGCGCAGGCGGCCAGCCGCATCGGCGACGTGGTGGCGCTGATCTCGCAGATCGCCGGTCAGACGAACCTGCTGGCGCTCAACGCCACGATCGAGGCGGCGCGCGCCGGCGAGGCGGGGCGGGGCTTTGCGGTGGTGGCGGCCGAGGTGAAGGAGCTGGCCGCCCAGACGGCGCGGGCGACGGAGGAGATCACGACGCAGATCGGCCGGATCCAGGGCTCGACGGATCAGGCGGTCGGCGCGATCGGCGGGATCGGCACGCGGATCCGGGAGATCGCGGGCGTGGCGGCCTCGATCGCGGCGGCGGTGGAGGAGCAGGGCGCGGCGACGCAGGAGATCGTGCGCAACGTCTCGCAGGCCTCGGCCGGCACGGGCGAGGTGACGCGCAACATCGCGGGCGTGGCGGGCGCGGTCGAGGAGACGGGTGCGGCCGCCTCCCAGGTGCTCGGCGCGGCGTCCGAGCTGTCGCGCCAGTCCGAGCACCTCTCGGCCGAGGTCGGCCGCTTCCTCGCAACCGTGCGCGCCGCCTGAGGCCCGCCTCCGCGCCGCCGCTCGCGAGCGGCGGCGTCCCCATCGGTGGATGGGCGAACAGTTATCCACCGCCGATGTCTTAACTTGGATTAGGGTAGGCCAACATAGGTCAAGCCCATCAGCGTATTGCTGTCAGCGCGACAAGCATATGTCGCATCGTTCCGGACGCAAACTGCGGAACCATTGAGCACCGCTCCGGTTCTCCGCCCAGATC
Source organism: Methylobacterium gregans (assembly GCF_022179245.1). GTDB lineage: Bacteria > Pseudomonadota > Alphaproteobacteria > Rhizobiales > Beijerinckiaceae > Methylobacterium > Methylobacterium gregans. The sequence continues at coordinate 36,871 of NZ_BPQM01000052.1, forward strand.
GACGGCGCAAGCGCGGCCGTTCGACTTCCTCGTGTCCAATCCGGACGGAGCCGTAACTGCAGGACGTTGCCGCAGCCGCCTGGCGCGAACACGCCCGTGCGACAGCGACAGGTGCCCATGCAACAGGTAGCCCACCCGCGACAGGTTCCTCAGCCGACCGGCCTCCCGCAGGCACCGCTGACCCTTCCCGGGGACGGTGCGGCCCATCCCCTGGCCGAACGCTTCCGCGCGTTCATCCGCAACCCGCCCTTCCCCTGCGTCGGGGCCAAATCCGCCCTCACCCGCGGGCGCCTGCGCATCGCGGTCGGGCGCGACATCACGGGCGGCCAGGATGACGGGCGCCTCTACGCGGCGCTCCTCGCCTTCGTGGGCCGCTACAAGGCACAACCCGATCTGTTCCAGAGCTTCGCCGTGGTGTTCGAAGGCCCGCACGACCTCTCGGAGGAGGCGTTCGAGGGCGCGCTCTGGGCCCGGGCCCAGGCGCTCGCCGACCAGGATTGCCGCATCGGCCACGCTGCCGACCCCCGCGTCGCCGATGATCCGGACGACCCACACTTCTCCCTGAGTCTGGCGGGCGAGGCTTTCTTCATCGTGGGCCTTCACCCGCGCGCGAGTCGGCTGGCGCGCCGCTTCGAGGCGCCGGTCTTGGTCTTCAACCTGCACGACCAGTTCGAGCGCCTGCGTACGGAAGGCCGCTACGAGCGCCTGCGCGAGACGATCCTGGCCCGCGACGCCGACTGGGCGGGCTCCGTCAACCCGATGCTCGCCCGCCACGGCGAGCGCTCCGAGGCGGTGCAGTACAGCGGCCGCGCGGTCCCGGCCGACTGGGCCTGCCCGTTCCGGCGCGGCGCCCCCGAGCCCGGCGCAGACTGGGCGGCGGTGGCCCACGATCTGCGCGCCGGCGCCTTCGACGCGCGCCGCTTCGCCGGGGCCGGGAACACGGGCGGCAAGACGGAGGGAGAGGCGCCGTGAGCACGCTCTGGACCTCAGACGACGCCCTCGCGGCCCTGGTGGACGCCCTGCGCGCCCGGAACTACGCCTTCACCACGGTGACGCCCGCGACCCACGCCCACGTCGCCCGGCGCATGGGCGACGCGCCCGCCCGCTCGCTGCGCGACGTACTCGGCTGGAGCCGGCCCTTCGCCGAGGACCTCCTGCCGCCGGACATCTTCGGGCTGATGCGCGAGGCCGGGATCCTGGTGTCGGCGGGCGCGCTCTGGCGCGCCACGATCCGCCTCTCGAGCCTCGACGGGGAGCTCTTCGTGCACGCGGCCTACCCGCCGACCGCGCAGGACGCCGTGTTCTTCGGGCCCGACACGATGCGCTTCGTCGCCTGCGTGACCCAGTACCTTGCCGGCCGCGAGGCGCCGGTGCGCCGGGCGGTCGATATCGGCTGCGGCAGCGGTGCGGCGGGTATCGCGGTCGCCAAGCGCGCGCCCGGTGCCGAGGTGCTCCTCGTCGACATCAACCCGAACGCGCTGCGCGCGGCGACGCTGAACGCTCGGCTCGCCGGCGTCACCGGCACGGTGCCGGTGACGAGCGACCTGCTCGCTGGCACGGACGGCGCCTTCGACCTCGTGGTCTCGAACCCGCCCTTCATGCTCGACGCGCAGGGGCGCACCTACCGGCACGGCGGCGGCGAGTTCGGCGAGGGCCTGTCGCTCGCCGTGGTCGAGGCCGCGGCCGAGCGCCTGAACCCGCGCGGCGCCCTGGTGCTGTTCACCGGCTCGGTCATCGTCGAGGGCGAGGACCCGTTCCGCGAGGCGGCGCTCACCGCCTGCGCCCGCGCCGGCCTCTCCGCCCAGTACCGGGAATACGACCCGGACGCCTACGGCGAGGAGCTGGCGGACCCGATCTACGCGCGGGCAGACCGGATCGCGCTCGCCGTCCTCGTCGCGACCCGGGAGGCCTGAGGGATGGCGGGGGCGCACGAGGCCTTCGCCGAGGCGGTGCGCGCGGGGCTCGCGGCCCGGCCCCGCACCCTGCCCGGCACCTTCCTGTGGGACGAGGCCGGCTCGGTCCTGTTCGACCGGATCTGCGACAGCCCCGACTACCACCCGACCGGCCGCGAGACCGCCTTGCTGCCGGCGGTGGCCGAAGCGGTGGCAGGGCTCGTCGGTCCCGGTGCCAGCGTGGTCGAGTACGGCAGCGGCGCGAGCCGCAAGGTCCGTACCCTGCTCGACGCCCTCGACCGCCCTGCCCGCTACCTCGCCCTCGACATCTCCCGCGACTACCTCGAGTCTTCCGTCGCCCGGCTGGCACCGGACTATCCGGCGGTCGCCATGACGGCGGTCTGCGCCGATTACGGCGGCCCGGTGCGGCTGCCTGTCCGGCTCGACGACGGCCCGGTCCTCGGCTTCTTCCCGGGCACCAGCATCGGCAACTTCCCTCCCGAGGCGGCCCAGGGCCTCCTCGCCCGCATCCGGGACACGCTCGGCCCCTCCCGCCTGCTCGTCGGCGTCGATCCGACCCAGGACGAGGACCGCCTGCGGCGGAGCTACGGCGGCCCGCTGATGGCGGAATTCCACCGCAACATCCTGGTGCGGATGCGGCGCGAGCTCGACGTCGAACTCCACCCGGACGGCTTCGCCCACGCGGTTCGGATCGAGCCCGAGCCGTTCCGGGTCGAGGCGCATCTCGTCGCCCGCGGGGCGCAGGCGATCCGGCTCGACGCAGACACGTTCACGTTCGCCGACGGCGAGAGCGTCCGCACCGACACCTCGCACAAATACCCCCCCGACGCCTTCCGGGCGCTCGCCGAGCGGGCCGGCTGGCTGCCGGAGCGCGTCTGGCTCGACCCGGACGGGCTGTTCAGCCTGCACCTGCTGCGGACAGTGTGACGCAACCTCTCCGTGTGTCGGCGCGGAAACTTGGCCGCACCGCGGAGCGCTGACTTCCGGACGATCCCTTCGTGCCGGCACCCGGCACGCCACCCCGAGGAGACACGAGCGATGGCTCTCGACACCCGCGCGATCTACATCACGGCGCTCAAGAACACCCACGCCCTGGAGATGCAGGCGCTTCAGATCATGGAGCGGCAGATCGAGCGGCTGGAGCGCTACCCCGAGATGGCCGACGCGCTGCGCCGCCACGTCGAGGAGACCCACGGCCAGCGCCAGCGGCTGGAGGAGGCACTGTCGAGCCTCTCCGAGAGCCCCTCGACCATCAAGGAGGGCATCCTCGGCTTCGTCGGCAACATGATGGCGCTGGGGCATACCCCGGCCCAGGACGAGATCCTGAAGAACACCTACGCCAACCACGCCTTCGAGAATTTCGAGATCGCGGCCTACACCTCGCTGCTCACCATCGCGGACGCCGCCGGCCAGGGGGCGCACAATACCGGCTTCCAGCAGTCGCTGCGCGAGGAGCAGGCGATGGCTCAGCGGGTCAACGAACTGATCAAGCCGACGACGCTGCGCTACATCGAGCTGACCACCGCGGGCGAGAAGGCCGATCGGTGAGCGTGCTCGGAGCGGGGGGGCGCCGCCCGCCGCTGGCGCGACAGGTCGTCGTCGTCACGGGCGCGTCGAGCGGCATCGGGCTCGCCACCGCCCGGATGGCGGCGGCGCGGGGCGCGCGGGTGGTGCTCGCCGCCCGCAGCGCCGACGCGCTCGCCGAGATCCGTGCCGGGATCGAGGCCGCCGGGGGGCAGGCCATCGACGTCCCGGCCGATGTCGGGAAGCGGGAGGACGTGGAGCGGGTGGCGGCCCGCGCCGTCGAGGCCTTCGGCGGCTTCGACACCTGGGTCAACGTCGCGGGGCTCACCATCTACGGTCCGCTGGCCAAGGTCAGCGACGCCGACCACGAGCGCCTGCTCCGGACCAATCTCTGGGGCACGGTGCTGGGCTCGCTGGTGGCGGTGGAGCATTTCCGCACCCGCGGCGGGGGCGGGCTGATCAATCTCGGGAGCGTGGCCTCCGACCTGCCCTTCCCGTTCCAGGGCATGTACGTGGCGAGCAAGCACGCGGTGAAGGGCTTCACCGACGCGCTCCGCATGGAACTGCTGCAGGAGGGCCTGCCGGTCGCCGTCACCCTGGTGAAGCCGGCCTCCGTCGACACCCCCCTGCCCCAGCGCGCCCGCAACTACATGGAGCGCGAGCCGACCCTGCCGCCGCCGGTCTACGCGCCGGAGGTGGTGGCCCGCGCCATCCTGCACGCGGCGGTGCATCCGCAGCGGGACATCTATATCGGCGGCGCCGCCAAGCTGATGGTGGCCACCAAGGAGTTTGCGCCCGGCGCCTTCGACTACCTCGCCCCGGCGATCACCGCCTTCCAGAAGCGGTCGAGGCCGCCCGAGCACCCGGAGGGAGCCCTGCACGCCCCCGTGCAGGCCGGCGCGGTGCGCGGCGGCCAGGGCGCCCTCGTCCTGAACTCCAGCGCCTACACCCGGGCGAGCCTGCACCCGCTGGCGCTCACCGGCCTCGCAGCCGCCGGGCTCGCGCTCGGGGCCGCGACGCTGCTCGGGCCCCGCCCCCGGCGCCGCTGAATGGCGGCCGATCCCGCGCCGGACCCGGCGCCCCACGCGTTCGACGGGACCTTCGCGGGGCCCGCCCCGCGGCGCTTCATCGACCTGCCGGGCTTCCCGCGCATCGCCTGGGCGGAGGCCGGGTCCGGGCCGCCCCTCATCCTGGTCCACGGCGCCCTGGTGACGCTCGACGACATGTGGCTCGGGCCGATGGCGGCACTCGCCCGCCATTTCCGTGTCGTCGCGATCGACCGGCCCGGCCACGGCGAGAGCGGGCACGGGCGGCTCGCGGACGCCTCGCTCTGGCGGCAGGCCGACCTCGTCCTGGCGCTCGCCGACGCGCTCGGGCTGGAGCGTCCGGTCGTGGCCGGCCACTCCTTCGGCGCGGCGGTGGCGATCGCCTGCGGGCTCGCGGCGCCGGAGCGGATCCGCGGCGTCGTGGCGATCTCGCCGATCGCCTTTCCGGAGCCCCGGCTGGAGCAGGTGCTGTTCGGCCCCCGCGCCGTGCCCTTCGTCGGGCCGCCGCTCTCGCGGGGGCTCGCCCCGACGGACGCGCTGCTGCTGCCGCTCCTGTGGCGGGCGATGTTCCTGCCCCGCACGATGCCGGAGGCCTTCGCGCGGCGCTTTCCGTTCGCTCTCGCCGGGCGGCCGGACCGGCTCGTCGCGGACGGCGCGAACGCCAACCTGCTCTGGACCGACCTCGCCCGAAGCGCGGCGCTCTATCCCGCCTGCCGGTCGCCGGTGCACATCCTCGCCGGCAGCGGCGACATCGTCACCAACCAGACCCTGCACGGGCGCGGCGCCGCCCTGCTGATCCCGGGCGCGCGCCTGCACTGGCTGCGGGGCGAGGGCCACATGCTGCACCATGCCCGGCAGGACGCGGTGGTCGAGGCCGCGCTGGCGGTTGCCGCGTAAGGTCCCGGGTTTCCAAAGGGTGTGACACCCTTTGGCGGGGTCCCGGGGCGCGCAGCCCCGGGTTGGCCCTTCCGACCCGGCAGAGCCGGGACGGAAGGGCCAAATGCAGGGCTCTGCCCTGCACCCGCGAAAGGCCTCAGGCCTTTCGAAACCGGGACTTCACGCCGCTTCCAGCTCCGGCACCGCCAGTTCGTCGGCCGGGCCGAAGAACTCGTAGCGGATCCGCTCCACCGGCACGCCGCGGGCGGTGAGCCCGTGCGTCAGGGCGGCCAGGAACGGCTTCGGCCCGCACAGGTAGAAGGTCGCCCCCGCGGGTGCGGCCTGCACGAGCCAGCCGGCCGTGATCCGCCCCCGGTGCTCGTCCGGCCCGAGCGGCGCGTCGGCCGCCAGATCCTCGTAGAAGGTCGCGAGCGTGAGGCCCGGCGCCCGCTCGGCCAGCGCCCGCAACTCCGCCGCGAAGGCGTGGGCCCGGCGGTCCTGGGTGCCGTGCGCCCAGAGGACCGGTCGCGCCGGGCTCTCGGCGGCCAGCGTCCCGGCCATGCTGAGCAGCGGGGTCAGCCCGACGCCGCCGCTGGCCAGCACCACCGGGCCCTCCCCGTCCAGCATGAACGCGCCCGCGGGCGCCGCCACCTCCAGCACCGTGCCGGGCTCCGCATGGGCGTGCAGCCAGTTCGAGACGAGCCCCTCGGGCAGGCCGGGCCGGCTCTCGCGCTTCACGCTGATCCGGTAGGCGCGCGCGTTCGGCGCGCAGGAGATCGAGTAGTTCCGCTTCAGGGTCGGCCCGCCGGACAAGGCGACGCGAAAGCCCAGATACTGCCCCGGCCGGTGCGGCATCACCGGCCCGCCATCCGCCGGCACCAGCCAGAACGAGCGCACGGCCTCGCTCTCGTCGCGCACCGACTCCACCCGGAAGGTGCGCCAGCCGGTCCAGCCGCCCGGCGTCGCCGCATGCGCCCGGTAGAGCGCCGCCTCGCGCCCGATCAGGATCTCGGCCAGGAACCAGTAGGCCTCGCCCCAGGCGGCGCAGATCTCGGGCGTCGCGGCCGCGCCCAGCACGTCGCGGATCGCCGCCAGCAGCGCGTCGGCGACGTGGGGGTAGTGCTCGGGCAGGATGTTGAGCGCGACGTGCTTCTGGGCGATGCGCTCGACCGCGCCGCCGAGCGCGCCGAGGTCGTCGATGTGGCGCGCGTAGGCCAGCACCGCCTGGGCGAGCGCCTTCGGCTGCGAGCCGGTCTCCCCGTGATGCGACGGGTTGAACAGGTCGCGGATCTCGTGATTCTCGAACAGGCGCTCGTACATGCGGCGGGTGATGGCGAGGCCGTGGGCCTCCAGCGCCGGCACGGTGGCCTTGATCAGCGCGACGGTGGCGGGTTGGAGCGGTTCGGGCATGGTCGCCTCATAAGGTGCATCAAAGATGCATCTTTTAGTGCCCGCGCCGGGACCCCGCAAGACAAAGGTGTATCAAAGATGTATCTTTTCGGTGCCCGGATCCCCGCATGCGCCTGACCCGCTACACCGACTACGCCCTGCGCACCCTGATCTATCTCGGGCTGAACGAGCCGCGGCAGAGCTCGATCGGCGAGATCGCGCGCGCCTACGGCATTTCGGAGAACCACCTGACCAAGGTGGTGCATCAGCTCGGCCGGCTCGGGCTGGTCCGCACCATCCGGGGCCGGGGCGGGGGACTGCGGCTGGCGCTGGACCCGGCCGAGATCGTGGTCGGCGCGGTGGTGCGGCGGACCGAGGAGGATCTGGCGCTGGTGGAGTGCTTCTCAGGCGGCGCCTGCGCGATCACGCCGTCCTGCCGGCTGCGGCGGGCGCTCGGCGAGGCGCTGTCGGCCTTCCTCGCCGTGCTCGACGGCTACACGCTCGCCGACCTCATTGGGGACGGCGACGGAGCCGCGGTGGCGCTGCTGCTGGGGCTGGCGCCGCCGGAGCCGGTGTGAGGCGCTAGTCCAGGCAGAGCCGGAAGTAGAGCTGGCGCACCCGCTCCATGGCCTCCCGGTCCTCGCCCCGGGCCGGGCTCAGGAGCTCCGGCCCGTCCGGCACCCGGCCGAATTCGGCGCGGGCGAGATCGACCACGAAGCCGCGCGGCCCGCTGTAGAGCCCCTGCCGGTTCCGGACGTCCACCGAGCCGCAGATGACCCCGCCCGCGGCCCGGCGCAGCTCCGTCACCCGCGCTTCCGGGCTGTTCAGGTTCCGGCCGACCAGATCCAGCACCGCGCGGGTGTCCGCGGGCCCGATCCCGGCCCCGGAGCCGTCCGCGACGGTCTGGGCGCGGGCGGTCGCGGGCGGGCCGAGGCCCGCACCCATGGCGAGCGCCAAGGCGAGCCGCGTGGCGGCGAGAGCGGCGCGCTTCATCGTGATCCTCCCCGTGTCCCGCGATCCTCGGCGAGCGCGCCGCCATCGGCAAGGCGCGGAGCGGCAGCGTGGCCCCGGCGCCCCGCCCCGCCCGGAAAGCGGTGGCCCGTCCCCGGCCCGGGCTCGACCCGTTCGCCGCCAGGGACTAGCCTCCGGCCCCATGCCCCTCGTGCCCCCGCCCCCGCGCGCCGCCCCGCGCCCGCCGGACAGCCCGGCGACCGACGTGCCCTCCGCCCGGGTGCTCGCCGCCAACCAGCCCGAATGGTCGGTCGGCGACCTCGCGGCGGCGCTCAAGCGCACCCTGGAGGACGCCTTCGGCCACGTGCGCCTGCGCGGCGAGATCTCGGGTTATCGCGGCCAGCACGGCTCGGGCCACGCCTACTTCTCCCTGAAGGACGGGCAGGCCCGCATCGACGCGGTGGTCTGGAAGGGCGTGTTCGGGCGCCTGCGCCAGCGGCCGCAGGAGGGGCTGGAGGTCGTCGCCACCGGGCGCATCACCACCTTTGCCGGCAAGTCCTCGTACCAGATCGTCGTCGAGAGCCTGGAGCCCGCGGGCCTCGGTGCCTGGATGGCGCTCTTGGAGGAGCGCAAGCGGGTGCTGGCGGCCGAGGGCCTGTTCGACCCCGCGCACAAGAAACCGATCCCCTACCTGCCCCGCGTCGTCGGCGTCGTCACCTCGCCGACCGGCGCGGTGATCCGCGACATCCTGCACCGGCTGGAGGACCGCTTTCCCCGCCCCGTCCTGGTCTGGCCGGTGCGGGTGCAGGGCGAGGGCGCGGCGGAAGAAGTCGCGGCCGCGATCCGGGGCTTCAACGCGCTGGAGCCCGGCGGGCGCATCCCGCGGCCCGACGTGCTGATCGTCGCCCGCGGCGGCGGCTCGATCGAGGATCTCTGGTCCTTCAACGAGGAATGCGTGGTCCGGGCCGCCCACGAAAGCCGGATCCCGCTGATCTCGGCGGTGGGCCACGAGACCGACACCACGCTGATCGACTATGTCTCCGACCGCCGCGCGCCGACGCCCACGGGCGCCGCCGAGATGGCGGTGCCGGTCCGCGCCGAGCTCGTCGCCACCGTGCACGATCTCGGCGGGCGCAACCACGGCGCGGTGCTGCGCCGGCTCGACCGCGACCGCGCGGACCTGCGGGCGGCGGCGCGGGCGATTCCCCCCGCCGACGCCTTCCTGGCGGGCAAGCGCCAGCGCCTCGACCTCGCCGAGGCCCGGCTCGCCCCGGCGCTGGCGGCCGGCGCGCGCGGCCACCGCCAGCGCCTGCAGGCGCTGCTCGACCGGCTGGCGCGCCGCTCTCCCGACGTGGCGCTGGCCAATGCCCGGGCCCGGCTGGCCCGCATCGACCACCGGCCCCGGACGGCCGTGCGCAACGACCTGCTGCGCAAGGGCGAGCATCTCGGCCAGCTCGGCCGCCGCCTCGTCGTGGCGCGCGAGGCCACGATCGAGCGGGCGAAGGCGCTTGAGGCGCGGCGGGCGGACCGGCTCGCGGCGGTGCTGGCGCGCCTGCATCAGGCCGGCGCCCGCACGGTCGAGCGCCGCCGCGACCGGCTGGGGGCGCTGGGTGGGCTTCTCGGCTCGCTGAGCTACCGGGCGGTGCTGGAGCGCGGCTACGTGCTGGTGCGCGACGCGGACGGCACGCCGGTGCGCCGCGCCGGGGACGCCGCCCGCGCGCCCGGCCTCAGCCTGCAATTCGCCGACGGCAGCGTGCGGGCGCGGCCCGAGGGCGCGGAGGCCGAGCCCCCTGCCCCGTCCTCTTCCCTGCCCACGTCCCTGTCGGTGCCCGACAAGCCCCCCCGCCGCGCCCCGCGCCGGGCCGCCCGCAAGCCGGCCGAGCCGGAGGCGCAGCAGGCCTCGCTGTTCGAGGCGTGAGCGCCGTCAACGGCGGATTCACCGGCGCCTGTCAGGCTGGCGGCATGACGAGTCTCGCCGCACAGGCTGTCCAGACGCTCGCCGCGTCCTTCTCCCAGCAGATGGGGGTGGCGGTGGCGCGCCAGCAGATCGCGGCGGAGCGCGCGGTGGCCGAGCTGGTCGCCGGCGCGATCCAGCCCGCCGCGCCGCCCGTCCCGCCCGGCCAGGGCCGGATCATCGACACGCGCGTGTAGGCCGCTGGCCTCAGCGCCCCGGCGCCCGCCGGTAATGGTAGCGCGACACCTCCCGGTCGAAGCCGAGCCCGGCGTAGAGCGCCCGGGCCGGCGCGTTGTCGGCCACCACCTGAAGGCAGGCGGCGCTCGCGCCCCGCCCGCGGCCCCAGCGCATCAGCGCCGCCACGACGGCCCGGGCGAGCCCCCGCCCGCGATGCGCCTGCGCGGTCGCCACCGACTCCATCACCACGAGGGACCCGTCGAGCACCCCGTAGGCCTGCGCGGCGATCGCTCCGTCCACCCGCAGGGCCGCGCAGGCCCGCGGCAGCAGGATCGCCGCGTGCATCGCCCGGTAGGCGCGCTCCGCCTCCGAATCGGCCCCGTTGATCGTCGCGCGGAAGGCGAGCCAGTCCGCGTCCGGCGCGTCGGCGAGGGACACCGGGACCTGGGCTTGGCCGCACCCGGCGAGGTCGGCCACGAGCGTCAGGGAGGCGCCCTCCGCCGTGTAGCCCCGGCGGTCCAGCACCGGGTCGAACTCCGGCGCGAGCGAGACGACCCGGAACAGGGCCGGCTGTCCGAGGCCGCGGAAGACCGCCTCGCAGGTCGTGATCGCCGCCTCCGGGGCCGCGCGGGGGCCGCGCAACGGGTTCACCGAATTCGTCCGCCGCGTGGGACCGCCGGCCGCGCGCAGCAGCCAGCCGTCGAGATGCGCCTCGCGCGGCGCCGGCCAGGCGTTGCGGCAGGCCTCCTCGGCCCGCCAAGCCAGATCCGTCCCGTCCATCGCGCCTTCCCCATCCCGTGGTTCCTGCCCGGCGTGCACGCCTCGTTGCCCAAATCCGCAGCCGGGCGGGCCCGCCGTAGGCCCTTTCCGGCGCCCGGGGTTGACGCGCGTGCCGCGGTTTGCGACCGCCTGCCGCGGCACGCCTCATGCCTCACGTCTCGCGCGGCGGGTGCATCCGGCGCGGCCCCGGGCAGGCGCCCCGAGCAGGAGCTCCCATGACCACCACGATCGACAGCGACCAGAAGCTTCACCTCGTCTTCGGCGGCGAGCTGTCGGACCTCGAAGGGGTTCATTTCAAGGATCCGAAGAACCTCGACATCGTCGGCATCTTCCCCGACTACGCCTCCGCCCAGGCTGCCTGGAAGGCCAAGGCCCAGGCCACGGTCGACAGCGCGCAGACACGCTACGTCGTCGTCCATCTGCACCGGCTGCTGGAGCCGTGAGGCATCTTCCATGCGCCACATCCATGCGCTCGGCGCATGGAGTGCACGAGAACATTGTGACGGCAGCACGCCGCTGGTAAGAGCCCAGCCGTTCCGGCTGGGGCTCGCGTCCGTCTGGTGATGTCGCGTCAGGCGTCGCGTCATGTATTCGCGAAGGCGTCCCGGAGGGATGCGCGGTGGGGGCAAGTGAGGCTACGGACATGAAGTCCTCGATCAAGATCATCGCCGGCAACGCGAGCCGGCCCTTGGCCGAGGCGATCGCCGCCTATCTCGAACTGCCTTTGGCCAAGTGCATGGTCCGGCGCTTCGCCGACATGGAGATCTTCGTCGAGCTGCAGGAGAACGTGCGCGGCGAGGACGTATTCATCGTCCAGTCGACCGCCTTCCCGGCCAACGACCACCTGATGGAACTGCTGATCATGATCGACGCCGCGCGCCGGTCCTCGGCGCGGCGCATCACGGCGGTGATCCCCTATTTCGGCTACGCCCGGCAGGACCGGCGCACCTCAGGCCGCACGCCGATCTCTGCCAAGCTCGTGGCCAACCTGATCACCCGGGCCGGCGCCGACCGCGTGCTGACCCTCGATCTCCACGCCGGCCAGATCCAGGGCTTCTTCGACATCCCGACCGACAACCTGTTCGCCGCCCCCGTGATGGTGCGCGACATCAAGGAGCGGGCGGGCTCGACCCAGGACCGCATGGTGGTCTCGCCCGACGTCGGCGGCGTGGTGCGGGCGCGCGCCATCGCCAAGCGCATCGACGCGCCGCTCGCCATCGTGGACAAGCGCCGCGAGCGCCCGGGCGAGTCGGAGGTGATGAACATCATCGGCGACGTCGAGGGCCGCTCCTGCATCCTCGTCGACGACATCGTCGATTCGGGCGGCACGCTGGTCAACGCGGCGGAGGCGCTGCTCAACGCGGGCGCCAAGGACGTCTCTGCCTACATCACGCACGGGGTGCTCTCGGGCGGCGCGGTCTCGCGCATCGCTGCCTCGCGGATGAAGGAGCTCGTCATCACCGACTCGATCCAGCCGACCCAGGCGGTCAAGCTCGCCCGCAACATCCGCGTGGTAACCATCGCCCCGCTCCTCGGCGAGGCGATCGGGCGCACGGCGACCGAGTCCAGCGTCTCCAGCCTGTTCGACTGAGGGCCCTGCGCGGGGCCGCCCTACCCCGAGAAATCCGGCTCCTCGCGGGCGAGGCGCCGCCGGATGCTCTCCAGGTGCAGGCGCGCGCTCTCGGGGTCCCCCTCGCGCATCTGCGCGGCGGTGCGGGCGGCGATCGCCTCGGGCACCGGCACCAGCGGGCGCCCGCTGCCCATGGCCTTCAGCTGCACCTCGGCGGCGCGCTCCAGGTAGTACAGGTCGTCCCAAGCCTCGGCGACCGTCGGGCCGGTGACGATCACCCCGTGGTTGCGCAGGAACACCACGTCGGCCGTCCCGAGCGTCGCGGCGATGCGGTCGCCCTCGTCATAGTCGAGGGCGAGGCCGTTATAGGCGTCGTCCACCGCGACCCGGCCGTAGAACTTCAGCGCGGTCTGGCCGGCGAAGGCCAGGGGTTGGCCCGCGATCATGCTGAGCGCGGTGGCATTCGGCATGTGGGTGTGGAAGGCGGCGCGCGCCCGCGGCAGGCGGGCGTGCAGCCGGGCGTGGATGAAGAAGGCGGTCGCCTCCGGCTGCCCCTCGCCCTCCAGCACGTGCCCGTCGAGGGAGCAGACGAGCAGGTCCGAGGCACGGATCTCCGCGAAGGCGAGGCCGTAGGGATTGACCACGAACAGGTCGTCGCGCCCCGGCACCACGGCCGAGAAGTGGTTGCAGATCCCCTCCTCCAGCCCGTAGCGGGCCGCCATCCGGAAGCAGGCGGCGAGGTCGGTCCGGGTCCGCGCCAGCGCGGCCCGGTCGATGCCGGCGAGGTCGGGGCGGGCGGAGGCGCCGACCGCGCGCAGTTCATGGGCCACGGCTTCTGTCTCCTGGGATCGTCGGGGCGTCTGGGAAAGCGTTTGCGACGGGCGCAGGAAACAGCCCTTCGGCGTGCCATACAAGTCGGCTGGCAAGTCGGCTGGCAAGTCCGCCGGCAAAAGGCCCGGCGCGTCGCCCCTTAGGCCATCGCCCGCGACACCGCCCGGAGGGGCGCTTTCCCGGCGCGCCGCCCGCGCGCGGCGATTGCGCCAGCCCGGCTCCGCGCCTATACTGCGTGCATTCCCCAATTTGTGGCGTGAGACGGGACGTCCGGACAAGTCGAGCCGGAGCCCGCGGACCGGTGCCCCCCGTCTCGGGCCGTTCCCGCGCCCGTGAACGTGGAGCTGCCCGATGTCCCAGGGTCCGCTGATGCCCAAGGCCACCGCCGTCTGGCTGGTGGAGAACACCTCCCTCGCCTTCGAGCAGATCGCCGATTTCTGCAAGCTCCACCCGCTGGAGGTGAAGGGCATCGCCGACGGCGAGGTCGCGGCCGGCATCAAGGGGCTCGACCCGATCACCACGGGCCAACTCACCCGCGACGAGATCGAGAAGGCGCAGAAGGCGCCGCACTACAAGCTCAAGCAGGCGGTCTCGAAGGTGAAGCTGCCGGAGGTGAAGCGCACCACCAAGGGGCCGCGCTACACCCCCCTGTCGCGCCGCCAGGACCGCCCGAACGCCATCCTGTGGCTGGTGCGCAACCACCCCGAGCTGAAGGACGCGCAGATCATCCGGCTGGTCGGCACGACGAAGTCCACCATCCAGCAGATCCGCGAGCGCACCCACTGGAACTCGGCCTCGCTCCAGCCGATGGACCCGGTGACGCTCGGCCTCTGCACCCAGATCGACCTCGACTTCGAGGTGCAGCGCGCCGCCGCCGACCGCCCGGCCCATGTCCAGGCCGATGCCGGCGCCTCGCTGCTGCCGGCCGAGGTCTCGACCGCGCCGGGCTACGAGGCGGAGGACGACCATCGGTCCGGCCGCGGCGACGAGCGCCTCGACGCCGATTCGGTCTTCGCCAAGCTCAAGGGCCGGCGCAGCGAGGACGAGGACGACGAGGCGTACTGATAGGGGCCGTTCTCCCCTCTCGCTGCGGGGAGGGGATTGTACGGTGCGATTGTCTCCAAAACCCTTTTGCTGTAAGGAGCGCGCGTCCTCTCGGTAGGATCGCGCGCTTCGTCTTTTCTGCGTGCCCTCCGCCAACAGCCGGCAGGATCGTCCTCGGACAGCCGCATCACTGCATCGGCAAGCCGCTCCGGCAAGGATCGGTCGCCCCTCCCGTCAATCCCGGGAGCGGCCGCGGTGGACGGGGACGCAACGCAACACGAGCCGCCGATGCCGGGCCTCGCCAGAGGCCCTAGGAGACAGAATGACCGCTGGTACCGCCCTGCAGCAGAACGCCTATCGCGACGACTTCGCGGCGCTGCTCGAGGAGAGCTTCCTCCAACACGAGATCACCGAGGGGTCCGTCGTCAAGGGTCGCGTCGTCGCGATCGAGAAGGACGTGGCCGTCATCGACATCGGCGCCAAGACGGAGGGCCGCGTCGCCCTGAAGGAGTTCACCGGCCCCGGCCGTGAGGGTGAACTCAGCGTCGGCGACGAGGTCGAGGTCTACGTCGACCGCATCGAGAACGCGCTCGGCGAGGCCGTCATCTCGCGCGACAAGGCGCGCCGCGAGGAGTCGTGGGTCAAGCTCGAGAAGGCCTTCGAGGCCAACGAGCGCGTCACCGGCACGATCTTCAACCAGGTCAAGGGCGGCTACACCGTCGATCTCGACGGCGCCGTGGCGTTCCTGCCGCGCTCCCAGGTCGATATCCGCCCGGTGCGCGACGTCACGCCGCTGCTCGGCACGCCCCAGCCCTTCCAGATCCTCAAGATGGATCGCCGCCGCGGCAACATCGTCGTGTCGCGCCGTACCGTGCTCGAGGAGAGCCGCGCCGAGCAGCGCTCGGAGCTGGTGGCCAACCTTGAGGAAGGTCAGGTCATCGACGGCGTCGTCAAGAACATCACCGAGTACGGCGCCTTCGTTGATCTCGGCGGCATCGACGGCCTGCTGCACGTCACCGACATGGCGTGGCGCCGCGTGAACCACCCGTCCGAGGTCGTGCAGATCGGCCAGACGGTGAAGGTCAAGATCATCAAGATCAACCACGAGACGCACCGCATCTCGCTCGGCATCAAGCAGCTGCTCGCCGATCCGTGGGAGGGCATCCAGGCCCGCTATCCCGTAGACGCCAAGCTCAAGGGCCGCGTCACCAACATCACCGATTACGGCGCCTTCGTGGAGCTGGAGCCGGGGATCGAGGGCCTGATCCACGTCTCCGAGATGAGCTGGACCAAGAAGAACGTCCATCCGGGCAAGATCGTCTCCACCTCCCAGGAGGTCGAGGTGCAGATCCTCGAGGTCGATCCGGTCAAGCGCCGCATCTCGCTCGGTCTCAAGCAGACCTTGCAGAACCCCTGGGACGCCTTCGCGGAGAAGCACCCGGTCGGTTCCGAGGTCGAGGGCGAGGTCAAGAACAAGACCGAGTTCGGCCTGTTCATCGGCCTCGAGGGCGACGTCGACGGCATGGTCCACCTGTCGGATCTCGACTGGAACCGTCCCGGCGAGCAGGTCATCGAGGAGTACAAGAAGGGCGACGTGGTGCGCGCCCAGGTTCTCGACGTCGACGTCGAGAAGGAGCGCATCTCGCTGGGCGTGAAGCAGCTCGGCGGCGACCCCTTCGCCGAGGCCGGCGAGATCAAGAAGGGTCAGATCGTCACCTGTGAGGTGGTCGAGGTGAAGGATTCGGGCGTCGAGGTGAAGATCGCCGACACCGACATGCAGACCTTCGTCCGCCGCGCCGAGCTCGCCCGCGACCGCGGCGACCAGCGTCCCGAGCGTTTCGCCCCCGGCGAGAAGTTCGACGCCCGCGTCGTGCAGTTCGACCGCAAGGCCCGCCGCGTGCAGGTCTCGATCAAGGCCCTGGAGATGGCCGAGGAGAAGGAGGCGATGGCCCAGTTCGGCTCGGCCGATTCGGGCGCCTCGCTCGGCGACATCCTGGGCGCCGCCTTCAACAAGAAGCGCTCCGACGACGAGTGAGCCGAGAGGCTCCGCCGCCGCCCTGACGGGCGGCGGCAACGCGTACGCGAAGCCCGCCCGGGATCCGTCCCGGGCGGGCTTCGCTGTTTTCGGGGGGAGCGTACCAGCTGCGGTTGTCCCTTCGGAGGCCCCGGATCCCCTTCTCCGCCTGGGGAGAGGGAGATCCGCGAGGCCCGAAAGGATCACTCGGATTTGGCGCAGGACGGCAGCGCCCACCCCGCTCTCGCCTCCCGGGGCGGTCGGTCAATCTCGGTCAACCCTCTGGACCCAACCGAAGTTTGGGTGCAAACCGGCGCCGCTTGTGACAGCTTGGAATCGTCGGCCCCGACCGTGTGCGGCCGGGCTCGGGCGGTCCCCAAGCAAGAAACGGAAGCCGGCCCCGGGGCCGGACGCGCGAGGGAGAGCACCATCGCATGGCCGCCGACGCCGAACTCCTGATCGACCGCCGGCGCCTGCGCCGCAAGCTCTCGCTCTGGCGGGTGCTGGGCATCGGCGGCCTCGTGGTCGCGGTCGGCGCCGTCGGCCTGCGCGCCCGTTCCGGCACGGACGGGCTCGGCTTCGGCGCCGTGCGCCCGCAGATCGCCCGGGTCTCGGTCTCGGGCTTCATCGCCGGCAGCGAGGCCACCGCCAAGCTCCTGAAGCGGGTGGGCGAGGCCTCGGCCGTGCAGGGCGTGGTGGTCTCGATCAACTCGCCGGGCGGCTCGACCACGGGCTCGGAGGAGCTCTACCGCAACCTGCGCCAACTCGCCGAGAAGAAGCCGGTCGTGGCCTTCGTGGACGGCACCGCGGCATCGGGCGCCTACATCACGGCGCTCGCCGCCGACCATATCGTGGCGCGCGAGACTTCGCTCGTCGGCTCGATCGGCGTGCTGTTCCAGTATCCCGAGGTGTCGGGGCTGCTCGACAAGGTCGGCGTGAAGGTCGAGGCCATCAAGTCCTCGCCACTGAAGGCCGAGCCCTCCGGCTTCGCGCCGACCTCGCCGGAGGCCCGCGCGGCGCTGGCTTCCGTCGTCGGCGACACCTACGCGTGGTTCAAGGGGCTGGTGGCCGAGCGCCGGCAGATGAGCGACCAGCAACTCGCCGCCGTCTCGGACGGGCGCGTGTTCAGCGGGCGCCAGAGCATCCCGTTGAAGCTCGTGGACGAGCTCGGCAGCGAGCGGCAGGCGGTGGCGTGGCTGGAGAGCGAGCGCAAGGTCGCCAAGAACCTGCCGGTGACGGACTGGAAGCCGCGCTCCGAATCGGATTTCGGCCTGTGGTCGGCACTGGGCACGGGCGCCGGCCTCCTCGGGCTCGACGGCCTCGCCGCGCGCCTGCGCGGGCTGGAGAGCGAGACGCGGGCGCTGACCGAGGGCGGCCTGCTCGTCCTCTGGCGCCCCGCCGGCACGCCCTGAGCCGATACGTCCTGAGTCCGAGCCCGGCCCGCCGCCCACGCCCTCCGATCCTTCGAGAAGACCGCCGCACGATGATCAAGTCGGAGCTCGTCCTCAGAATCGCCGAGCGCAATCCCCATCTCTACCAGCGGGACGTCGAGATCCTGGTCAACGCGATCCTCGACACGATCGCCGACGCGCTGGCCCGCGGGGACCGGGTGGAGTTGCGCGGCTTCGGCGCCTTCTCGGTGAAGCGGCGCGAGGCACGCAAGGGGCGCAACCCGCGCACGGGCGCGGCCGTTGCCGTGTCCGAGAAGGCCATCCCCGTGTTCAAGACCGGCAAGGAGATGCGCCAGCGCCTCAACGCCGCCGGCATCGGCGACGGCCCGGCCGAGGCCGAGTGAGCTGCATTCCTCAGGTCTGGAGAAGACGATGATCCGTTTCCTGAAAGGTCTGGTGCTGCTGCCCGTCGCCGTGGTGGTGATCCTGTTCGCGGTGGCCAACCGTGAGCCGGTGCGGCTCTCCCTCGATCCGTTCTCGCAGGTGCCGGCCTTCAGCGCGAGCCTGCCGCTCTACGCGGTGCTGTTCGCGGCGGTCGCGGTCGGCATCGTGGTCGGTGGCATCTTCGCCTGGCTCGGCCAGGGCAATGTCCGCCGCACGGCCCGGCAGCGCGGGCGCGAGGTGCGCCGCCTGGAGGGCGAGACCGCCCGGTTGCGCACCTACGCGCCCGAGCCCGTCGCCCCCGCGGGAGGACTTCCGGCCCGCACCGCCCTCCCCGCCCCGCGCTGAACGCGGTTCCGCGGTGGGCGTGCGCGTCAAGATCTGCGGGCTCTCCACCGGCGACACGCTGGCGGCGGCGCTCGACGCGGGCGCCGACCTCGTGGGCTTCGTGCATTTCCCGAAGAGCCCGCGCCATCTCGGCTGGGCCGAGGCGCGCGCGCTCGCCGCCGAGGTCCGTGGCCGGGCCGAGCGCGTGGTGCTGCTGGTCGACCCCGACGACGCCACGCTCGCGGCGGCGCTCGAGAGCGTCGCGCCCGATCTGATCCAACTCCACGGGCGCGAGAGCCCGGAGCGCGTCGCCGCGATCCGGCGCTTCACCGGGCGCCCGGTGATGAAGGCGCTGGGCATCGCGGAATCGGCCGACCTCGCGCGCGTGGCCGACTACGCGGCGGCCGACCGCCTGCTCCTCGACGCCAAGCCGCCGCGCGGCGCCGCGCTCCCCGGCGGCAACGGGCTCGCCTTCGACTGGTCGCTCCTCGCGGGTACCGCCCTGCCCCGGGGCTGGATGCTCTCCGGCGGGCTTCGGCCCGGCACGGTGGCCGAGGCGCTCGCCCGCACGGGGGCGATGGCCGTCGACGTCTCCTCCGGCGTCGAGACGGCGCCCGGTGTGAAGGATCCGGCCCTGATCGCGGCCTTCGTGGCGGCGGTGCGGGCGGGTGCCGCGCCCGAGGACGCGGCGCCCGGCTTGGCGTCCGCGCCCCGAGAGGTCTAAAGCAGGCGCAAACGGGCCCTTCGACCGGGCCCTTGCCCGACCGCCGCCCGACCCGCGCCCGAGGACTGCTCCGTGACCGTCGCACCCGCCCCGAACTCCTTCCGCACCGGCCCCGACGAGCGCGGGCGCTTCGGCATCTTCGGCGGCCGCTTCGTGGCCGAGACCTTGATGCCGCTGATCCTCGACCTCGAGAAAGCCTACACCGAGGCCAAGGCCGATCCGCAGTTCCAGGCCGACATGGAGAGCTACGGCACGCATTATATCGGCCGGCCGAGCCCGCTCTACTATGCCGAGCGCCTGACCGAGCACCTGCGGGCCAAGGCGCCCGCCGGCCAGGGCGCGAAGATCTACTTCAAGCGCGAGGAGCTGAACCACACCGGCTCGCACAAGGTGAACAACGTGCTGGGCCAGATCCTGCTGGCCCGCCGGATGGGCAAGCCGCGCATCATTGCCGAGACGGGGGCAGGCCAGCACGGCGTGGCCACCGCAACCCTGTGCGCGCGCTTCGGCCTCAAATGCGTGGTCTACATGGGCGCTGTCGACGTGGCCCGGCAGGCCCCGAACGTCTTCCGCATGAAGATGCTGGGCGCCGAGGTGGTGCCGGTCGAGTCCGGCACCAAGACCCTCAAGGACGCGATGAACGAGGCGCTCCGCGACTGGGTCACCAACGTCGCCGACACGTTCTACTGCATCGGCACGGTGGCGGGCCCGCACCCCTATCCGGCGATGGTGCGCGACTTCCAGTCGGTGATCGGCATCGAGACCAAGCAGCAGATGCTGGCGCTGGAGGGGCGTCTGCCCGACTCGCTCGTCGCCTGCATCGGCGGCGGCTCGAACGCCATGGGCCTGTTCCATCCCTTCCTCGACGACCGCGAGGTCGAGATCTTCGGGGTGGAGGCGGCCGGCCACGGCGTCGGAAGCGGCCTGCACGCGGCCTCGCTCACCGGCGGCAAGCCCGGCGTTCTGCACGGCAACCGCACCTACCTGCTGATGGACGGCGACGGCCAGATCGCCGATGCGCACTCGATCTCGGCGGGCCTCGACTATCCGGGCATCGGCCCCGAACACGCCTGGCTGCACGAGATGGGCCGCGTGACCTACCTGTCGGCGACCGATGCGGAGACGCTGGAGGCGTTCAAGCTCTGCTCGATGCTGGAGGGCATCATTCCCGCGCTCGAGCCCGCCCACGCCCTGGCCAAGATCCTCGAACTGGCGCCCCAGCGCCCGGCCGAGCACTTGATGGTGCTGAACCTCTCGGGCCGGGGTGACAAGGACATACCGCAGGTGGCGGAGATCTTCGGAACCAAGCTCTGAGACGGCGGCGAAGGGAACGAGGGCGTTGACACCGCAGCGTCCCTCTCCCTATACCCAGCCACCGACGCGGTGGCCTCTCAAGGCCGCCGACGGCATGGGGCGGGGTAGCTCAGCTGGTTAGAGCAGAGGAATCATAATCCTTGTGTCGGGGGTTCAAATCCCTCCCTCGCTACCATCATTTCAGCCCGCCCGGTCAATGACTTGGCGGGTTTTTTGATGCCTGCTCCCTTGCCCTGCTGGCCTGCAACACGCTGCAACACGGTGCGTGATTTTCCAATGGGTTACAGTTTCTGGCTGGCGGCTCCGCGCAACACGGATGGAACACGTTTGGCTCTGTCGCCAAGCGCACCTCAGGCTGGATGCGAGCTCCGCGTAGGCTCAGTGCCTTCGCCCCATCGACATGCCTCCTGCTTCCTTGGCAGGATGCCTTGAGGCCGATCCTGATGGACAGAACTCGCAGACGGCATCCATCGATCTAAGCACCTCGCACGGAGGGTATCGGATGCGCGTTCTGCTCGTGGGCTACGAACCGGAGGTGGTCGACTTCTCCAACCCGGCGTTGCCGCCCGGCCTCGACGCCGAGAAGATCCATCACGGGATCCGAGTAGCTTTGTAGGACATGCGCGGCTGTGGCTGGACGGCCGAGCAATGCCTGATCCGGCCCGATGATTAGGCCGGCCAAGCCGTGCGGGAAAAGCTCGCCGCCGCCCCGTACGACTGCCTCGTGATCGGCGCAGGCATCCGCTCCTGGCCGCGCCACCTGCCGGTGTTCGAGGCCATCCTCAACGCGGCCCGGGAGGCGGCGCCGACAACCGCCATCGCCTTCAACACGCGCCCGCAGGATAGCGCGGCGGCGGTCGAGCGCGTGTACCGCGAAGCCGATCGCGGGAGGCGCCATGCCGAGAGCACCAGCTCGTCCCGACGGCACTGAGCCATCCGGCTTGTTTGCCGGCGGCCGGGAGCTCTGCCATGTGCTCATAGGCCCAGCGTGAATTGAGGCCGCGGTCCGCGAGATCCGCGCCCAGGCGCTCCGAGAGGCGATCGCGATCATCTGCGCCCGCGTGCTGCCGGCGCTGAGACCTGCCGGAGCCGGGGCTTGCGCTGCCTCGAGCGGCCCGAGAGGAGCACCGGCCGATAACGGATCCGCTCTCCTGCCGCCCGCACCGCTGGCTCACGGGCAGGACCTGCGGCTCATCGACGACACAGATCCGCCCGCCATCGCTGCGTCGATCGCCCGCTCGACCTTCGCGCGGGCGCTGTAATGCGTCATATGGCCGATGCCGGGCAGCAGCCTGAGAGTGCTGCCGGGGATCGTCGTGTGCAGCCGCACGGAGTGCACGGTCGCGTCCACGACGGCGTCCGCGTCGCCGGTCAGAATCGTGACCGGCAGGGTCAGGCCAGCATAGCGGGCCTGGAGCCGGGCGACAGTGGCGTTCATCGAGGCTGCATCCTCCGAGACCGCGCGCAGCTGCGTCGCCGCCGACGCGATCTCGACGGGGAAGCGCGCCGTGAAGCGGGCCGGCACCGGCTGGGGCCGGAACACCTTCCGGTAGGCCTGCCCCGCGAGCGCCCGGTTGACCGCGGCGGGCACCAGCGCGCGCGCCGCGTCGCCGAGCCCCGGCACGGCGAGCGGCGCGGCCAGGACGGCGTCCGCGCGCTGCTGCGGGAAGAAATAGCCCGACAGCAGGACGAGGCCGCGCAGCTCGCGCCGCACCTCCGCAGCGAGCGCGAGAGTGACGATCGTGCCCCACGAATGCCCGACGACGAGCGGGCGCTCGGCCTTGAGTTCGTCGAGGATCCGGTCGAGGAGTGCCGCCTGGGCCGCGGCCGTCCAGACCCGGTGGCGCGGCCGGGCCGTGTAGCCGAAGCCGGGCCGGTCGAGGGCGATGACGCGGTAGCGCGTGGCCAGCCGGTCGATCAGCCCGCAGATCGCGAAGTCCTCGGCCATGGTCCCGTTGCCGTGCACCAGCACGACGGGCCGCCCGCGGCCGCGCACGACGACGTGGACGGGCAGGCCGTCGACCGTCACGAACCGGCCCGACGGGCGCCGGACCACCTCCGGCCCGCGCGGGCCCTGCGCGGCCCGCATTGCGATCTCGGCTTGCCGCACCGTCCGCTTTACGGAGCGGGCCGCCTGCTTGCGCGTGTCGCGAATCGCCTGCTCGGCTGACCGGGTCACCGCTTCGGTGGCGGCCTTCGTCGCGGCCTGGGTCGCCACTTCGACGGACCGGGCGATCTGCCGCGTCGTGCGGGTGAGGCTGCGGCGCACGAGACGCTGGGTGCGGCGGGACGGGGTGAATGGAAACACGGCGACCTCGCGGGATGCCCGAGCGATGCGACCCTCGGGATTGCTAATCCCGGGCCACGCCCGGAACCTCCGACCCCCGCGGCGGGCGCGGAGGTGGGGGCGGCTGCTTCTGCAACTACTGCGGCTGCGGGGGCGGTTCGGGTTGGCGGGCGCGGGACGGGAAGTGCGTCCGCCCCCGCAGCATCACCAAGCTGTGCAGCTCGGGGAAGGAGGCGAAGGCAGCCGGCTGGCGGCCGCCCCGGGGCTAGAACAGGATACTCGCCGCGACCAAGGCAAAGGCCACAATGGGTGGGGAGCGGTCACCGGCTTCATGCCAGGAAGCAGACATTACTCCGGCGTCGGCTGGACCGTGAGATCGACGCACGAGGTCAGGCCAATCACCCGCGCGAGCTTCTCCATCTCCGTCGTCCTGCGACGAAGTTCGACGATCGTTTCGGGTCAGGGATCAAGCGGTACGTTCGCCAGCAAAGTGCGCGTCTGGGTGAGATCGCGTCCAAAGCAGCCACCAACGCGTACAACTCGTGGATGGTCGTCGGCAGCGGTTCGGCCATCGTGTCCTCCCCGGGCAGCGCATTGGAGCACGTCGGCGCCCGAGACACCAAGCGGGTTCCGCCGTTGTCGTTTTATCCACGAGCGGACATCGTGGAAGGCAAGATCCAAGGGCAGCGTGTACATGTCCGAATGGCCTCAAGGACCCGGCGAGATGGCCGGGCGTATCCGCTCGTTCGACTGGGCATCGACGCCGCTCGGGCCGATCGCGCGCTGGCCGCAGAGCCTGAAGACGATCGTCGACCTGATGCTTGGGTCGCCGAGCATGATGAGCCTCGTCTGGGGGCCGGAGGCGATCCATCTCTACAATGACCGCTTCACGGATCTGCTTCGTGAGCATCGCATCCTGGCCCTGGGCCGGTCCGCCTACGAGACCTTCGCCCAGTCGCGCGACGTCTTCGAGGCCGACACCGCGGCCGGCATGGCCGGGAGGTCAGCGCGGTTGGTGGCGCAACGCTACCCCGTGCTCCGGCAGGGTCGTTTGGAAGAGGCTTGGTTCGATGTGGACTACGCGCCGATCCGCGACGAGGCTGGGACCGTCGCTGGCGTCCTCTGGACGCTGAAGGAGACGACAGCACAGAATCTGGCGGAGCAAGCCCTCCGCACGAGCGAGGAGAAGTATCGAACGCTGTTTGATTCGATAGATGAAGGCTTTTGCCTCATCGAGGTACTGTTCGATGACGCCGGTAACCCCAATGATTACGCATTTCTCGAGACCAATGCCGCCTTCGAACGTCAGACAGGCCTTGCCGGCGCTACTGGCAAGCGAATGCGCGAGCTTGCGCCCGACCTTGAGCGACACTGGTTCGAGATCTATGGGCGAATCGCGATGTCGGGCGAGCCGCAGCGGTTCGAACAGCCGGCGGAGGCACTTGGCCGCTGGTATGACGTGTACGCGTTTCGGATCGGCGATCCCGAGCAGCGGCGCGTTGCGATCCTCTTCAACGACGTTGCCAAGCGCAAGCAGACCGAGCGCGAGCTTCGCGAGAGCGAAGAGCGGCAGGCGTTCCTGCTTGCGCTGAGCGATGCGCTCCGACCACTCGCCGACGCGAGTGAGATACAAGCCACCGCGGCCCGGCTGCTTGGCGTGCATCTGGGTGTCGACCGCGCGATGTATGGGGAGGTGACGGGCGAACCCGGCGCGGAGACAGGAGTGATCCGTGGCCAGTTCATCCGGCCGGCGGCTCCGGACCGACCATCACCGGCCCCGTTCCCGGATCGCTTCACTTACGAGACGTTCGGCGCTGACGTAATGGCGAGACGCTATGGCGGCGAAGGCCTCGTCGTCGCAGACGTGAATGCCGATCCGGGATTCGACGCGAGCGAGCGCGCGGCATGGGCCAGGGTCGGTGTTCAGGCGGCGATCGTGGCGCCGCTGGTCAAGGGCGATCGATTGGTGGCCGAACTCGGCGTGCACTCCGAGAGGCCGCGCATATGGTCAAGCGCCGAGGTCTCGCTGGTGCGCGAGGTCGGCGAACGTACTTGGGCGGCAGCAGAGCGCGCCCGCGCCGAGGCGGCGTTGCGCGAGAGCGAAGAGCGCTTCAGGCAGTTCGCGCATGCCGCTGCCGAGGGGGCTTGGATCAGGGATGCCGAGACCCTCGACATGGAATACGTCAGCCCTGCCGCCAGTCGGATTTACGGCGTGGAGCCGCAGACTCTTCTCGATGGGGTGCAGCATTGGGCCGGTTTGATCGTGCCCGAGGATCGCGGCGTCGCTTTAGCGCACCTGGAGGACGCTCGTGGCGGCGAGGTCGTGGCGTACGAGTTCCGCATTCAGCGCCCCTCCGACGGTGCCTTTCGCTGGATCAGAAGCATCGACTTCCCCCTCTTTGATAGCCGCGGCAGAGTTCAGCGGATCGGCGGCCTGGCCGAGGATTTTACCGAGGCCAAGCTCGCGGCCGAGCACTCGGCCGTCCTTCTGGCCGAGCTTCAGCACCGCGTGCGTAACATCATGGCGCTCTTGCGCTCGATCACGAGCCGGACAGGTGAGCGCGCTGAGAGCGTTGCGGATTACCGGGACCTCATGATGGGCCGCCTCCTTGCCTTCGCGCGCGTCCAGGCGCTGCTCACCCGCACGGCCAATGTCAGCGTCGGCATCCGTTCGATCGTGCATGACGAGGTTAGCGTCCAGGCCCAGCACGAAGGCCAGTACATCCTCGACGGCCCCGACGTGACGCTCTCGCCGAAGGCAGCTGAGGTGCTGACGCTGGCGATCCATGAGTTGGCCACCAACGCCGCGAAGTACGGCGCTCTCTCTGTGCCGACGGGCCGGATCGCCGTGCGCTGGTCGATCTTCGAGAAGCGCGGCGGCCCCTGGCTCGGCTTCGACTGGACCGAGGAAGGCGCCCCCGCGCGCTCGCAGCCCACACCCAGCACGCCGCGCCGTCGCGGCTTCGGCTCGGAGCTGATCGAGGGACGCATCCCCTATGAGCTGCGAGGCCGCGGGCAGCTCACCATCGAGCCGGGCGGCGCCGGCTGCCATTTGGAATTCCCGCTTCAAGGGGGTGCCAGTATCCTGGAGACGAGCGCCCCGCAGCGGGCCACAGTGTTCGGAGGAGCGATCGACATGACGGGCGAACCGGACCTGACAGGCCGCCGCGTGCTGGTGGTGGAGGACGACTACTACCTCGCGACCGACACCGCCCGAGCGCTTCGCGGGGCAGGGGCGGAAGTCCTGGGTCCGTGCGCGACCGAGGCGGACGCGCGGGCGGAACTAGAGGAGGCGCATCCCGACGCGGTGGTGGTCGACATCAACCTTGGTCCGGGCCCGTCCTTCAAGCTGGCCGAGACGCTGAAGGACCACGGCATCCCGTTCGTGTTCACGACCGGCTACGACGCGGAGGTGATCCCGGTGGAGTTTGAGGGCGTCGAGCGGTTGGAGAAGCCGCTTCAGCTTCGGCAGATCATTGGCGCGGTGGCAAAGCTGACAGCAGCCGCATAGCCCGAGAGCAGACGTTCACAGGGTCCGCAACGCGTGGATAGCAGTCCCGAGCCTCTCGCCCGGAGGCAGACTGACGCCGGACTGTTCGCTTGGCGGCCGCGCGAGCTTAGCTGGAAGGATCGCCGCAACACGCCCTATTGAGGCCGCCGGTATTTGGTTGGGCGACGCACATTCTCGATTAGAAAACAGTCAGCGCAGAAGCCAAGCTTCATTCCTCGGGATTAAGCCGCCCGATCAAGCGTAGCGCGGCAATTTGGACTCAGATATTTTTTGCACGAGGGGGTCTGGAACTTCGCTCGATACAACGCGTCTGCAGGCGACTGTCTGCAGGAAGTAAAACCTTGCTCCTCGAGCCATCGATCGTTCTTGACCCTTCTCGATGCCACCTTGGCGAAGGACCGAGCTACGATCTCGGGACCGACACCGTGTGGTGGGTCGATATCCTGGAGAAGCGCCTGTTCGAGCGGTCGCTGCGCGAGGACGCGGAGCCCGCTCGTATCCACACGCTGCCGTTCATGGCCAGCGACGTCGCCTCGATCGATCCGGGCCGCCAACTGCTCTCGGTTGATGACGGGCTCTACGTCAGGACTATCGCGGACGGGCAACTCTCTCTCTACGCCGCGCTCGAAGCGGACGATCCCGGCACACGGTCCAACGACGGGCGCGTGCATCCCAGCGGCGCCCTCTGGATCGGAACCATGGGGCGCGATGCGCAAACTGGGCGCGGTGCGATCTACCACGTCGCGGGGACACGCATCACACGCCTCTACGCCGGGCTGACCACGCCCAACGGAATCGCTTTCTCCCCAAACGGGGCGACAGGCTATTTCGTCGATACCGATGAGGGCGTGCTCCGGCGCGTCGCCCTCGACCCCGCCACCGGTCTCCCCGCGGGAGAGCCCGAGACCCATTATGACCACAGCGGCGGTGAGGGCGGTATCGATGGAGCGGCGGTCGACAGAGACGGCCTGATCTGGACGGCTCGCTTCGGCGCCGGCTGCCTCGATGCCTACAGCCCCGCGGGGGAGCGCGTCCGCACTATCCCCATCCCGGCCCGGCAGCCCACATGCCCGACCTTCGTCGGGCGCGACCTCGACCGCCTCCTCGTGACGACCGCCTACGAAGGAATGAGCGCGGCCGAGAGGGCCGACGACCCGGAACACGGGCGCACGCTCCTCGTCGATGTCGGCGTTCGCGGCCTGATCGAGCCGGCCTTCCGTCTCGTCGCCTGACGGCACTTCCCCGTCCAATCCCGACAGCACCGCCGAAGGGCCGCCGCGCGGCACCTGCGAGGAGATTCCATGCCGACCTCTGACGAGCGCGACTACCAGCCGATCGAAGCCTACGCCCTGCTGGGCAATTGCGAGGGATGCGCGCTCGTCGCCCGCGACGGCTCCCTCGACTGGGCCTGCCTGGAGCGCTTCGATGCCGATCCTATCTTCTCTCGCCTTCTCGACCGGCGGCGCGGCGGCTACTTCGTGCTGCGGCCCGAGGGCACCTACGAGACGACGCGGCAATATCTCAGCCGCACCAACATCCTCCAGACCACATTCACGACCGCCGAGGGCTTCATCCACCTCTACGACTTCATGGTCGGCCCCGAGGGCGGCGAGGATCGGCCGCGCCTCGTCCGCCTCGTCTCCGGCTTGTCTGGGCGGGTCCCGATGGTGGCCTTGTACCGCCCGCTAGCGGGGTTCGCCGAGACCTTCGCGCCGTTGAGCGTGTCGGGCGGGCGCGTCACCGCCGAGGGGTGCCCCGGGCTTGCGTCCGATGCGCCCTTCGCGTTGGAGGAGGAGGTGGCAGTCGCCCGCTTCACTCTCGGCCGCGACGAGAGCCGGTACTTCGCCCTGTATCTCGGCGAGCCGCCGCAAGCGCCGCCGGACGCGCACGCGCTGATGGAGGCCGTGCGCCGGACCTGGGCGCGGTGGACGCAAGATTCCGCCTATGTCGGGCCGCTGGCCGACGAGCTGATGCGCTCGGCGCTCGTGCTCAAGATGCTGACCTACGAGCCGACGGGGGCGATCGTTGCCGCGGCCACGACCTCGCTGCCCGAAGAGGTTGGCGGGATCCGTAACTGGGACTACCGCTTCTGCTGGATCCGTGACGCCTGCCTCTCCTTCTACGTGCTCAAGAAGTTCGGCATGTCCCGCGAGGCGGAAGGGTTCTTCGCGTTCGTCAGCGCCCTGTGCGAGCGCGGGGACGGGCAGCTCAAGCCGCTCTACAGCATCGCGGGTGAGGCCGATCTCGAGGAGACAGAGATCGGCCATTTCGAGGGCTGGCGCGGCTCGGGTCCGGTGCATCACGGCAACGGGGCGGCCGACCAGCATCAGGCTGACGCCTACGGGCAGGTACTCGACCTGTTCTACCTCTACGAGTGCCTGGGCGGCACCCTGTCGGAGGATCTG
The DNA here is from genome assembly GCF_022179245.1 of Methylobacterium gregans. Taxonomy (GTDB): domain Bacteria; phylum Pseudomonadota; class Alphaproteobacteria; order Rhizobiales; family Beijerinckiaceae; genus Methylobacterium; species Methylobacterium gregans. The sequence continues at coordinate 65,340 of NZ_BPQM01000052.1, forward strand.
CGCCGGCATGGGGCGCGGCTGGCCGACATCTCGGCTGCGCGCTGGCACGAGCCCGATGCTGGCCTGTGGGAGCCGAGGAAGCCCGAGCAGCGCTACCTGCACGCCGCGATCATGAACTGGGTCGCCCTCGACCGCGCGATCCGCCTGTTCGGCGAGCGGGAGCCTTGGAGCACCGAGCGCGACCGCATCGTGGATTTCGTCAACGGAGCGGGCGTGCATGCCGATGGGTACTACCCGCAATACCTCGGCAGCGACGAGGTCGACGCCGCTCTGCTCATCGCACCGATGGTGGGCTTTCCCGTCGAAGAGGCTGTGTTCGCTCGGACCGTCGCGGTGATCGACGAGCGCCTGGGCCACGGCCATCTCGTCTACCGCTACAAGAACGACGACGGTCTGCCTGGCCACGAGGGCACCTTCCTGCTCTGCGCCTTCTGGATGGTCGACGCCCTGCTCTGGCTCGGGCGTGAGGTGGAGGCGCGCTCCCGCTTCGCCGCCTTGCGCGTGCTGCAGAACGACGTCGGCCTGATGGCCGAGCAGACCGCCGAGGACGGTGCCTTCCTTGGGAACTTCCCGCAGGCGTTCAGCCATCTCGGTCTGATCCACTCGGCCCTGGTGCTCGACCTGTACGAGCATGGGGGGCGCGACGCCGTCCAAGGCACCTACGCCGATCGAACGTTGCGCGAAACCAACACGCGCCGGGCCCCCGACATCGCCAATGCGGCCTGACCTTCCGAGCGCACAGTCCGATCAGGAGACGCCCCCATGGCACGCATCGGTTATCACGTCTCGCACGAGCAGCATGCTCCCTCGTCGCTGCTGCGCTACGTCGGAGTGGCGGAGGCCGCAGGGTTCGTCTGCGCCATGTCCTCCGAGCACTTCAAGCCCTGGAGCAACGCGCAAGGGCACTCGGGGAACGCTTGGTCTTGGCTCGGCGCCGCGCTCGCGCGCACCCAGCTACCTTTCGGGATCATCACGGCACCGGGCTACCGTCACCATCCGGCGGTGCTGGCCCAGTCCGCCGCCACCCTGTCGGAGATGTTTCCCCGGCGCCTGTGGCTGGCGCTGGGTTCGGGCCAGCGCCTTAACGAGGACGTGACCGGGCTGCCCTGGCCGGAGAAGGCCGAGCGCACGGCGCGGCTTGCCGAATGCGCACAGGTGATCCGGGCGCTGTTCGAGGGGGAGACCGTGACCCACCGCGGCCGCGTCACCGTCGTGGAGGCCAAGCTGTACTCTCGTCCCGCGCATAGGCCGATGCTGATCGGTGCGGCGGTGACACCGGACACGGCGCGCCGGGTGGCGGAATGGGCCGACGGCCTCGTCACGGTGGGGATCGAGCCGGACAAGCTGCGCCCGGTGTTCGAAGCGTTCTGGGAAGGCGGGGGCCAGGGTAAGCCGGTCTTCCTCCAGACCAAGGTGTGTTGGGACCCCGATCCGGCCCGCGCGCTCGCTGAGGCTCACACGCAATGGGCGAGCAACATGCTGGAAGGGGACGTCAACTGGGAGCTGCGCAGCCCCGAGAATTTCGAGACCGCAGCGCGCTTCGTGCGCTCAGAGGATGTGCCTGGCTACGTACGCGTCTCCTCCGACCTCGGGCGGCACGCTGCCTGGCTCGCCGAACTGGCTGGCCTCGGGCCGGCCGAGATCATCGTCCATCAGGTCGCGGGTGATCAGAGCCGGTTTGCCGAGGCCTTCGGCCGCCATGTACTTCCGCAGCTGGGATAGGGGTTGCCGAGATGGACATCGCCTCTCGGGCGCGGCGCAGGTCGAATCCGATGGCCGGCAGCTACGGGGACCGTGCGATCGCGTGCCGGAACGAACGATGGCTAGCTCGAGCGGAGTGGGCCATGTAGCCACCCATGATCCATCTCGTCTTCGGCCTGCCCGCCCTGTACGTCGTCGCACGGGTGAAGGGCCCTTGCCCGTCGCACTCAAGCTTGGCGCCGCCGTCTGCCTGTTGGCGGCGTCCCAGTTCCATCTGTGGAGCCGCCTCTCCTCCGGGTCGATCTTCGCGCCCGAGTTCCCCCGTGCGCTGGTGATCCTGTTCAACGGAGCGCTCGGCGCGACCGTGCTGCTCGCCTACATGCAGCTCGCGCTGGACACGGTGGCGTGGACGTCCCGGGTCATGCCCGGGGGCGGATGGGTGGTATCGACCGCGTGGCGGTGCGCAGCGGCTCTGGTGGCCCTGCTCGTGTCACCGCTACGCGACCAACCCGAGGCCGACGACACAGCCGACCAGCGCGACCAGCGAGAGCGTGAAGCCGAGGCCCGCCTGAATCAGGCTCGGTCCGTTGCCACTCACGCGTGAATCTTCAGCGCTGCTCATGCCGCCCCACCTTGGCTGTTTGGATTGAGCGGAGAACGTGAGTCGGAGGTGGGTGGTTCCTGTCATATCGCTCCGGCGCTCGTGCCGCATGCAACGAGGGTGAAAGGCTTCACCTTACATGCGCGCTAGGCTGACCTTCGCGAGACCGGAGAGGCCGATGGATCGGGCCGAAGCGTTGGAAAGGTCGATCACGCGCCCGCCGGCATACGGTCCACGGTCGTTGATCCGCACCACAACGGAACGGCCGTTGCTGTTGTTCGTCACGCGCACCTTCGTGCCGAAGGGCAGCGTGCGGTGGGCCGCGGTGAGCGCATGAGTGTTGAAGCGCTCGCCATTAGCGGTCGTCCGGCCGTGGAAGCCGGGACCGTACCACGAGGCGACGCCAGCTTGAGCCCGCACTGCCGAACGCGCCTCGACACCGGACGCTGTCACACAGGCGGCTGCGGCAAGAGCGAATAGAGCAAGTCGAGCACCCGAGATCATGCCTGCATTCCCGTTGTTATTCGATGGGCCGGCAAAATGCCTCGGAATGTGACCGCACTATGGTGCGGTGCGATATAGCAGAGCGGCTATGCGTTAGCCTCGATCTTGAAGGATGATATACCCAATCTGATCGGCGGATACTCGGCCTTGCCCGTTTGGCCTGCTGAGAGGGTCCTGCCACTATGCCTTGCTGCCCGTCCTAGTCTGCGGCAGGGTTGTTCGGTGCCACGAAGAAATCGTCCTTCAGACCCATGGCCCTTCGGCTCCCAGGGGTGAAAAGTGGCCGAGCCGACGATCTCAGTGATGGGTTTCAATGTCCCTTCGCATGGATTTCCTCATGGGCTGCCTCTGCCTTGGCCTAGTCGGCTCTGTTGGCGCGGGCGAAGCCGCAGCGCCGATTGGGGTCAAGCGCTGGCTATCGTCCGTGCTCGCCAAGATTGAGGCAGCCGACCGCTCCCGTGCAGCGGGGCAGAATGGAGGCCGCTCCGCTGTGGTCGGGGTTCGGGTTCGCGTCGGCGAGGATGGCTCCGTGCTGGCGGTAGAGGTGGAGAAGGGTTCTGGAACGTCCAGCCTTGATGAGCGTGCTGTTGCTGCTATCAAAGCCGCAGGCCCATTCGCGCCGCCGCCTGCGCAGACGCTGATGCCCAATGGCACCACCGAGTTGAGCTTCCCGCTCACCCTACCCGGACAACGCTGAGCCTCAGGAGCAAGCTTCTAGCAGCCGGAACAGATCGGCTTGGAGGCTCGTGTGCCATCGCTCATCAGACGCGACAGAACAGCATCCTTGTTGATGGACGAAGCCGCCGCTTCGGGCGTTCCGACGCCACCCTGTCCGGCCGAGAGCGCTGGTACATCGCTGCCAAACGCGCCGGACGCGGTGCGGCTCGGTCCGGCGGGGCTTATGGGCAACGGAGGAGTGGTTTGACCCGACAGCGCTGCCGGCTCAACGCGCCATTTCGAGCGAGCAGGAGCAGAGCGCTGGAGTACCTCCAGGGGATTCACACCAGGGCCTGATCCCCGATAGGCCAGCGTTGATTCATCTGGGCCCTCCACGACCACCTGCGTGCTGGCGACACCTTCCACCTGAACCAGGGCGAACAGGGCCGCTGCATGTCGCGGCGCGAGCCGCACACATCCGTGCGACGCTGGGCGCCCAAGCTGACGTCCGTGGTTGGTCCCATGAATCGCGTGCCCGTCCGGCGTGAAGAAGATCGCGTAGGGCATTGGGGCGTTGTCCCACTCCCGAGAAAAGTGGGTACGCGCCATGCGAAGCGGCCGGAACGATCCGCTGGGGGTGTCATAGCCCGCAGCACCCGTCGAGACCGGCCATGTGTAGCGCGGCTGCCCATTCACGGAGACCACCATCCGCTGGCTGGCCTTGTCGATGCCGATCAGGACGTCTGACGAGGCTGGGTGGGCTACGAACGCCGTCAGCATGGCCGGAAGGCAGGGAAGCATCAGAAGCCGCATGGATCTCCCCGGGACCGCACCTGCGGCCCAGGTTACCTTGACCATACGCGTCTTCAAGCGCCAACATGGTGGCGATCCCGTGCCGGCGCTGGACCCGGAGACGCTGTCAGGCGCAGGTGATCGCAAGTTGGCTTATAGGAAGCTCTCCGGTGCGACGTGGGGCCGGGTGCGGTAAATCTCGCCAAAAAAGGCACCAGATGACGCTGGAAGCCGCTCCTGGGCCGCTACAAACGATCTGGGGGGCATCAGCGGGCAGGCCTGCACCTGTACGGGGTCGAGGTCGTGAAGATGCCGCCCTGTCGGGTCGGTGATCTGCGGCGGCACGCACTCGACGGCGGGTACAAGGCCGCTGCGAAGGCGCACCTGCCCAGGCCGCAACGTGTGCTGACGATGATTAGCGGCTGCGGCTCTGCCCCGTCCGGCTCCCAAGGCTGGGTGAGACCGGAGCCGCTTCAATTGCGGGTTCGGGTAGAGCACCGAGCAGCCGACCCAACAGCCCTCCGGGCCGATTGCCCTGAGCAGCTACGATCCGGTTGGCCTCCTCGACGCTCATGCCGCAGGCGGTAGTCATGCCACGAAGCGTGCTCAGAGCCCGTTCATATTCAGGGAGATTGACGCATCCCGGTACTCCCCATGCCAGAACCGGGACGGGTGCCGACATGCCGGCGACCAGCGTGATCGCCACTACGCGCGCCTTGATCTGCGTGATCATGTCGTTCTCCTCCTGCTGACCCGATGGCAGGCGGCAGCGCCCGATGTTTGAGTGACTCTCTAGCTGGGATCAGTTGCGGGTATGTTCTAGTGGTCGAAGTACGACGCCCGGTACCCACCCGCGGGGTCCGGATGGGGTGGCGAGCGGGCTTTGACCCTGCGGCTGATACCGGACGTTTGGCCTTCAGCCCCCCTCTTTGTTCAGCGACCTTTTCTGGTGCTTCTGATTGGAAGTTCTCAAATCACCAAACACGGGCCCAGCAGGGTACGCCGGCCCGAGGCCCAGGCGTGGGGCTTCAGCCCGGACTGCGTCGACAGGGCTGCATCACTCAAGCGTGAATTCTGTCCCAGCAACGATCGCCAGCACGAACGATTGGGCAGGGGGCCGCCACGATCGAGGCGCGCTTTTCATCCCCCTGGATCGATGAGTTTTCGATGACGCCTCAACTCTGGCTCTGGCTTGGCTTCGCCGGCATGGCGGCGGGCGCCGCCGCGATCCTGTTTATGGGAAAACGGCGGACGCCTGCCGAGGAGGCGGATACGATCATCCACGGGATCGTGCCGATCATCGCGGCCTGCTCCTACTTCGCCATGGCAACTGGACAGGGAAGCATCGTCCTGCCCGCGGGTCCTGACGCAGCCGAGGCCGCGCGTCAGTTCTACTTCGCCCGCTACATCGACTGGACCTTCACCACGCCCCTGCTGCTCCTCGGCCTCTCGCGGACGGCGATGCATTCGGGAATGCGTCGGCCGGCCATCGTCTGGGGCCTGATCGGGTCCGATCTGATCATGATCGTGACCGCACTCGCCTTCGGCCTGTCGACGGTCGCCTGGATCAAGTGGACTTGGTTCGCCATCTCCTGCGGCGCGTTCCTGGCCGTGTTCTACGGGATCTTCGTGCAGTTGCGCGAGGAGAACGCCGCCGAGCGCGCCGACGTGCAGTCCGCCTTCCGGCGCAACGCCGTGTTCCTCACCGTCGTCTGGTGCATCTATCCCGTCGTGCTGCTCGTCGGCCAGGACGGCCTTGGCATCCTGTCACCAGCGATGGCTCTGGGCGTGGTCGCGCTCTCGGACCTGACCGCCAAGGTTGCCTACGGCGTCGTGGCGACCCGAGAGACGACGCGAGCGGTCGACCGTGATCTGGCCGAGGGCCGCACCCCAGCCGCACCCCTGCGCCGGGCGGCCTGACCGGGATGGCGGCTCGCGCATCCGGTCCCACCCTCGGGGTATCAAGCGAGGCGAGCCGCCGACGTTCGGTCTTGGTGGGAGCGAAGCGCCTTCCCGTGGCAGGCGCTCTCGTAGCGCTCGCCCTCGTCGCGTCCGCGACCCTGCCGCGCGAAGCGTCCTGGCTCGCAGCCCTGGCGGCGGTGATCGTGCTGGGTGTACCGCACGGCGCTCTGGACGGGGCGGTGGCAGCGCCTCTGTTGCGTCCTCGCTACGGGCGGGCCTGGTTCGGGGTGTTCGCCGTGCCCTATCTCGGGCTCTCGGCTCTGGTGCTCCTGGCTTGGCAGGCCGCACCCATGACGACCCTGGTGGGCTTCCTCGCCCTCTCCATCCTCCATTTTGGCGAAGAGGATGCCGGCCCAGGCCGCCCCTTCGAGCTTCTCGTGCGAGGTGGAGCCCCGATCGCCTTGCCGGCATTGCTGCGACCTGAAGAGACGGCGGAGGTGTTCGCCCTCGTGGCGCGGGTGCCGATGCCGCTGCTCCCTGCGTGGTGGACCGTTGCGGCCTGGCTCTGGCTCGCCCTCGCGGTCGTCTGGCTCCTCGGGCACCTGCGCCGGTGGGAGGTGCTGGCCGAGGTCCTGATCTTAGTGGCCGCCTTTCGGCTTTTGCCGCCGCTCACGGCCTTCGCGCTCTACTTCATCGGCCTCCACGCCCCGCGCCATATGCGGGCCCTGATCCGCGACCCGGTTCGGGCTCCCGGCATCAACACGTTGGGGCGGGCCGTCGTTGCTGCGCTGCCGGTCTTTGCTCTGACGCTGCTCCTCGGTGCAGCCCTGTGGCCGCTCTATGCCGCCGGCTCGCCCAACAAAGCCGGCGCACTCCTGACGCTCACCCTGCAGGGCCTCTCGGCTCTGACGGTGCCGCATGTCCTTCTCGACCGCCTCGCGACCCGGCACAACGAACACCGCACGGGCGCTGGCCTGCACGGCACTTGATGGGAGCCAACTGATGCGGCGCCTTGCCTTGAATCTTCATGCTGACTGCTTTCATTGCCGGCCCGGCCGTTGCTGAACAGGATTTGCTGCTCGGGGGTGATATGGGCTCGGCTGCTATGATCAAGGCTGAGATGACCGGGGCCGCTGTCGAGGTTCTGATTGCCAAGGCAGATGGCCAACCCATCGACCTCTCCGATGAGGCACTCGCCGGTGTCGACCTGTCCGGCCTGAACCTGAAGAGCGCGAACTTGCGTATCGCTCGGCTCGACAAGACCAACCTGAGCGGGGCCGACCTGACTGGGGCAAACCTGGAGCAGGCTTGGTTCATCAGGGCCGACCTCTTTGGTGCGAAGCTCGTCGGTGCCAATATGTTCGGCATCACTGCTTGAGACGCCAATCTCGGCGGCGCCGACCGAAGCTCGGCTCATCGAACGCAAGGGCCAGGACAGCGCTAAGGATTGGTCGGCCCGCGTGAACGTCGACCGAGCGATCACCCAAGCGTCAAACTAAACCACTTCACCCGGTCATATCTTATGCCGGACAAAGTGGGCTGCAAGCGGACCTTCGCAGGGCCTGCTATGGGTCGGTAGCGGGCCGGCAAGGATCTACCCTGAGTGATCATGCCACCGGCTCATTCACGAACCATTGGCACCAGCCAGATTGGAACCGCCGACAGTTGGCGAGTTTAACCTGGGTGAGGAATGCGCAGGGCCGTTCGTATGAGCTTTACGGTTGTGAACGGGGGAGACGATCACGAGCTAGAAGACGCGGTACGTCGAGGGGTAGCAGACGGTCTGGCCCGGATGCTTGGAGTGCCCAGACACTCAGACAGCGTCCAAGCGATGCTTGATCAGGACGCTCGCACTGAGAATGACCGCCTTGAGCCTTCTGTTCGGGTCACAGCGAGTTTGGATCAAAACGCCCGATAAGCTGGAACGCTCTCTCTGAGCACTCTCCGATCGAAATTGGGCTGGCTGATATTCAGTCATTCCAGCTATAGAATGTCGTTCGCTAAACAGCCGGAAAGAGAACCTTTTGAAAGCTAGCGAAGGGTATTAACAATCCCCTCGCTGATTGTATTAAGCGTCGGGTTTTACCAACTAGTCGGCATACTCCGTTCCGATCTCTACGCGCTCCAACCCCTGCGGCGTCATGCGGAATCGCGCCAAGATCCGGTTCTTGTCGTTGACGAGGATCGACTGCGTGGGCTTCCCCTTGGGGCCCTTTTTGGACTTGAAGTTGTACGCTAAGCGGCTACCCGTGGCCTGTATGGCTCCGTCCAAATCCTCGCTGGGATGAGGTATGTCGGGCACGCCCGCATCGCCGATGTTCGTGCAGTAGACCTTGATCGTCAGGAACTGAGTCACGGTGCTCTCATACTCAGCGGCAAGCGCGGGGTGGCCCCACAGACCGCGCGCCGTTACGGGCGTCAACCCGCAGTAGCCGCTTGACTCGTCGCGCGAGCCCCGGGGGCAGGGCCACGTCTCACCTCTCCTGAACATCCCGTTCGACGCACGCCGGTACTCGCGGCCGGTTCCGCGCATCCTCGCTGATCCCGGAGGCCAGTGCACTCGGCACAGGCCGCGAGGATGTCAGTGGCCATAGCGCAAACGTAGCATTCAACCCTTGAATGCCCAGATCAGTCCGATGGGCTAGGGCTGTTCGGGGTCAAAAGGAAACCGTTGCGCTGGGCAACAGATGGCACAGCAACAGGGCTTGAGTACTAGGTCTGGTCTGCAAGTAGGGGGTGCCTATCCCGCGTGCGGCGCTACCAAACCGCTAAGCAGTTTTTGCAATGCCGCTGCAGTCGGCTTCTGTGTCTCGTCCACGAGAATGAAGAGCGCCTCGGCCGAGATCGTGGTGTCTGGCGGAGGATTGCTGTGCGGCTGGCCCTGGGCATCCGCATAGCCGACAGGGGTTCCGAAGTTCGCCTCGAGCACGGCCAGCACGATCCGGGACCACGTCAGGCCATCCACCTTCACGTCGAAGCGGAGGCACTCGTCGCCCTCACTGGAGAACAGCCGCTCGATGATCCATTCGGTCCCGGGCGCGACGATGGCGCGAACAATCATCTCGGGGTAGCCGCGCAGTGGGCGCACGATGGCGGACGCGCCCGCACGCTTCAGGCGCTCGCGGTTGAGGTCGTCCACGCATTCCGCGACGATGCGGGCAGTGATGCCGCGCTCCCGTAGGCGGTGGATGATGTCGAAGGTGCGGCTGTCGGAGAGCCGGTCGCCTTCCTGCTCGGCCAGGATGACCAGCACACGAGCCTGATCGACACCTGCCGCCTCGAGCGCCGCGGGGTCGTCGAAGCGGCCCTTTAGCTGAACGATGAGCGGGTCGTCCTCGAGATCCGGCGGCAGCCCGTCAGGGAAGGCTTCCGTCAGGATGAGGGAGGGTACGCTGGCGTAGTTGGCGTGCGAGCGGTGCAACTGGTCGAGGAGCCGCCGAAGGTAGTCGCCGGGCTCGTCCGCGGGGGCGTTCACGAAGACGATGTGGTCGCGCATATCCCACCTCCACTCGCCCCGCCGCTTGCGCTCGCGCCGCAGGATCCTGAACTCGAAGAAGGCGCTGCCTGCCTGCGTCAACAGGAAGATGCCCGAGAGGTAGATCAGCACGATGGTGGCGGCGCGCCCTGCCGTCGTCTTGGCCGAGAAGTCGCCGTAGCCGGTCGTGGTGATGGTGGTGAAGGTCAGCCAGATCGCCTCGCCGAGGCTGAGATGCTCGAAGGCGACCATCGAGACGACGTGCAGGCCGATCAGGATCAACAGCCCGACAAGCGCGAAGCGAATGCGATTGCGCAGGTCGCGCACCACGCTCCGGCGAAACCGCAGCGGTCGCATTCGGGATCGCCGTGTGCGCGCCATCAAGGTGAGGTCACCTTCTCCGCGAACAGCTAAGCCGGGGCCTTAGCCGGCCCTAATCGTTCGTCTGCCACATGAACTAGGCCCGCCATTGGATGCGCGCCGCCAAGTGGCCGATGCGTGTTATCCACCGTTTCCACAGCCTCCATCCCCAGCGTTGACCCGAGCCGCCGGAGCAGCATGTTCATGTTTTGTTCGATCCGCTGAGGCTGAGGATGTTGGACCGTGCGACCGAAACTGAGCCGACGGAGGCAGAGCGCATCGCTCACGCGTATCGGGTTGCAAGCGGCGGCAACGCCTGGGCCGCGCTCGTGCGCGCCGTCGAGGATGCGCTCACGGATCTGGCCGAGGCCGAGCGGCGCTCGCTGCGCCGTGACCGGCTGATCTCATACGGGTACGTTCGTGGTCGCCATGACGGCGGCGGTCGCTAGATGGAGCGTCTGTGCGATCTCCGGGGGCGTCGCCTCATCATCGAGTGTACGCCCTGCGGACGACGTGGCCACTACGACCTCGACCGCCTGCGGCACCGCTTCGGGCAGCACGCCTGCGTCTACGAGGTCTACGTCCAGCTGACCCAGACCTGCCGGTATCAGCACCCGCTCGGTGCGCGGCGGCCAAACCAGTACGGCCGGGCTTGCAGGGCGCAGATCGATACGGATCAGCCAAGCTCAGGGAGGCTGCTACCTTCGCGGTCATAGCGGGCGCGCTGACGGCCCGCGGATACAGCACACGCTCCAGCGAGCGCCAGCCAGGGAGCGATCTACTCGCCCAAGGTTTCGGGCATCGTGGGCGGAGATCTGGCACCGCTCTATCGCCCATCAGGCATTTGAGCAGCGTTGCGGGAGCACAGGTGGAACAGGATGCATCGAGCGACACGCAGGCCGCCTCTCAGCGTGAGGTGGCAGGGGAACAGCAGCGCCTCGAACGGAACCGCTCACGGATCGAACGTCTCAGGGACCAGCTTGCCCGCTTGCAGAAGCAACTGCCCTTCGGACGCCGGCTTGCTCGCGGTTCAGCGCATGGTGTGATGTCCGCCATCGCCGCCATCGTCGCCTACCTGCCCACGCAGGCTCTCGGATTGCGAGAGGGCTTCTGGGCCGCCATTACGGCCCTGGCGGTCGCACAAACCGAGTTTGCTGCCGCACGCTCGGTGGCACGCGATCAGTTCGTCGGGGCCGCCATCGGTGGCGTGATCGGGCTCTGCGTCTACCTTGCCGTCGGGCAGAATCTTCCGAGCTACGCGGGCGCCGTGCTGCTCTCGATCGTCGCCTGCTGGCTCGCGCGTGTCGCCAGTGCGGCGCGCCTCTCGGCCATCACGGCTACGATCATCCTCTTGGTACCCCACGTGGGCACCGCCCAGCAGATGCTAGCCTCGCGCGTGTTCGAGGTCAGTTGGGGTGTCTGCGCCGCCATCAGCACCGTGTGGGTGGTCACCCGGATCAACAAGAGGCTGGGTATCAAGGTCTAACCGGTCGGACGGCAGACCAACCATTCCGTGCTGCGTCGCGAGGCCGAGGCGCTGAGCAACCGCGTGGTCACCGACAGACTTGGCCGCAGCGTGACGGCCGGAGATTCCCACTCAGCCCTCTGGCAGTTCCCCGGGCGGTAGCAGTTCGGGCTCGACTTCGCGCTTCTCGGAAGGGCTGGGCGGGGGCTTCTGCGCCGGGCTCGTGGCGCCCGGCGCAGGGGCGGCCGCAGCAGGTCCAAGGAGGTCCTCGGCGCGCTTGAGATTCACCACCTGCGAGCGCGTGGCCGCGACGCGGTACCCGAGCGATTGTGCCGTGGCGCGCAGATCGCGTGCCGCCCTGCGGCTGGCCTCCAAACCGTGGCAGCCTGCGAAGTAGATCGCCCCGAAAGTCGTGAAGCCGCGCATGGTCTCACGGCTGTCCTCGGTGGCGAAAGGCGCCAGAAGGATGCCGACCGTCCGCTCACCCTTCTGAGCCACGACGGCGGGCTTGGTGGGCGAGCAGTAGACGTAGCTGGTCTCCTCGCCACGTGCCTCGCGACCGCTGTAGCTGGCATGGAAGGTTTGGACGCGCAGGCGCTTGAGACTGCCCTCTGCACCTGCGCGCACCGGCTCGATGGCGACGATCCTGAACTCATCGCAGCCATTCGGCTGGCATAGGCCGCGAACGAGGTCCGCCCGATTGTAGTCCTGCGCGACCGCGGGCGCCGCGAGCAGGGCAGCGGCTATAAGGCTTCTGACGAGCATACGGACCCTCGATGAACCGGTGCCGCCCCTAGGGGTCGAGTTTGGTCCCCGCATGGCAGAAACGCGTCACCTGGGCGAAAGGCCCATGCCATTCACCGCCGGCGAAAAGACGTCCGCCAATAGATCAAGCGCGGTTGCGCTCGCCAGAAGACGTGGGTCGTGTTCGAGCCCTCGTAAGTCGATGTTAACTCTATAACCCTCTTACTCGATGCGCGGGGCACGAGCCGTTGAGGCCAGCTGACCGGCTCTGAAGCAGCGAAGGCGAGAGCGATGATGCATTCCCTGCTTACGGGGCAACGCTGGGACCACCGGGCCGTTATGGCCTGGAGACCGCGTCGGGCCGCCGTGCTGCCGTTGATCCTGGGCGCCTGTGCCCTCTCAGGATGGGGCGCGTACATCGGCAAGTCCGCTGAGACGCGCGGTCTGACCGAGCAGATGCGTGTCGCTCGCAGCGAACGCGACGGCTTAGAGGCGCGGATCCAGCGCGCGGAGCAAGTCAATGCCGAGCTTCTGACCACCACGGAGGGCAAGCTCGGCGCGCTTCGTGAGGAGCTACGTCAGACCTTTTCGGCGCGTGAAGCCGTCAAGGCACAGCTTGCAGCCGCACAAAAGGAGCTCGGTGTCTCCAAAAAACGTCTGGAGCAGGCCGCGCGTGATCGCATCACCGAGACAGGCAGCATCAAAGCCGCCGAGCCCCTCAAGAAGCCGTCTTCCAAATCCTGATTTCGAGGCTTCGTTACAAGCCCGCAGACTTACGGTCGCGTCAGAGGCCGTTCTGGCCCGTGCATCGCCGCGCCTCTTTCGGACGGCCGCGGGGTCGCAGGGCGTGAGCGCGGGCCGGTGTCGCTCTACCTGAGCGCCATGGATCGTACTTTCATCATGACCCGAGAGGCCGGACTCGCCCGCCTCGCCGCCGTCATCGACCGGCTCGGGCAACGCTACGCGGCGGAGCGCAACACCGCACCCGGTCCGTATACGGAAACGACGACCTCGGCGCTCTCACCCTACCTGCGCCGCCGATTGATCACGGAGCAGGAGGTCGTCGCCGCGGCCCGCGACACGCACGGCGCGGGCGCGGACAAGTTCGTATCGGAGATGTTCTGGCGGGCCTACTTCAAGGGCTACCTCGAGACCCACCCGGCGATCTGGTCCGACTACCTCCGCCTCGTCGCCGAGGGCGAGCAGCAGCTCGCCGCCGCGTCCGGGTTGCGCCGCACCTACGAGCGAGCCGTCGAGGGACAGACTGGCATCGAGGGCTTCGACGACTGGGCGCGCGAACTCGTCGAGACCGGCTGGCTGCACAACCACGCGCGGATGTGGTTCGCCTCGATCTGGATCTTCACCCTGCACCTGCCCTGGGCGCTCGGTGCGGCCTTCTTCCTGCGCCACCTGCTCGACGGCGACCCGGCCTCGAACACGCTGTCCTGGCGCTGGGTGGCCGGGCTGCACACGCGCGGCAAGCACTACCTCGCCCGGGCCGAGAACATCCGGCGCTACACCGACGGCCGCTTCGATCCGACCGGACTCGATGAGCGGGCCATGCCGCTGAGCGAGGCCGAGATCGCCCCCGCGGTGCCGCTGGCGCCCGCCGATCCCGTGCCCGCCCGCCCGGTCGCCCTGCTGCTCCATCTCGACGATCTGCACCCGGAAAGTCTGCCGCTCGACCCCGCTTGCGTGAGGCGGGTCGGCGGCCTGCTCGCCCCTGCACCGGGCGCGAGCGGCGCGGTGCAGGCAGCCGATGCGGCGGCGATGGCGGACGCCCTGGCCCGAGCGGGGGCGCACTTCTCCTGCCCCGCCGGACCGGCATACGCCGGCTGGTCGGGCGACCTGCCGGTGGTCAGCGCCTGGGCGCCGGTCGGGCCGAGCGCCGCGGCCCTGCCGGCCGGAATCCTGCGGCTGCGGCGAAGCTGGGACGAGGCGAGCTGGCCGCGCGCGACGCGCGGATTCTTCAAGCTGCGCACGGCTATCCCGCGCATCCTCGACGCCGTCGCGGCCTAGGGAGACCGGTCATGGTGAGCCGTCGCGAGGTCGGTGCGGCCGCCCTGGTGGCCGCGAGCCTTCTGCCTCGTTATGCCCAAGCCCGCGAAGCGCCGACTCTGACAGCGACAGCGCGGCCGGTACGCATCGCCATGCTGCTCTATCCGGGCATGACGGCCCTCGACGTGGTCGGCCCGCAAGGCTTGCTCGCGGGCCTCGCGCCCGGCAGCCTCCGTCTCGTCGCTCGGGCGCCCGGCCCCGTGCCGAGCGACACCGGCCTCAGCCTGCTCGCCACGACGAGCTTTGCCGACTGCCCTACCGATCTCGATGTGCTGTTCGTGCCCGGCGGCGACGGCACCCCTGCCCAGATGCGCGACGCCGCTATGCTCGCCTTCCTGCGGGACCGCGCGGGCCGGGCGCGTTGGATCACGAGCGTCTGCACCGGCTCGCTGATCCTCGGCGCCGCCGGACTGCTCGATGGATACCGCGCGACCTCGCACTGGTGCGTGCGCGACACCGTGCTGCCCCTCCTCGGCGCGATCCCGGTCGATGAGCGTGTGGTGTTCGACCGCAACCGTGTCACCGCGTCGGGCATCTCGGCCGGGCTCGACTTCGCCCTCGCGCTCGCCGCCCGCCTGCGAGGTGACGATTATGCGCGAACCGCCCAGCTCGTCGCAGAGTACGCGTTGCAGCCGCCCTTCGCGGCGGGCAGCCCAGCCATGGCGGGACCGGCGATCACCCGCGAGGCCCTTGCAATCCTTGGCGATCTTGTCGCTGGGGCGCGAGCAGCAGCAACGGCGAGTCGCCCCCGTTAGCCGCTTGCTCCGGGCGATCGGTCCTGCCGAGCAGTGGTGCCGTCGCGTCAGGTGAAGTCGCCGAGCTTGTCGCCCGCGTCGCCCTCCTTCGTCAGCGCGTCCGAGCGACCAACTTTCACGGGCGGTGTCGCCAGCTTAGGGGGTGGATCGCCCCCGGCTGCCTGGGGCGGTGCCGGTGGATCGCCGACCGGCTCGGGCGACTCATCGTGTCTTGGTAGCCCACCAATCGTCCATGCAGCCCCGGACGCCGGTCGGCGTCCGGGGCACGCTTCTCACCCGATGATGCCTCGCTTGGTGAGTGCGTCCGACACCAGCCGGAGCGCCTGCTGCTTCTGGTACACCGTGCCTTGCGCCACGAGGCCGTCGATGGCGTAGGCGAGCACTGCCTGGAAAGCCTCGGAAGGCGGGAGCTCCAGGCTCGGGATGACAGCATCCAAAGCCGCTTCCAGTCGTTCCTGCGACGTGCGCTGTCTGGCGCGGCGGATACGATATTGCTGCAGTCTGGTCATGGTCAGCTCCTTCGATGGTGGGGTTCCACCAAGGAGCCTTTACGTGACGAGACCGGTGCTCCGACGAGTAGCGCCTAGCCCTAGATCCGCGGCGCCCAGGTGGGTCAGAACGCGAGACGGATGTCGGTGAGCGGCAGTCCGGCGATTCGGGTATCCCACGTCTCCCCGACCCGGATCGGGTAGGCGTCCGTGAGGGTGCCGGTCGTCACGACCTCGCCCACGGCGAGCACCGGGCTAGCCGGATCGCCGGCCAACACCTCGACCAAGTGCCGCAGCGCCGCCAGGGGACCGCCGCGCAGCACGTTCGCGGCGCGCCCGGTCTCGACGACGGCACCCTCGCGCCGAACCTGGATCTCGAAGCGTCCCAGCGCCTCAAGCCACACGGCCTCGCTGTCGCGCGTCACCGCTACGGGCTCGCCGAGAAAGAGCGCGCCGTGCAGGCCGAACGCCGCGACCGTGTCGGGTGCGCGGAAGCGCCAGCCGGGGAAGAGCGACTGCACGACCTCGAAGCCCGGTGCGACCCAAGCGAGGCAGGCGAGCAGTGCCCGCTCGTCCATGCCCAGCTCCGGGGCTCGGGCCAGCCCGAACACGATCTCGGGCTCGATGCGCGGCTCGACGAAGGACGCGAGCGAGGCCGGACCGGCGAAGTCCGCGAGCTGGTGCAGGGTCGTGTCGTAGACGTAGCCCCAGATCGGCGCCGCGACGTTGTAGGCGTTCCAGATCGTGGTGTTGGTGAAGCCGATCTTGCGGCCGACCACCCGCTCGCCGCGCGCCTCGCGCAGGCGTCGGATCTCGGCAGTGACTCGGTAGGCGCCGCCGAGGCTGAACGACTCATTCTGCTCGGTGAGCGGCGCAATAGGCTGCCGCTGATCCGAGGCCGCCAGGATGTTCGCGGCGGCGCTGGCAAAGGGTTCGATGGTCTGGGGCGGGGCGAGGCTCATGCCGCCGTCCTACCACGCCTCACGCAGGCGATGACCTAACCTCGGGCAGCCCCCTGGCGTGCCTCACGCGACGCGAGCGTGGTCTCCGGCACCCGACACAAACGGCTGCACCAGAACGCGCCGGCCGCTCAGATCGTGCACGCTGACATGCCAATCCGACCAGTCCGCCCGATCATCGAGGCTGCGCATCACCTCCTGGGCGACCTCATCGGCCCGGCGCACCAACCGCTCCGGCACGCGGATGTCTTTGCCGCGCGCGTCGAACACGCACTCCAAACCGTTCGTCGCGTGGAAGCGGTAGCGGGCCATGGTACGCCGATCCTCCGAGCCGAGTGACAAGGGCGCGAGTTCGCCTTTCGTTCCAATCTGGGGGCAGGCGGTGGAAAACTGCAAGCGGCGGGCTGCGGCGCCAGAGCGTTACACCCAGGTTTGAACAACCGACCTGCCTGGGGACTGAGCGGCGATGTGCAATCTCTACAGCCTGACCGCGACGCCCGAGGAGATCCGTCGTTGGTTCGCGGTCACCCGCGACGAGACCGGCAACCTGCCCGCGCTGCCCGCGATCTTCCCTGACCAGCGCGCCCCGGTTGTGCGGCAGGAGGCTGAAGGGCGCCCGCTGACACTGATGCGCTGGGGCATCCCGGGTCCGAAAGCCTTCGGCGAGCACCCGGTCACCAACGTGCGCAACGTGAAGAGCCCGCACTGGCGGCCCTGGCTCAAGCCTGAGCACCGCTGCCTCGTGCCGGTGACCGCCTTCAGCGAGTACGCCGACACCCGGCCGCGCAAGACGCCGGTGTGGTTCGCCCTCGGCGAGGCGCGGCCGCTGTTCGCCTTCGCGGGCATCTGGCGCCCCTGGACCGGCGTACGCGGCACGAAGGCGGAGAACCCCGAGCGGGTCGAGGAGGAGCATCGCCTGTTCTCGTTTCTCACCACCGAGGCGAACGGGGTCGTCGGGCCGGTGCATCCGAAGGCGATGCCAGTGCTGCTCACGACGCCTGAGGAGTGCGCCACATGGCTCGAGGCGCCGACCGATGAGGCGCTGCGGCTACAACGCCCCCTGCCCGACAACCTGATGCAGGAGGTTGCTCGCGGCGAGCGCAAGGACGAGGCCGCTCGCTGACGCCGTCAGACCGCGCAGCCGACGGTCCGGCAGCGCGAGGTGCGTGCTATCAGGGGCGATGCCCTGCCTCCCCGAAGACGTGCGCGCGCTGGCGTTGATGCTGCCCGAGACGGTTGAGGGCGCGCACCAGGGCCACCCTGATTTCCGCGTCGGCGGCCGAATCTACGCAACCCTCTGGACGGACGAGCAGCGCGTCGTGGTCAAGCTGACGCCCGAGGTGCAGGCTGAGTTGATCGACGCAGAGCCAGACGCCTTCGAGCCGGTGCCGGGCAACTGGGGCAGCCGCGGCTGGACGAGCCTCGATCTCTATGCAGCGGAGGAGGAAACGCTGCGCGATGCCTTGCTGTCGGCGTGGAGGACGGTCGCCCCGCCAAGCCTCGTCGCCCGCTACGAAGGGCTTGCGCTTGATCCGGAGCAGGGTCGCCGGGTGATCTCACACAGGCGCGGTCGAAGTTCCGCTTTGCTCCGCGGATAGGCGGATGCAGTAGACGCGTCCCGTACCGCAGATCGCCCTTGGGGTTTTGATCGTCAGCTTCGGCTTGCGTCCTGCCTCGGTCTGCGCTGCACCGGAGGCTCGTAACACTCGCATCATCGCTTCGTGATCGGGAAAGGCTGCCTGAAAACGTGCGGCCGGAATCAGCAACTCCTGACGGCCGCCCGTGCGTCTCAGGAAGCCGCAGGCGGACTCAAATTCGGCTTGCCCTAGGCGGTGGGATAGGCTGGCGACCTCGACGAGATTTGCGCGGTGCTGCTCGACATAGGCGCGGATCGCAGCTTGCGGGTCCTGTCGCATTGGCACATCGCTCAAGGCTTCCCGAGCCACCGCCTGGGCGGCTGCGACGAGGCTCCCCCATCGTTTCGGCAGGACGCCCCAGCGCCGTGCAAGCCGGCCCGCTACCGCGACGAGCGCGAAGCACTTCTGCACACGAGGCTCAGTGATCAAGCCGCTCATTTGCTCGCGGTGGTGGGCGAGCCCATGTGCGAGGCGGGCCCGGAAGCGTTGCTCGTCGCCAGCAACGTTTTTCTGCATGGAGCGAACAAAGGCTGAGCCCGCTGTCCCCCACTGCTCGTCACTTCGCCCACGCAAAGCTTCCGCCGCCTGCGCTGAATCCCGGTAACCGCCACAATTCGCCGTTGGCGACATTGATGACGGGGCGCGGCTCGTCGAGGCGAGAGCGATCAGCACCAGTCGCCCGATGCATTTTCAGAAGCTCGATCACCTCGCGGATGATTGTGCGGCTTCGCTGCCCGACTCGGTTTGTGCTGGCTTCGAGCGACAAGCGGTGCAAGACCACGCCGCCAAGCTCTGCATCGGACAGGGGAGCCCAGTGCGTACCGGTGAAGCGCCGAAGCGCGCCGTCGGTGTAAGCGAGGTGCGCGCCGCCTGCGAACGCCGCATCGAGCACCGCCTGCAGAAGATCCATCGATGAGTGATTCATCGAGTCCATGCTGACGGCCCTGGACCTCGCAGCACATGGCGCATCGAGCCCGGTTTCGATTGAAGCGCCTCTGATCGCAGCAGCATTTTGGAGGTGGAATACGCTCGGCCGCTCTGACACCCAAACACCCTCCGAGACGACGAGGGTGCTGGAGCCGCTCAGAACGGCTTTCAGCAATAACCTCGTATCGGCGGAGGCATCCGCCAGTTCTCTCATGGATGCAGGTGCGCCGGGCCCGCCTATTATGACATCTTCGGCGTTGCGCCTTCCTCCGGTACAGGAGGCCGCCATTGAAGAGCGTTGTGAAGACAGAGGATTAGATCCGCCGCGGTAAGGGTTGACGTGATTTGGTCAAGCCGGATGTTGCTGAGCGGTACAAAATAGTGGTACAAACAGCAACTATCGCGCAGCCGTAAGTGTCTGATTTCGCTCGATTGCAGGCGGTTGGCGTCGGGTCCCTCCCTCGCTACCATCTCACCCCCACTCTTGAGGGGCCGGCGACCACCAGCATCGCCGAGTGGTTCATCCAAGCGGCCTCTGATCTTCACCTGCACCGGGCCGCGAGGGGCCATCCTAAAAAGTCGTCACCGTCTCGATGGGCAGGCAAAGGTCAGCCTCGGCTTTCGTGCCTGCCGTCCGGCTGGCCGATCCTGCGCCGATAAGAGCGTTCAGGACCGCGCCAAGAGCCGAGCGCTTCGCTGGTATTCCGCGATGGCGGCCGGCTCCAGGGTCAGAATCTCGGACGCTGCGTCAGTCATCGCGAGCTTGTCGTCCATGGCTGCGAGATCGCGCGGAATGCACGCCCTCTCGCTCTCCGCTTCAGGCGCCGATCACGACCATCGCTCGATCTGGTGCGCTGCAGAGGGTCAAGTTCCGCAGCCCGAGCCCAGCCTGCCAAAAAAACTCTCGCCCGCCGGCTACGACGTACACACCGAACGTATCGACCTCGATCCGGAGCTTGGTCCCGTATCGGAAGGAAAAGCTTTGCATCTGAATAACTTGCTCCGACCCAAGGCAAGTCATACCAGGTTTACGGGTTCTTAAAAGTTCTTACCGAATTCTAAGTAAATGAAGCATTAACATGTGGTGGCCAGGCCGATTGCGGCCGGCCGAGAGATGGCATCGGAGTTTCGCCTTTATGCTTGTGCTGCTCCGCTTCGGCCCCTAGGCCACAGCCACAACCAGCGTAGCAGGTGCACCGGCAAGCCGGTCCGCCGAGCTGGCCGCACGCGAGTCGGTCCTTCTTCCCCCTGCAGCGCTGGTCCTGCGGTAGCCACGCGCGCCGTGGTCGAGCTGTTTTACGGCTTAGAATCCACACCCCAGAGATGAAGGTCGAACCATATCATTGACCAGATCGATACGTGCAATCGACCGCATCTGTTTGAATGATGGTGCAGTGCGGCGCACATGATCTCTCGACACAGGGCGTCGGCCCTGCCGAACGAGAAAGATCAGCACCATGACCCTTCGCCCCTTCATCCTCGCCGCCCTCGGTGCCGCCACGATGGCGGGCGGCGCGATGGCCGACGAGCGCATCGACCTCACGCCCACGCTCTACCGCGATCAGGCTCGCGCCACGGCGGCCGTACGGCCGGCGTCCGAGCTGACCACCACGCCGCGCCTGGTGCCCGCCGCTCCGGCCGCTGCGCGGATCGTCGCCGAGGCCACCGCCCGCTGATGGGCTGTCGATCGACGCAGAAGGCCCGCCGCTGAGGGACAGCGGCGGGCCTCACAGGCGGCAACGTCGGCCCATCGCTACCGTGCCATCTACCGGCAGCTGAAGGCATGCCTGGGATCGGGGGCAGGCGGGGAGCGGCGACGCTGATGTGCGCAGGCACACGCAGTCGTTCTTGAGCGAGCGAATTTGTGCGACGCGAGAGCCTTGCGGCCTTGTTTGCTGCGCTGCACGGGATACATTGATCCCCGTCGAGCACGCGATGGCGTCGCGGGCACGACTGCCCTTTCTGGGCGTTTCCTCCCTAGACTTTCGGGCCGCTCCTGTATGGGAGTGGCCTTTTTTCTGTCCGGGCCCGCGCTTGTAGACGCCCCTTCCTTTTCGCACAAGCAGGATGATGCGTTTTTGGCAACGCCGCGCACTTTCCTGCGCATCACTCCCCCAATTCCTGCGTTTGGCAACTCGGGAAGGCAGATGAACAGCTCCGGCGATCGCTGCGCTCGGCTTCTATCGCGTCGGGGGACGCGCCGAGGCTTTCTTGCGGGCGCTGCCAGCGCTGCCTGTGCCGCCACCACGGCGGTCAGCGCCGAAGATCAGGCGCAGCGAAACCTACGATTAGCCCGGGAGCACCTCGACCGGCGCCTGCCGGCGATCCGAGCCGCGCTGGCGGAGGCAACGTCCGGGTTCGTGTTCCTGGCCGGCAACTCACACGCGGAGATCGTCGGAACCGCCCTCGCCCGGTGGATGCCCGTGGTCAACGGTGGGATCGGTGGCACCTCGGCCCGCGGCTACGCAGCGCAGCTCGACGCGTTAGTGTTCGGTGCTCGGGCCGGCACCGCCGTGCTGTTCGTCGGCACCAACGACATCCTGCGTCGGGCAGATCCGCTGTCGGAGGCAACCCGGAGCGGGTTCGAGGCTGCTGCGGTTCGTATCCTCGACTGGCTCTGCGCGCACGCGGACAGGGTGCTGGTCGCCGCCGTGCCACCACTCGGCCCGGAGGCGGCAGCGATCCGCGATCCGGCTGCGGTCGACACCTACACGGCGGCTTTGCGCAGCCTCTGTGAGCAGCGCGGACGTCGGTTCTCTTGTCGATTCTTCGATCCGTTCGCAGGCCTCCGCAACGGCGAGCCCGGCTTGACCACGCAGGCTGCTCCGCCCGATGGCGTGCACCTGCGCGACTACGACAGCGTGGCCGCCGAGTTGGCGGCGCTGATGACGGTCCGGTGACAGGTGCCGAAGCGCACTCGGCTTCTGGCATACCAACTGCTAAGCGCTTCGTGTGCCCCGCTTCGGCGGGCGTTTCCTCCCGAGACTCAGCCCGCCCGGCCTCGCCGCGGCGGGCTTTTTGTACCTGCATCTCCCGCGGAAAGACTGCGGCGGGGCAACGATTCGGGCTTTAACCCTTCACCGCCAGTTTGA